>CABZDR010000002.1 GCA_902524535.1 uncultured Pelagibacteraceae bacterium
AAATCATTCGTCGATTATCAAAATGATGCTACTGCCAAAGATATTAAATTAGCCTTAAGAGAGGGTTTTAAATCAATTGAACATGTAAAAAGATATACCACAACTGGAATGGGAACAGATCAAGGTAAATTAGGTAATATGCATGCCTTAGGTATTATTTCTGAAACCTCAGAGGCTAAAATGGGTGAGCTAGGAACTACTACTTTTAGACCTCCATATACTCCACTTACCTTTGGAACAATTGTAGGAAGAAATGTCGGTGAATATTTTGATGTATATAGAAAAACTCCAATTCACGAATGGCATGTAAAAAACAGAGCAAAATTTGAAAATGTGGGTCAATGGAAGAGAGCTTGGTATTATCCTAAAAATAATGAGGATATGTTTCAGGCGGTTCAAAGAGAAAGTAAGGCCGCTAGAGAAAGTGCTGGAATATTAGATGCATCAACCCTTGGTAAAATTGATATTCAAGGTACTGACGCATCAGAATTTCTTAACCGTGTTTATACTAATGCCTGGTCAAAACTTCAAATTGGTAAATGTAGATATGGTTTAATGCTTAATGAAGATGGTATGGTTTATGATGATGGTGTCACTACACGTTTAGATGAAAATCACTATTTAATGACAACTACTACCGGAGGGGCTGCAAATGTTTTAGGAAAGTTAGAAGATTACTTACAAACAGAATGGCCTGAGCTCGATGTGTATTTAACTTCGGTTACAGATCACTTTGCAACCATAAGTGTTTGCGGGCCTAATAGTAAAAAAATTATTTCTGAGATATTTCCTAGTCTAGATCTCTCAGATAAAAATTTTCCACACATGTCGTTTAAAAAAACAAAGATAGAAAAAATACATTGTAGAATAATGCGAATAAGTTTTACCGGTGAACAAAGCTATGAAATCAATGTTCAGGCTAATTTTGGAAAATCTGTTTGGGAAAAATGTATGGAAGTTGGAAAAAATTATAATATTACACCTTACGGAACTGAAACTATGCATTTGCTGAGGGCAGAAAAAGGTTTCATAATTGTTGGTCAAGACACCGACGCAACAATGACTCCTATTGATTTACAAATGGATTGGATAGTTAGTAAAAAGAAATATGATTTTATTGGTAAAAGATCATTATACAGATCTGATACAATTAGGGAGGATAGAAAACAATTAGTTGGTTTATTAACTGATAACCCAAACGAAATTTTAGAAGAAGGTGCACAAATAGTCGCTGATATAAACAAATCACCTATTGAAATGTTAGGTCATGTCACTTCAAGCTATTTCAGCCCTAACCTAAAAAAATCTATAGCTCTTGGAGTTGTAAAAGGTGGTAAAAATATGCTCGGACAAAAATTAATAATACCAATGAAAAACAAAAAAATTAATGTAACAATTACAGATCCTGTTTTTTTAGATAAGGAGAATAAAAGATTAAATGCTTAATTATAATCGAGCTTTATCTGATGAAAAATCATATCAAGATCTTCAAATAAGAGAGGTGCAACCTACAATTAAGTTAATCATAAGAGGGAAAAAGAGAGAATTTTTTTCAGCTGCTGGAAAATCTTTAAATATGCTTTTACCTACAAAACCTAATACCTCCTCACAAGGTGAAGATTTAACGGCTTTATGGTTAAGCCCTGATGAATGGATGATTTACTCTAATAAAACTGTCAGAAATGATACAAACGAATATGGAATTGAAAAATTACTTTATAAAAATATCTCCAAACTTAATCTTGGGGCCATAACCGATGTTTCAGACCAATTTATATTAATAAATTTAAAGGGTGATAAAGTATATGATTTGTTTGAAAGTGGCTGTCCGTTCAATTTTAATGAATTTAGAAAAAAAAAGGGGTCAGTTACACAGACAATCCTAGCTAAAATTGATGTAATTATTCATAATCAGAATGAAAGTGACGTAAATCTTTTTGTTAGGCGCTCATTTGCGCAACATTTATTTTCTTGGATAAATGACAGTGCGTCAAGATTATAGACTCAATTTTTTTTTAAATCAGCTATTAATAATTATGAAAAAAATTCTTACATTATTACTATTTATAATCTTACCATTTTCTCTTAATGCAGAGTCAAATTTAGAAAAAATCAAATCCTCTGGAGTATTAAAAGTTGGAACCACTGGAGATTGGGATCCTATGACGGTCAAAGATCCAGCAACAAATAAATACAAAGGTTTTGATATTGATGTTATGAACGAATTGGCTAAAGATATGGGTGTAAAAATTGAATTTGTTCCAGCAGAATGGAAAACCATTGTCTCAGGTATAACATCATCAAGGTACGATATTTCAACAAGTGTAACTAAGACTCCTAAGAGAGCTGAGGTAGCGGGATTTACAGATACTTATTACAAATATGGAACAGTTCCACTTGTGTTAAAAAAAAATTTGAAAAAGTTTCCTACTTGGGAATCTCTTAATAACAAAGGTGTAACGATAGCAACAACGCTTGGCACATCTCAAGAAGAAAAAGCAAAAGAATTCTTTCCTAAATCTAAATTAAACTCTGTTGAGGCTCCTGCAAGAGATTTTCAGGAAGTTTTAGCTGGTAGAGCCGATGGAAATATTACAAGCTCTACTGAAGCAAATAAATTAGTTATAAAATATCCACAATTAGCAATAGTGCCTGATGGAGAAAAAAATCCGGCCTTTTTAGCTATGATGGTTCCAAAAGGTGATGACAAATGGAATAGCTATGTAAACGAATGGATCAAAAAGAAAAAATCCTCGGGCTTCTTTACTCGTTTGCTAGCCAAATATAACCTAAAAAGCTTATAATCAATTAGTAATTAGTTTTTAATTCTTTATAATTTTAAAGGTGAGAAATTTATTTTTTTTACTTTTAATTTTATCTCTAAGCTCATGCGGTAAAAGTGAGCTAAATTGGTTGATTTTATCTCCTAATAATATTGAGGGTCTCACAAATCTAAAATTTTTATTAAGTGGATTAACTACAACAATTTTTATTTCTTTAGTTTCAATAATCATTTCTATTTTCTTAGGACTTTTGGTGGCAATTCCATCATTGGCAAAAAATAAATTTCTTACTTATTTAAATATTGGTTATGTTGAAATAATAAGAGCTATTCCATTATTAGTTTTAATTTTATGGATTTATTATGGTTTACCTATAATGACTGGAATTAGTTTTAGCCCTTTTGTTTCAGGAATTATTGCTTTATCAATAAGTGAAAGTGCCTTTCAAGCCGAAATTTTTAGAGCAGGTATTAATTCAATTAAAAAATCACAATGGGAGGCAGGAAGTTCTTTGGGTTTAAATTTTTTTAGAAAATTAAAATTAGTAATACTTCCACAAGCTATCAAAAATATTTTACCTGCTATTGGAAATCAATTTGTATATGTTCTCAAAATGTCATCATTGGTATCTATTATTGGAATAGGAGATTTAACAAGAAAAGCTAACGAACTTGTTGTAACAACTTATCGACCATTAGAAATATACACTTTTTTAATCTTAGAATATTTAATTCTAATTTTGATAGTTTCATATTTAGTCAGAAAATTAGAAAAAAAATTACAAAAAGATTAATTTTTTTTTCTATAAACCCAAGGCATTTCGAAGGTTCCAGACCATAATCCAAGTTTTTCTTTTTTTGCGTTATTTTCGTATGAGATAAATTTTGGAGAATATTTTCTATAAGCTACAGCTTGGCCATTCTGAACCATAAAAATATTTATATTTTTTTTTCCTTTAAAACACTCAGCTATGTGTCTTTTATATCGATCTATACCTATAGATTTACAGCTAATCATTTTATTATCGATTTTTTTTTTTAAAAAATTAGTTGATATTTGACCACAAGGGTAATTTTTTTTGAATGTGATTGATGATATTGACAAAAATATTTTTTTACAAAATTGTTTTTGCTCTGGTGCATCTATTCCAAAAAGTCTTATTTTTTTAGAATCTATTTTGATTGTATCTCCATCTATGACTTTAGCTATGCCTATTATATTCTCAATCTCTTGGGATTTTAAATGAATACAAGATATAAAAAGAATTATAAAAAAAATACTAAGTTGATAAAAAATTTTTATTTTGTTTAAAAACATTATTTAAGAAATACCCAATAAATATCAAGACTGCAATTCCCATGATCCAGTTTGTAACTAAAATAGTATAAAATATATCATTGTAGTCTCCCCCTTTTATGTTGATTACATACCATAAACATAGAAAAGGAAGGGCTGTTAATCTTAATATACTTAAATACAAACTATAAAGAGGTTTTTTAACTGCTTGAAAAACTGCAGTTGTAATAAAAAATATAGGATATATGGGTCCTATTAAGGCTGCAACTTTTAGGTAAATAACACCATGCTTAATTGCTTCTAAGTTATCTGTAAATAATGAAACTAAAATTTCTGCACCAAAAAAAATTATTAATCCTGCAAAAATCATAAAAGAAGAACCAAATAGCAAAGCTTTTTTATACAACTCTCTTAAACGGTCATAATTTTTTGCTCCAAAGTTTTGTCCACCTATAGATAAAACTGCAGTATTTAATCCTATTACTGGTAGAAGAAAAACTTGCTCAATTCTTAAAGCAGCACCATAGCCAGCTGTTGCTAAATCACCAAACTGTCCAATGAAGTAAAGAATATTAAATATTCCAACACCAATCAATAACATACTGAACATTACTGGGATAGTTTGATAAACAAGTTCTGCTAAAAGATTAAATTTTGGAAAAAAACATTCTAGTTTTAAATATTTTTTTAATTCACAACAATAAACTTTATAAACCAAATATAGGAGACCAATAAATTGTGCTACAACAGTTGCTATAGCAATTCCAGAAATACCAAATGCTGGAATAAAACCATAACCAAAAATAAATAACGGGTTAAGGAAAATATTTAAAAAGAAACTAAAAATTAAAACATTCCTATAGCTTTTGGTATCACCTTGTGCATTTAAGGTTCCATTTAAAGAAATTTGTATCAAAACTATTATTGTTCCATAAAAAATTATATCTAGATATTTTCTAGTTAAGATAATTGCTTCTTGATCTGATCCCATCAGAGAGAGCAGAAAATCTGAAACATTCAAACCAAAAAAAGTAACAAGAACAGACAAAAAGATTGAAAATATAATTGATTGAGCAACAAATAATGACGCCCTCTTTTTATTATTAGCACCTATATTATTACCAATTAAAGTATTAGTTCCTGCAGTTAATCCCACACCTATAGCAATAATAGTAAAATAAATTGGGAAAGATTTTGCAATTGCTGCTATTGCTTCAGCAGATATTCTTCCTGCAAACCATGTATCTACTAAATTGTAAAAGGTTTGAAATAATGAACCAACACTTGCAGGAACAGTTACTTTCCTTAACAAAAACCATATCGGATCTTTAGTTAATTTGAGAGATTGTGACAAATAAATCCTTAGTTAAACTCTTTTTGAAAATTATATTTTTTTCCAGATAGCTTTGCCTTGTATATCTGACTTTGTCTCATTCTAAAACGAGATTTTTGATTTTTTGAGAGTTTATCAAAGCAATTAGGGCAAGTTACACCCTCCTCATATCTTTTTGATTTTTTATCTTTAATTGAAATTGGCTGTCTACATCCACCACAAATTGAATAACTTCCTTGTAACAATCCATGTTTTAAACTTACTCTGTTGTCAAATACAAAACATTCTCCTTGCCATAGGCTATTTTTTTGTTTGATTTTTTTTAAGTAATTCAAAATTCCGCCCTTTAATTGATAAATTTTTTTAAAACCTTTTTTTTCTAAAAATACAGATGCTTTTTCACATCTAATCCCACCAGTGCAAAACATTGCTATTGGCTGGTCTTTTTTTAACTTTTTAAGGTATTTTGGAAAATCTCTAAAATTACCTATATTTGGATTTACCGATTTTTTGAAAGATCCAACTTTATGTTCAAATGGTTTTCTTGCATCTAATAATAAAGTTTTCTTATTTTTTATCAATTTATTCCACTTTATTGGTTCAATATGATTATTCTTTTTTTTGATCGTATTCGATATTTTAAGATCCATAGGAACAACTTCTTTTTTAATTTTTACTTTTGGTTTGTGAAAAGGTTTAAACTTACTTTTCGAGTCATTAAAACTATCAAATTTTTTAATACTCAAGATTTTTTTTAATCTAATAACTGTAGTCCTAATATCTTTATTTGTCCCACATATAGATCCATTTAATCCCTCTTTGGATATAATAATTGATCCATTTATATTTTCATTATTCAAGAGATTACTCAATATTTTTTGATTTTTTTTTAAATCATTTATTTTTTGAAATTTATAAAAACCGAATACAGTGAACATTAAATCTTCCTACAAACGGTCATTCCATCACCAAATGGTACCATGACTTTTTCAATTCTCTTATCCTTAGAGATAAAATCATTCAAATCTCTAATACTTTTTGTAATTTTATCATTTATATCTTTATTAACTACTTCTCCATGCCAAAATACATTATCGATTATCACTAAACCCTCTTTATTTAATAAATCTAAAGAAATTTCATAATATTTTTTATAATTCATTTTATCAGCATCAATAAAAACTAAGTCAAATTTTTTATTTCTGATACTCATTAAAGTTTCTAATGCTGGTTTAATCATTGTTTTAATCTTATGATCTTGATTAGCCTTTTTAAAAAAGCTTTGTGCAACTTTGCTTGTTTCCGCATTTTTATCTAATGCAATTATACTGCCCTCTTCTGGTAATGCTAATGCCATGGATAATGTACTTAAACCTGTAAAAGTTCCTATCTCTAGGACTTTTTTAATTTTGGAAATCTTAATAATCAAATGTAAAAATTGACATTGAGAAATAGATATTTGCATTCTTTTTGAATCACCAAGTGATAGGTTGTAATCTATTATTTCTTTTTGAATTGGATGTAATTTTAAACCATTCTTTAAAATATAATCTTGTAAATGTTTTGTAATATTAAGGTCTGAACCCATAACCTTATAATTTTTTCTTTAGGATCTCATTGATTAATTGAGGGTTAGCTTTTCCACCTGATGCCTTCATTGCTTGACCAACAAAAAAACCAAATAATTTTTCTTTACCTTGTTTATATTCAATGGCTTTTTCTCTATTGTCATTAATTATTTTGTCAATTAATGCCTCTAAAGCTTTTGGATCACTTTGTTGTTTTAATCCTTTTTCTTCTACTATCTTTTGAGGATCTTTATCGCCATCGATCATCAATTCAAAAACAGTTTTTGCTATCTTACCTGAGATAGTTCCATTCTTAATAAGATTTATCAAAATAGCGAAATTCTTAGCGCTTACTGGACTTTGAGAAATTTCTAATGCTTTACTATTTAAAACAGCAAATAATTCTCCTGTAATCCAATTGACTGCTAACTTAATATCTTTGTTCTTACCCATTTTAGCTACAACTTCTTCAAAGTATTTCGCAGTATCAATATCAGACACTAAAATATTAGCCTCATAAGGAGACAATTTAAACTCTTCAATAAATCTTTTCTTTTTGTCATCTGGAAGTTCTGGAATATCATTTTTCAGTTCTTCAATAAATTTTTCCGAAACTTCCAAAGGTAATAAATCTGGGTCAGGAAAATATCTATAATCATGAGCATCCTCTTTTGATCTCATTGACCTTGTCTCATTTTTCTTCGTATCAAAAAGCCTTGTTTCTTGATCAATAGTTTTGCCTTCTTCTATTAAATCAACTTGCCTATTAGCCTCATATTCTATTGCCATTTGCATAAATTTAATTGAATTGACGTTTTTAATTTCGCATCGAGTACCAAATTCTTTTGAGCCCTTTGGTCTTACAGAAACATTCACATCAGCTCTTAAAGAGCCCTCTTGCATATTTCCATCACAAGTTCCTAAATATCTCATTATAGATCGTAATTTTTTAATGTAAGCATTAACCTCATCTGGGGATCTTAGATCAGGCTTGCTGACTATTTCCATTAAAGCTACCCCTGATCTGTTTAAATCAACAAAAGTATTTTGTGGGTCAAGATCATGTATACTTTTTCCAGCATCTTGTTCTAGGTGTAATCTTTCTATACCAACTTCTTTTTGACCATTAGGCATATCCAAAATAACCTTACCCTCACCTACTATTGGATCTTTAAATTGTGATATTTGATATCCTTGAGGTAAATCAGCATAAAAATAATTTTTTCTATCAAATACTGAACGTTTATTAATTTTTGCGTTAAGGCCAATACCAGTTTTAATTGCCTGTTTAACACAAAATTCATTTATTACTGGTAACATTCCTGGAAATGCAGCATCAACTAAACTAACCTGCGTATTAGGTTCCGCTCCAAATTTAGTTGCTGAAGTAGAAAATAATTTAGAATCAGATAAAACTTGAGCATGAACTTCTAAACCAATTACTACCTCGTACTGATTATCTTTTCGATTGATCAAATATTCTGAATTTTTTTTACTCATTTTATCCACCAATCAGTAATTTTGTTTTTAAAATTGATCTTCTCTTCCATAGCATAAGCTATATTCAATATATTTTGTTCATCAAAAGCTTTGCCAATAATTTGTAAACCTAAAGGATAACCTTTAGAGTCATGTCCTGCAGGTATTGAGATACCTGGAAGTCCAGCTAAGTTAACAGGAACTGTAAATATATCATTTAGATACATTGACACTGGATCATTTGTTTTTTCACCTATCTTAAATGCTGAGCTAGGTGTTGATGGAGTTAAAATTGCATCGACTTTTTTATAAGCCTCATCAAAATCATTTTTGATAAGTTTCCTTACTTTTTGAGCTTTAAGATAATAAGCATCATAGTACCCAGAAGATAAAACATAAGTTCCAATCATGATTCTTCTTTGAACTTCAGCTCCAAAGCCTTCTGATCTAGTCTTTTCGTACATATCAATTAAATTTTCACCTTTAGCTCTAAATCCATACTTAACACCATCATATCTTGCTAAGTTTGATGACGCTTCAGCAGGAGCTACTATATAATATGTCGGCAATGCATAACTTGTGTTTGGCAGAGAAATATCAATGGTTTCAGCACCACAATCTTTTACGTACTGAATACCTTTTTGCCAAAGGTCTTCAATTTCTTTCGGCATACCATCGACTCTATACTCTTTTGGTATTCCAATTTTTTTTCCTTTAATATTATTTGTTAATTCTTTACTGTAATGATTTCTCTTAAAATCTATTGAAGTAGAGTCTTTTGAGTCATAAGAGCTAATTACTTCGTGAAGTAAAGCACAATCTTTTACATTTTGAGCCATTGGTCCTGCTTGATCCAATGATGAAGCAAAAGCAACTATTCCATATCTTGAGCAGCTACCGTATGTAGGTTTTAATCCTACAATCCCAGTGAAAGAGGCTGGTTGTCTAATTGATCCACCAGTATCAGTACCAATTGTAACAGGAGTTAATTGTCCAGCCACTGCCGAAGCTGAACCGCCAGATGATCCACCCGGAACCAGATTTTTATCAATAGGGCTTTGTACATTGCCAAAAAAACTTGTTTCATTTGATGAACCCATTGCAAACTCATCACAGTTTAACTTACCCAAAAGTATTGCGCCTTCATTCCAAATATTTTTAGTAACTGTTGACTCGTAAGTTGGTACAAAGTTATTTAAAATTTTACTACCAGCAGTTGTTTTAATATCTTTTGTACAAAATAAATCCTTAACTGCCATTGGAATACCAGGCAGTTTCAAATTTAAATTTGGTTTTTGATCGAATTTTTTTGCTTTATCTAAAGCCGATGTAAAGTCATTTGTAATGTAAGCGTTCAATTCTTCAGATTTTACAGATCTATCGATAAATGCCTTGGTTACATCTGTTGAAGAAAGTTTTTTATTTTTAATATTTTCAACCAGCTCTGTAAGGGATTGTTTTGTAATATCTGACATTATTCAATCACCTTAGGTACTACAAAATAATCCTCGTTATCCTGAGGAGAATTTTTAATAATTTGTTCTCTGATATTCTTACTTTTTACTTCATCAGATCTTAATTTTAAGGTTGTTTCAGCGATAGAAGTTAATGGTTCTACATTGTCAGTTTTTAATTCGTTAAGTTTTTCAATAAATTCAAAAATAGAATTTAAATCACCAGCTAATTTTTCAGCTCTTTGCTCGTCAACTGAAATTCTTGCCAATTTAGATATATGTTTTATTGTTTTAAGATCTATACTCATATGCTATTTAAATATGAGGCAAAGTATCACTTAAGTTTAAAATATACAATATGATCACTTTAGAGGAATTTAAAAAAAAACACTCAGATAAGTGTAGATTGATAGGTTTAGACCTTGGATCTAAAAGAATTGGTGTGTCAATCTGTGATGACAAACAACTAATAGCCACTCCATTAAAAACAATAAATAGAAATTCGTTAGAAGACCTTGTTGATGAACTAAAATTAATTATCAATGAAAATAATATAAAAGGAATCATTGTTGGAAATCCTTTGAATATGGATGGATCCTCCGGTAGGTCAGCTCAATCAGTAAAAAATACAACTGAAAATATTGAAAAAAACTTAGATATTCCAATTTGTCTCTGGGATGAGAGACTCTCAACTGTTGGCGTTTTTAATCTGTCTAGTCAATTAGATATTAATGTGAGTAAAAGAGAAAAAAAGATAGATGAAAATGCTGCTGCTTTTATATTACAAGGAGCTTTAGATTTTTTGAATAATTAATACTTGCTATTATATGAGTTTATAGTTATAGAGTTGGTTTTAATGGCAATTAAAATAAATCAGGCTATTAAAATTTCCCAAAAACACCTTTTAGGAATTCAAGATTTATCAATTAATGATGTTAACTTAATACTTGATGAAGCAAATTCATTTATAAAAGTAAATCAAAGTAAAAATAAGAAAGTTGATGTTTTAAGAGGTAAAACTCAAATTAATTTATTTTTTGAACCTTCCACTAGAACTCAAAGCTCGTTTGAATTAGCTGGTAAAAGACTTGGGGCTGATGTTATGTCAATGAATATAAGCAACTCAGCAATTAAAAAAGGTGAAACATTAATAGATACAGCAATGACACTAAATGCAATGCATCCTGATATTATTGTAATTAGACATCAAGATTCTGGGGCATGTAATCTACTTTCACAAAAAGTAAACTGTGCGGTTCTAAATGCTGGTGATGGAAGAAGAGAGCACCCTACTCAGGCTTTATTAGATGCTTTAACAATTATTACTCGTAAAAAAAAAATTCAAGGATTAAAAATTGCAATCTGTGGAGATATTCTTCATTCAAGAGTTGCCAGATCAAATATTTACTTACTTAGTATGTTAGGAGCAGAAGTGAACATTATTGCTCCAACAAATCTTATGCCAAAAGAAATTGAAAAATTTGGTGTTAATACTTTTACAGATATGAAAAAAGGATTGAAAGATTGTGATATTGTTATGATGTTGAGATTACAAAATGAACGAATGACGAGTTCATATCTTTCATCCAACAGAGAATATTACGAATATTATGGATTAACTCCTGATAAATTAGAACATGCCAAATCTGATGCTTTAATTATGCACCCTGGTCCAATGAACAGAGGTATAGAAATAGATACAATGTTAGCAGATGACATCAACAAAAGTGTCATTAAAGAGCAAGTTGAATTAGGTGTAGCGGTAAGAATGGCTTGTCTTAAAATATTTTGTACATAATGAAAAAACAATATTTTATAAACGCAAATATAATTGATCCTTATAACTCCATGAATGAGAATGGGGGTCTGATTATAAGTGAAGATGGGAAAATTGAGGCTATAGGAAAAAAAGTAAATATTAATAATTTACCAAGTAGAGAGAAACCAATTGATTTAAAAGGTAAGTATATTTTCCCTGGATTAGTCGATATGCGAGTTTTTGTTGGTGAACCGGGCTATGAGTATAAAGAAAATTTTAGGACACTGAGTAACGCGGCACTCTCGGGTGGTGTCACTTCAGTTGTGACAATGCCAAATACAGATCCAGTAATTGATAACGTTTCCATAGTCGACTTTTTAAAAAGAAGAGGAAGAGATAAATCAAAGATAAATGTTTTTCCATGTGCCTCTTTAACAAAAAATACTGAGGGTACAAATATGACTGAGTTTGGTTTGTTACAAAATAAAGGAATAATTGCATTCACCGATGGCGTTAAAACAATCCAAAACCCAAGATTAATGTCTAGAATAATGAACTCAGCTAAAGACTTAGGTAGCTTAATAATGCAGCACGCTGAAGATTATGAGTTAGCAAAAAATGGTATGATTAACTCTGGAATAATTGCTTCAAAATTAGGTCTATCTGGTATACCTGAAATCGCTGAACGTATTCTGATCGAAAGAGATTTAACATTACTGGAAAAGGTTAAATGTAGATATCATATCTCTCAATTATCATCACAAAAGTCTGTCGAGGTAATTAAATCAAGAAAGGAAATAGTAAAATTCACATGTGGAGTTTCAGTTAACAACTTATCTTTAAATGAAAATGATATAGGAGATTTCAAAACATTTTTGAAATTATCTCCACCATTAAGAAGAGAGGAAGATAGAATGGCTTTAGTACAAGGTTTAAAGGACGATTTGATTGATGTTATAGTTTCAGATCATAAGCCTGAAGATGAAGAGTCAAAAAGATTAACCTTTGCTCAAGCAGCAACCGGTGCATCAGGGATAGAAACTCTGCTTTCTCTAAGTTTAGAATTATATCATAACGGATCACTCAAATTAGAGACAATAATAAAATCATTGACTTCAAACCCTGCTAAAATATTAAAAATTAATAAAGGGAATCTATCTATTGGTAATGATGCCGATCTTTGCATAGTAGATATAGATAAACCATGGATTGTAAAAAAAGATAAACTTATCTCAAAATCAAAAAATACATCTATCGAAGATAAAAAACTTCAAGGCAAAGTCACTAATACATTTGTAAAAGGTAAAGAATTATTTAAGCTATAGTATGGATATTTTAATCATAGGTATAATTTCATATTTAGTGGGATCAATTCCATTTGGATTAATATTAACAAAAATTTTTTTGAAAAAAGATATAAGAGATATAGGATCTGGAAATATTGGAGCTACAAATGTACTTAGAACTGGTAACAAGACAGTTGGTTATATAACATTATTTCTTGATATTTTAAAAGCTGTTATCCCTGTTATATTTGTTAAAATTTATTACACAGATTTATTATATTTGTCATCATTATGCGCATTTATAGGTCACGTATTTCCTGTATGGCTGAAATTTAAAGGAGGCAAAGGTGTTGCAACATATGTTGGCATTTTGTTTGCAATAAATATTTATTTTGGAATTATTTTTGCTTTATCTTGGTTAATAATTTTTGCCTTAACAAAATATTCATCTTTATCTTCATTAATTGCCTCTATATCAGTTCCTGTGTATTTACTAATCACAGTTCAATTTAACGATGTATTTTTTTTTATAGTCATGTTTGTGTTAATATTTTTTACCCATCGAGAAAATATTAAAAGATTGAAAAATAAAGAAGAAACTAAGACAAAAATTTATTAGTTTGACTATCTAACTCTTTTAGGTAGTTTGTCATTTATGAACTTGGTCATTGTAGAAAGTCCAGCTAAAGCCAAAACTATTAATAAATATTTGGGAGATAATTATAAAGTATTAGCTAGTTATGGGCATATTAGAGATTTACCTTCTAAAAATGGTTCAGTTGATCCAGATCAAGATTTTAAGATGGAATGGGAAATTGATAGCTTTTCAAAAAAATATCTTAAAGAAATTACTGATGCAGCCAAAGATTCTTCAAAGATTATATTAGCTACCGATCCTGATCGTGAAGGAGAAGCAATAGCTTGGCATGTAAAAGAGTATCTAAATGAAAAAAAACTTCTTAAAGATAAAGAAATTGAAAGGGTTGTTTTTAACGAGATTACAAAAAAAGCAGTAATTCATGGCATTGAAAATCCAAGACAAATTGAACCGCTTTTAGTTGATGCTTACATGGCTCGAAGAGCATTAGATTACTTAGTAGGCTTTAATATCTCACCAATATTATGGACAAAACTTCCAGGCTCTAAATCTGCGGGAAGAGTTCAATCAGTAGCTTTAAAATTGATAACTGAAAGAGAGCATGAAATTGAGTCCTTTAAGCCAGAGGAATTTTGGACTTTAAGTGTCAAATTTAAAGATGAAAAAAATCAAAATATCTTTGCAAGTATTAGTCAACTAGATAACAACAAAATTGAAAAATTCTCTTTTAGAAATAAGGATGAGATAAATAAAGCTATATCAAGCATCAATCAAAAAAAATTTAGTATTACTGATATATCAAGTAAAGTGGTAAATCGTAATCCATCAGGACCATTTACTACATCAACTCTTCAACAAACAGCTTCAAGTCGACTAGGGTTTGGTGCATCAAGAACTATGCAAATTGCTCAAAAACTTTACCAAGGAGTCGAAATTGAAGGAGAAACTATAGGTTTGATAACATATATGAGAACAGATGGTACTAATTTATCAAAAGATGCTGTTGTGGCTTTTAGAGATTATATAAAAAAAGAAATCGGTAATGAATATCTACCTGAGAGTGCTTTAAATTACTCCGGCAAAAAGGCAAAAAATGCACAAGAGGCACATGAAGCAATAAGACCCACAGATATAATCAGGACTCCCCAAAGTGTAAAAAAGTATCTAAGCACAGATCAAAATAAACTTTATGATTTAATATGGAGTAGAGCTTTATCTTCTCAAATGCAATCTGCTAAATTTGATAGAAATACTATTACGATTACATCAAATAATGATGATACAGTATGCAAAGCAAGTGGATCAGTTCTTAAATTTGATGGATTTTTAAAGATATATAATAATCAAGGTAAGGATGATGATGAAAACATTCTTCCCTCTGTGTCTAAAGGATTTGTAAATATTGAGTCCTTAATAGATGAACAGCATTTTACACAACCTCCTCCAAGATATTCTGAGGCTAGCTTAGTAAAAAAACTAGAGGAATTAGGAATAGGAAGACCATCTACTTATGCAAGTATAATTTCTACAATAGCAAATAGAGGTTACGCAGAGATATTGAATAAAAGATTTTTTCCTACAGATAGAGGAAAACTTATTTCAGCTTTTCTTGAAAAATTGTTCTCAAAATATGTGGATTATAACTTTACTGCTGGTTTAGAAGATCAATTAGACGAAATTACAACTGGAAAAGAGAGCTGGATTAAGGTTCTGGAGCTTTTCTGGAAAGACTTCAACAACAATGTCGCTGAAGTGAAGGAAAAAAGAACAAGAGAGGTTTTAGATCTATTAAATGAAAGTTTAGGAGATTTGGTTTTCGATAAGGATGATAAAGGAAACATTGTAAGAAAGTGTCAATTATGTAATTCAGGGACACTGAGCTTAAAGAATAGCTTTAGAGGTGGTGCATTTATTGGTTGTTCAAATTACCCTGAATGTAAATTTACTAGACCTTTATCTAAAGCTAAAGCGGCTGCACAAGCTCAGTTAGCTGAACCAAAATTTATTGGAAAACATGAGAACGGTAATGATATATATCTTAAAAACGGCAGATTCGGTCCATATTTGCAATATGAAAAAATTCCAGAGAATATAGAAATTGAAAAAATACCAAAGAAAAAAAGCAAAATAAAAAAACTTAAATCAAATGTAAATGAACTTTTAAAAAATGTCTCTATCCCAAAAGGTTTGGAGCTAGATAGTATAGATTTAGAAAAAGCAAAATTTTTATGCTCACTACCAAAATCTTTAGGAATAAATCCTGATAATCAAAAAGAAATTACTTTAAACACAGGAAGATTTGGTCCTTACCTGAAATGTGAAAATAAATCAGCACGAATAGAAAATGTTGAAGAGATTTTCTCTATTGGTTTAAATAGAGCGATAATATTAATTGCTGAAGCTAAACCAGGGAGAATGTCTTCTTCGATGATCAAAGATTTGGGTGAACACCCTGAGGATAAAAAACCAGTTAGAATTATGAAAGGACAATACGGACCTTATATCAAATATAAATCTCTTAATGCTACAATACCTGAGGAAAAAGATCCTACAGAACTTACTATGGAAGAAGCGTTAATATTGATTGAGAAAAGAAAAGAATACGATAAAACAAAAAAGAAAAAAAAGAAAAGATGAATTATCAAAAAAACTTGGAAAAACTTGGGTTAAAACTTCCTGATGCTAAAGCACCAGTGGGAAATTATGTTGCAACAAAAATAACAGGGAAGATGTTATTTGTTTCAGGACAAATTTCAATTAATGAAAAAGGTGAATTAATAAAAGGAAAAGTTGGAAAAGATTTAGATGTAGACTCGGGTTATAATGCAGCAAAAAGATGTGCATTAAGTATTATTTCTCAAATAATGAAGGCATGCGATAATGATCTAACAAAAATCAAATCTTGTATTAAACTAACAGGTTTTGTTAATTCTACTGAAAATTTTCAGGATCAACCTAAAGTAATTAATGGTGCATCTGATTTAATTGCATCTGTTTTTGGAGATTCAGGAATGCATACAAGAGCAGCTGTAAGTGTTAATAGTCTGCCCTTAGGTGTTGCTGTTGAAGTTGATGCTATATTTGAGTTAAATTAAAATTTATCTTCCAATACTATAATATTTAAAACCTTGATTTTTTATTTTCATTGGAGAGTATATATTTCTCATATCATAAATAATAAATTTTTTACCTCTTACTAAATTCTTAAAATTAATTGATTTAAAATCGTTCCATTCAGTATGAATAATCACAAGATCTGAACCTTGTACAGAATCTTTAATATTATCAATATAAAAAACATTTTTTATATTTGAGAACTCTTTTTTGAAACCTGTTGGATCAAAATAATTTATTTTAGCCCCTTTTTTTGATAGTGCAGGTATCATTTTTAAACTAGAGGAATCTCTCATATCGTCTGTATTAGCCTTAAATGTGACACCTAGGAAAGTTATTTTTTTATTTTTAATTTTGTTATTCAAAATTTTATGGACTTTATTAAGTAAAAAATTAGATCTATTTTCATTTGATTTTATGACTGATTTTATTACAGAAAGATTTATTTTAAACTTATCAGCAGTAGAAATTATAGCTTTGGTATCTTTTGGAAAACATGATCCACCATAACCGGGCCCTGCCCTTAAAAAACGACTCCCAATCCTTTTATCTAAACCCATCCCAATTGAAATATCCTCAACATTTATTCCTGTTTTTTCACATAAATTTGCGATTTCATTAATGAATGTAATTTTGGTAGCCAAAAAAGCATTTGATGAATATTTGATTAATTCTGCTGCTCTTCTTGATGTATGAATATATTGAGCTCCTTTAGAAATTAAAGGTGCATATAAATTATTCATTAAACGGTTAGACTTTTTATCATTAGATCCTACAACTATTCTATCAGGAAAAATAAAATCTCGAATAGCTTCCCCTTCTCTTAAAAATTCTGGATTTGATACAACGGAAAATTTATTTTTGTTATTCGTTTTTTTTAATATAATTTTTTCAATTTCATCACCTGTTGTTACAGGCACTGTTGACTTAGTAACTATGATCTTAAACTTATTAATTGATAAGCTTATTTGTTTAGCTACTTGAAAAATTTGACTTAGATCTGCACTACTACCTCCCTTTTTTGTTGGTGTTCCAACACAAATAAAAATTATATCAGAGTCTTTTACTGATTTTTTTAAATCTGATGAAAATTTTAATCTTTTATTTTTATAATTTTTATTTACTAGTTCAGTAAGTCCAGGTTCATAAATAGGAATTTTTCCTTTAGTAAGTAAATCTATTTTTTTTAAGTCTTTATCAACGCAAATTACATTATTACCTAGATCAGCAAAACATACACCGCTAACTAATCCCACATAACCTGTTCCTATCATACAAAGCTTCATGATTTTGCTATTTCTAATGTTGATTTGATATAACCGCTCATACTTCCACAATCTAAATATTTCCCAGTGAAGTTATGAGCGATAAATTTTTCATCGTTTTGTATCAATGATTGTATTGCATCAGTAATGTGAATTTCTCCACCTTTGCCTGGTTTTTGATTTAATAATTTAGAAAATATTTTTTTTGGAAGAACATATCGTCCTATTACAGCTTTATTTGATGGTGCTGTTGAGATTGAAGGTTTTTCAATAACATCTTTTATAACGTAATTATTTTTATTTAATTTTTTTCCTAATTTATAAATTCCCCATCTTGAGACAGTTTTTTTTGGGACATTCATACTTGCCATTACTGATGATTTATAACGGTTATGTATATTAATCATCGACTTTGAGCAATTTTTCTTAATTATTAAATCATCTGGTAATAACATAAGAAAAAAATCATCTGTAATAAATTTTTTTGTTTTTAAAACTGCATCACCTGTTCCTAAAGGTTTATTTTGGTAAACAAATTTAATCATTTTTTTAAATTTCAAAATTTTTTTATATTCTTTAAGAACTCTAGGATCTTTCTTCTTTTTTATTATCTTTTTATAAAAGTCATCCTTGTAAAAATAATTTTTTATCATTTGTTTTTTTTTTGAAATTATAAAAATTATCTTTTTAATACCAGCATCTGCACATTCATCTAAAATATATTCAATTCCTGGTTTTCCATTAATAGGAAGAAGTTCTTTGGCAAATATACTAGTTAAAGGTAATAACCTTGTGCCTAAACCAGCTAATGGAATAATTGCTTGTTTAATCATTTAAATGTTTTACTTATTAAAATGTTTTATACAAATGAAAATTTTATTAAACAATATTGATTTAAATGAGGCATTATTTGACAATTCAAATATTGGATTTGTGCCGACTATGGGTAGTCTTCATGAAGGTCATATCTCATTAATCAAAAAATCTTTAAAATTATCCAATAAAACCATTGTAAGTATATTCGTAAATCCTAGACAATTTAATAACAAAGAAGACTATAAAAAATATCCTAGAAATATAAAAAAAGATCTAAAGATTTTAAAAAAGCTAAAAGTTGATTTTGTTTACCTCCCTAAAATCAAAGATATCTATAAAGCTAAAAATAAAATAAAAATTAAACTTAAAAAACAAGATAAGATTATGTGTGCTAAGTATAGAAAGGGTCATTTTGAAGGGGTAATTGAAGTGATGACTCGTTTAACAAAAATAATAAATCCAACAAAAATATTCATGGGTGAAAAAGATTTTCAACAGTTGTTATTAGTAAAAAGATTTGTTGAAAAAAATTTTAAATCTAAAATTATTTCTTGTAAAACAATAAGAGATAAAAATAAAATAGCTTTATCATCTAGAAATAATCTTTTAAATAGAAATGATTTAAGGAAAGCAGGTGCAATAGCAAGAGATATTATTATTTTTAAAAAAAAATTATCTAAAAAAATGAATTTAAAAAGGTTATTTTTAATGAAAAAAAAAGAACTTAAAAAAAAATATGATATTAAAATAGATTATTTTGAATTAAGAAATACAAAAAATCTTCAATTGACTAATAGAATTAAAAACGCCAAAATTTTTATTGGTTATTATATTAGCAGAATAAGGCTTATAGATAACTTTTAATGTTTACAAAAAGTAGGCTCCAACTCCTAAAAAAGATACAAAACCAATAACATCAGTTATGGTTGTCACAAACACACTTGAAGCTATCGCTGGATCTATATTCATTTTCTTTAGTGTAACAGGGACCAATATTCCAAACAAGCCTGCAACGATCATTGTTAAAACCATCGAAATAGAAATTATTAAAGAGAGCTGAATATCCTGAAACCATAATTGAACAATAACAGAACTTATAATTGCAAAAATTATCCCATTTAAAATACCAATGTTAAATTCTTTAAAAATATTTTGATTAAAATTATTTTTTGTTAGATCATTAGTTGCCAGAGTTCTAACAGTAACAGCTAAAGTTTGCATTCCAGCATTACCACCCATTGATGCTACTATTGGCATCAAAAAAGCTAGAACAACCATTTGTTCAATTGTTGCTCCAAATAAACTAATACAATATGTAGCTAAAAACGCAGTGAAAAGATTTAATAACAACCAATTAAATCGTCTTTTAGTTTTAGTAATTACTCCATCTGTAATTTCTTCATCACCTACACCTGCTAATCTTAATGCATCTTCCTCTGCCTCTTCTTTTAAAACAGTTAGAACATCATCTGAAGTTATCATTCCAACTAATTTATTGTTTTTATCAATCACACACGCTGAATTTAAATTATAATTTTCAAATGAGTTACCAACTTCTTCTCTATCCATGTCTACTGGAACTAAAAAAATAGAGTCGTCCATAATTGATGACATCTTTGTTTCTCTTGGTGTTCTTAGAACTTTAGATGATGGTACAGTGCCAATAGGTTTGAAATTTTCGTCTACAATATAAATTTCTAAAAATTGTTCAGGTAAATCTTTATTTTCTCTTAAATAATCGATAGTTTGACCAACAGACCAATTGCTTGGTATTGCAGTGAATTCTCTTTGCATTATTCTTGCTGCACTATCCTCAGGATAACTAAGACCTTCCAATAGGGCAAAACGATCTTTAGGAGGTAATAAGCTTAGAATAGAATTTTTATTTTTTTCATCTACATTTTCAAGAATAGCTATTGCGTCATCTGACTCCAAGTTTTTCAATATTCTAACAATTGCATCAGAAGAAAGATATTTTATAATTTCAGTTTGAACTGACTCGTTTAACTCAATAAAAACCTCAGGATCTATTTTAAAATTATTTAGTTTTATTAAATTTTCTCTATCATTTTGACCTAAGTGTTCAATTATATCAGCTGCATCAGCAGGGTGCATTTCTTTAAAAGAATTGGTGATAAAAGTTGCATCACTATTTGAAATTTTATCAGTGACTACTTTTATATATTCTTTATTAAATTCAAAATTGACTTTTTTATCTTTGATTTTTTTAATTAAAGTCATAAATTTTTCTATTATTTAGGTCGATCTTTTAATACATAATCAAAAGATTACAATTTTTAAATGAGTATAGAAATTAAAAAGTCCGAAAAACCAGTCATTTATGAGGATGCTAAAAAACTGATGGAAGAAAGATTGTTAAATGTAGATCTAAATAAATCAAATGAATTAATTTGGACTTTAGAACATCCAGATGTTTATACAGCAGGGACAAGTCATAATGAGAGTGATATTTTGGATAAATCAATAAAAATTTTAGAAACAAATAGAGGTGGTAAGATTACCTATCATGGACCAGGTCAATTAATTTGTTATTTTGTAATTGACTTAAAAAAAAGAAAAAAAGATGTTAGAAATTTTATTTCAATAATAGAAAAAACAATAATAGAAACATTGCAATTTTTTAATATAAAAACTTTTTCAGATAAGGAAAATATTGGGATATGGTACAAAGATAAAGAACAAACCAAAAAGGTTGCTGCAATTGGAGTGAGAATTAGTAAGTGGATAGCCTATCATGGTTTTTCGATTAATATCACAAATAATCTAAAAAAATATGATGCAATAATTCCATGTGGTATTAAAAATAAAGGAATAACAAATCTAAAACAAATCAAAGACCAAGATTACAAAGAATTAGAAAAAAAACTAGTAGATATTTTCATTTCAAATTTGAATAAGTAAGTCTTTTTGTTTTTAATAATTTTTTAAAATAATCAGGAAGCAAAGCTTTATAAGTAAATTTGTTATTTTTAATCATAAATTTAATTTCATATGCATGTAACATTAATTCCTTATTAACTCCTGCACTTTTTGTGAAAGATCTATATTTATTATCTCCATAAATTGAATGACCAATGTTGAAAAGTTGTTTTCTTAATTGATGTTTTCTTCCAGTAATAGGTTTCATTTCAACAAGACTAGAATTTGAATTTTTATCAATAACTTTGTAAATTGTTTTTGCTTTTTCAACAATTTTTTTTCCGTTGTCATAACGGACCAAATCATCTATCCATTCGCCTGAGTTTTTTTCAAGTTCACCATAACATATAGCTAGATAGGTTTTATGGACTTTTCTTAACCTAAATAGAGATGTTAATAATTGTGCTGTTTCTCTATTTTTAGCCATTAAAAACACACCAGATGTATCTTTATCTAGTCTGTGTACAGAATAAGGTTTTGAGTCTGAAAAAATTTCACTTTTCTTAAAAATATCAATCAAGTTTTTTTTTGATTTTGTCCCACCCTGAACAGAAATACCAGCGCTTTTATTTAACACTATAAAATTTTCATTATTGTCTATTATTAAATCTTCATTTTCTTTAATAATTTGATTTGACGGATTAAAAATTATTTTTTTTTGTAAAATTCTATTTTCAAATTTAAAGTCGTATATATCAATTTTGTCATTTAATTGAATCTTATAGGAACTTTTTACTTTTTTTTTATTGACTTTAATTTTTCCTGTTCTTAATGATTTTTCAATTAATCCTTGAGGAATTTTGACAATTGTATTCCTTATCCACCTATCAATACGCATATTATTACACGTTGGGTCAACGATGTAATTTTTTACCATAAAAAAAATTATTTTGATGCAGATACTGGTTTTTTATCTTCTTTTTTTTCAGACTCTTTTGAAGTAGATTTTTTCTTTTTATCTACTTTTTTTGCTTCAACATCTCTATCTACAAACTCTATAATTGCCATTGGTGCGTTATCACCATATCTGAAACCAGCTTTGATTATTCTTGTATAACCACCTGATCTTTTTTCATATCTTTTCGATAATGTCTTTCTAACTTTGTTTGCAGATTTAATATCTTGTAACTGTGAAACTAAAGTTTTTGTGGTTTGAAGAGAGTCTTTTTTACCTAATGTAATAATCTTATCAGCCTGAGGTTTTAAAAACTTTGCCTTAGGTAATGTTGTTTTAATTTGCTCATATTTTATTAAAGAATTGAGCATGTTTTTTAATAATGCTTTTCTGTGCTCTGAAGTCCTATTCAGTTTTTTGTTAGAAAAACTGTGTCTCATATTAGATCGTTTCCTCCAATTTTTTCGACATTTCTGCTATATTATCTGGCGGCCAATTTGGTATTTCCATACCTAAATAAAGAGACATACCTGTCAATACCTCTTTAATTTCGTTTAATGATTTTCTTCCAAAATTTGGTGTTCTCAACATTTCCCCCTCAGATTTTTGAACTAAGTCACCAATGTAAATTATGTTATCATTTTTTAAACAATTCATAGATCTAACGGAAAGCTCTAATTCATCAACTTTTCTTAATAAATTTTTATTAAATTCTGGTTCAGAGGAAACTTCTTTTACAGGTGCCTCCACTGGTTCATCAAAATTTATGAACATCTTTAATTGATCTTGAAAAATTCGAGCAGAATAAGCAACAGCGTCCTCTGCTGAAATAGAACCATTCGTTTCAACGTGCATTGTTAATTTATCATAGTCTAATGCTTTACCTTCTCTTGCTGTACTTACAGAATAAGAAACTTTTTTAACTGGACTATATAAAGAGTCTATCGCAATAAGACCTAACGGAGGTTCCTCCGGCTTATTTAATTCAGCCGGCACATACCCTTTCCCTGTATTTAAATTCATTTCCATGTGAAAATTCGTATTTTCATCGAGATTACAAATTACTAAATCAGGATTGAGAATTTCAACATCGGTCACTGGTGTAATATCTGATGCCTTAATTTCACCAGGTCCCTTTGCATCCAAAACTAATTTTTTTGTACCCTCAGAAGCGCATTTTAAAGCAAGTGATTTAACATTTAATACAATATCTGTTACATCTTCTCTTACACCTTTAATTGATGTAAATTCATGAAGAACACCATCTATTTGGATTGAAGTAACTGCTGCTCCTCTTATTGAAGATAGAAGTATTCTTCTTAAAGAATTACCTAAAGTAAGACCAAAACCTTTTTCTAAAGGCTCAGCGACTATAGTAGCTTGAGAAAAATCATCACTAATTTTCACGTCTAATTTGCTTGGTTTAATTAATGATTTCCAATTTTTTATATTTACATTTTCAGTTTCCATTAAACTCTCCTTTTTTTTGGTGGTCGCGTTCCATTATGGGGCATTGGTGTTGTATCTTTGATAGATAAAATTTTAAATCCTCTTGCTTGTAATGCTCTTAATGCAGTTTCTCTACCTGAACCAGGTCCTTTAACTTCAACAGATAAAGTTTTCATACCTAATTCTAAAGCTTTTGAAGCAGCAGAGTCAGCAGCAACCTGAGCAGCATAAGGAGTAGACTTTCTTGAGCCTTTAAAACCTTTTTGGCCAGCAGAGGACCAGGAAATTATGTTTCCATTAGTATCAGCAATTGAAACAATAGTATTATTAAATGTTGATTGAACGTACGCAACTCCGTTTAAAATATTTTTTTTAACTTTTTTTTTTTTTGAGTAAGTGCTTTTATTAACTTTTTTAGAAGTTTTTTCTAATTTTTGCTCTTTGCTATCAGCTTTTTTTTCAGTTTTCGCCATAATTATTTTTTAAGTGGAGTTAATTTTTTTCCTGCAATAGCAATTGCTTTACCTTTTCTTGTTCTAGCATTACATCTAGTTCTTTGACCTCTAACAGGTAACTTTTTTCTATGCCTTGAACCTCTATAACAAGCCAAGTCTATTAATCTTTTGATACTTAAAGAATAATCTCTTCTCAAATCACCTTCAACTTTAAAGTGCTGATCTATATACTCTCTTATTTTTAATATCTCATCATCTGTTAACTGATTGATCCTTTTATCTTTAGGGATATCTAATGATGAACAAATTTGTTTAGAAAATTTATCTCCGATACCGTAAATATATGTAAGTCCGATTTGAACAAGTTTATTTTGTGGAATGTTAATACCTGCAATACGAGCCATAAATAAGTGATAAAAATTTAGACTTTTATATAAGAAGTTATT
Source organism: uncultured Pelagibacteraceae bacterium (assembly GCA_902524535.1). Lineage (GTDB taxonomy): Bacteria > Pseudomonadota > Alphaproteobacteria > Pelagibacterales > Pelagibacteraceae > Pelagibacter. The sequence continues at coordinate 24,937 of CABZDR010000002.1, forward strand.
TTAATGTCAACGGATTAAACGTTGATAATTTGATCAATTTTTGCTGTTATTACACCAATTTCAGAACTTCCATCGATTTCATAGAAATTTTCATTTTTTGAGTAAAAGTCTAAAACTGGCTTGGTCGTTTCCATATATGTATCATGTCTTTTGAGTATTGTTTCTAAGTCGTCATCTGACCTTTTTTCTATATTTTTTCTTTTCTGAATTCTTTTAATAATTGTTTCTTTATTTACATTTAGAAAAAAAATATATTCTATTATTTGATTTGTATCTTTTAATAATAAATCTAAATTTTTTGCCTGACTTAATGATCTAGGATATCCATCAAATATCAACCTATTTTTTTTTTTTGGATCAAATATAGAATTTTTAATAAGATCATTTACTATTTCATCATTCACAAATTTTCCGTCATTCATAACTTGAATTATCTTCTTACCAATGTCCGAGTCTTTTTTAATTTCGTCACGCAACATATCACCAGTAGAAATTTGAAAGCCGTTCAATTTTTTAACAAGATATTTAGCTTGAGTACCTTTTCCTGCTCCTGGAGGTCCAAATAAAATTAAATTCACTTTTCGTTATCTGCCAAATTTTGTTTTCTTAATTAATTGTTCATACTGTGAACTCATCAGCCTTGTTTGTATTTGAGTTACAGTATCAATAGCAACAACAACTACAATCAATATTGATGTACCACCTAAATAAAAAGGAATGGGATAATTAGCAATTAAAAATTCTGGCATCAAACATACTAAAGTTAGATATAGAGCACCTATAGTGGTCAACTTAGTTAAGATATTCTCAATATATATTGCTGTACTTTCACCTGGACGTATACCTGGGATAAATCCACCATATTTTCTTAAATTATCTGCTGTTTCTACAGGATTAAACGTTATTGAGGTGTAAAAAAAAGTGAAGAAGATAATTCCTGATGCATAAAGCAACATGTAAAGAGGCTGGCCTTGAGTAAAATAAGAACTAATGTTTAAAAATGTTTCACTATCAGAGATTTTAAAATTGGAAAAAGTTACAGGTAGTAATAATAATGCTGATGCAAAAATCGCTGGTATAACACCAGCTTGATTAATTTTAAGCGGTAAATGCGAAGACTCTCCACCATACATTTTATTTCCCATTTGTCGTTTTGGATAATTGATAAGGATTTTTCTAAGCGCCCTCTCCATAAATACAATAAATAATATAGTTAATATTAGTAAAACAAAAATTGCTATTATCATTAGAGTAGAGACCGCACCTGTTCTACCTAGCTCAAAAGTTGTAACTAAAGCTCTTGGAATTTCGGCAACAATACCTGCAAAAATTATTAATGAAATCCCATTCCCAATACCTCTTTGAGTAATCTGTTCGCCCAACCACATTAAAAAAATTGTTCCTGCTACAATAGTTGTAACTGTCGAAACTTTAAAAAAAAGACCAGGATTAATAACTAACTCTGCTGAAGATTCTAAACCAACAGCTAAACCATAACCTTGAACTGTTGCTAATAAAACAGTTCCATATCTAGTGATCTGAGTAATTTTTGCTCTACCAGTTTCTCCTTGTGATTTTAAATTTTTGAAATAATCAGATACGCCAGTTAATAGTTGAACTATAATAGATGAGGAAATATAAGGCATTATACCTAACGCAAAAATTGCCATTCTACTTACAGCCCCTCCGGCAAATACATTAAACATGCCCAATAACCCCTTTTGATTACCATCCATTAATAATTTCAATTGTTCAGGATCAATTCCAGGCAATGGTATAAAGGTTCCAAATCTATAAACTGATAAAATTAAAATAGTAAATATTATTCTGTTTCTCAAATCAGCTGTTGATGAAGAGGAGCTCATTAAAGTTTATTTACTTTTTTAATTGGATTGAACTACCAACTTTTTCTAATTTTTTCAAAGCAGACTTTGAAACTAAGTCGGCCTCAATATTAATTTTTTTCTTAATTTCTCCATTACCTAAAATTTTTAATTTTTTTGAGTTTTTATTTATTAATTTTAATTTTTTTAGTAATTTGGAATTTAACAAGTCTGATGATTTAAAGCTATTTTTATCAATAAAAGATTGAATTTGTTCCAAATTTAAGATTGCTATTTCTTTTTTGGAAATTGAGTTAAATCCTCTTTTGGGAAGCCTCCTATAGAGTGGCATTTGACCGCCTTCAAAACTTTTTATTGCTACGCCTGATCTTGATTTTTGGCCTTTAACTCCTCTACCAGAAGTTTTTCCTTTTCCAGAACCAATACCCCGCCCAACACGCATTTTGGTTTTAATCATTTTTAGCTTTGAATTCAGTGTTGTCATTATCCTCTTTTTTCTATTACCTCAGATATTTTCTTATTTCTTATTGATGAAATCTGTTTAGGTGAATTTTGTTTCATCAAAGCCTTCATCGTTGCTCTAATCACATTATGTGCATTAGAAGTTCCCATCGATTTTGCTACAATATCTTTTACTCCTAAAACTTCACAAACAGCACGCACTGGACCACCAGCAATTATACCTGTTCCTTTAGAAGCTGCTCTCAAAATAATTTTTCCTGAACCATCTTTAGCCTTTACATCGTGATGAATAGTTCTGCCCTCTCTAAGAGGAATATATATAAGTTTTCTTCTAGCCATTTCATTAGCTTTTTTAATAGCGTCGGGAACTTGTTTGGCTTTTGCATGAGCGATACCTATTCTTCCAGCTTGGTTTCCCACGACAACTAAAGCTGAAAAACCAAATCTTCTTCCACCTTTGACAACCTTAGTAATTCTATTTATATGAACTAGCTTTTCTAAGATATCATCATTTTTTTTATCGATATTTCTTTCCATATTTTAAAATTCCATTCCATTCTTACGGAGTGTTTCTGCAAAAATTTTTACTCTTCCATGGTACTTATAGATACCCCTATCAAAAAATATCTTGGTTATTTTCTTTTCCTGAGCTTTTTTCGCTAATTTTTCAGCTACAATTCTTGATAACTCAGATTTATTAACTTTTTGAGATGATTTAATATCTTTCTCTATTGAAGAAGCTGACAGTAAAGTCATATTTTTATTATCGTCAATAATTTGGGCAAAAATATTTTTTGATGATCTGGAGATACTTAGTCTAAATCGATTTTTTGAGGCAACTTTTTTCAATTTATTTCTCACTCTAAATTTTTTTCTAGTGCTTGTGTCTAATTTCATTATTTTTTCTTTCCTTCTTTTTTAAGAATATACTGACCTTTCTCTCTAATACCTTTTCCTTTATAAGGCTCAATTTTTCTAAGTGTTTTAAGCTTAGAAGTAACTAAGCCTACAAGTTGTTTATCTGAACCAGAAATTTTTAATGTCGTTTGTTTTTCAACAGTTATTTTAATACCCTCTGGTACATCAAAATTTATATCATGGCTATAACCTAATTGTAAATTTAATTGACTACCCTTTATAGACGCTCTATATCCAACACCTACAAGCTCTAAAATTTTTTCGTAACCAGTGCTAGAACCTATGACTGCATTATTAATTAAACTTCGATTCATTCCCCATAATTTCTTGATATTTTGATCAATCTTTTTAGGTACTATAGAAATTACTTTTCCATCCTTAATATCTAAATTAAAAATGTCTAAATCTATATTTAAAGATTTTTTTCCCATTGGTCCCTCAATGTTAAGAATACTACCAGACATCACAACTTTTACTTTATCTGGAATTGAAATATTTATTTTACCTATTTTTGACATTAAAATACCTTACAAATAATTTCTCCACCAACACGCTGTTTTCTTGCATCAAGATCAGTCATCACACCTTTGGGTGTTGATATAATTGCTATACCTAAACCATTATTTATTTTTGGTAAACCGTCAGCACTTGAAAAAATTCTTCTGCCTGGCTTAGACACTCTTTCAAAAGTGTTAATCACTGGGTTACCTGAGTGATACTTAAGTTCTAAAGATAATAAGTTTTTATTGTCCTCAGAATTAATCTTAAAGTCTTTAACAAAACCCTCATTTTTTAAAATCTCAGCGATTTTGACTTTAAAATTAGATGAAGGTAAATCTACTTTTTTATGATTTCTAGATTGTGCGTTCTTAATTCTTGCTATCATATCTCCTATTGGGTCACTTAAACTCATAATAATCCTTTCTACCAACTCGATTTAATTAAACCAGGAATTTTTCCCTGCAAGCCAAGCTGTCTTAGTGCAATTCTCGAAATTTTTAGTTTTCGGTAAACTCCATGTGGCCTTCCTGTTATTTGACATCTATTCATCACTCTATTTTTTGCTGAATTTCTTGGTAATTTTGACAATTTTTGTTGAGCTTTAAATCTCTCCTCTAAAGGTAATTTTTTGTTCATAACAATTTTTTTTAACTTTGCTCTTTTTTCATAAAATTTGTTTGAAAGTTTTATTCTTCTATTGTTTTTATTAATTGAACTCATTTTAGCCATCTTAATTGTCTCCTTTTTTAATAAATGGAAAATTAAATTTCTCTAATAATGCAAAACTATGGTCAGAGTTTTTAGAGGAGATAACTATAGTAATGTCTAAACCTCTAACTTTATCAGCTCTATCAAAGCTTACTTCAGGAAAAATAATGTGCTCTTTAACTCCAAAAGTATAGTTACCAAATTTATCAAATCCTTTAGGTGACAAACCCCTAAAATCTTTTATTCTTGGTAAAGCTATATTTACCAATCGATCAATAAACTCATACATCTTATTTTTTCTTAAAGTAACCTTTAACCCTGCGTTTGTTCCTTTTCTAGTTTTAAAATTTGCAACAGATTTCTTAAATTTTGTAATAATTGGTTTTTGTCCAGTTATTTTTGCTAAATCTTCCTCACAAGATTTCAACAATTTGCTGTCATTACCATCAAGACCTAAACCCATATTTAAAATAACTTTATCTATTTTAGGTCCCATATAATTATTTTTATAACCAAACTGTGCTTTAAGAGCTGGTTGAATTTCTTTAAAATAAATTTCTTTTAATCTAGGCATTTTTATTTTTTAACCTCTTTTTTATTTTTATTCTTTTCGTTTATCAATTTTAAATTTGACAAATGAATAAAGCTTTCTTTTGAAAAAATACCACCTTTTTTTTCTTTAGTAGTTTTTACATGTTTTTTTACCATGTTAATTTCTTTAACTTTTGCTCTATTTTTTTTTCTATCTAGTTCAATTACTTCACCCTCTTTTTTTTTATCTTTACCTGATAAAATTAGAACTTTTAAACCTTTTTTGATCATTTATAAAACCTCCGGTGCCAAAGAAATTATTTTCATTTGACCTCTAGATCTTAACTCTCTGGTCACTGGACCAAAAATTCTTGTGCCAACTGGCTCACCTTTATCATCCACTAAAACAGCAGCATTATTGTCAAATTTTACTTTAGAACCATCCTCTCTATGTATTCCTTTCTTCACTCTCACTACTACAGCTTTGTGGACAGAACCTTTTTTTACCTTTCCTTTTGGAATAGCCTCTTTAACAGCAATGACTATTGTATCGCCTATACTTGCATATCTTCTTTTAGAGCCCCCTAAAACTTTGATACATTCTATTTTTTTTGCACCAGTATTGTCTGCTACCTGTAATTCTGTTTGGACTTGAATCATTATTTTATATTCTCCATAACTTCAAATTTTTTATTTTTAGAATAAGTTTTACTCTCAATTATTGAAACTTTATCACCATTTTTAAATTTGTTATTTTCATCATGGGCATTATATTTTTTTCTTACCTTAACAACTTTTTTTAAAACTGGATGTGAATATTTTCTTTCAACCATCACTGTTATGGTTTTGTTTGGTTTATCACTTACTACTATTCCTGTTAAAACTTTTTTAGGCATTTATTTTTCCTTTTAAAATAGTTTTTAATCTTGCGATTGTCTTTTTTGTTTGTCCAATTTGTGCTGGATTAGTAACTTGTGAACTAGTTTTTTGAAATCTAAGATTAAATAAATCTTTCTTATGCTTATCAATACTCTTTAATAATTCTGATTTTGTTAATTTCTTTATTTCTTGTTTTTTCATTTTAAGCAAACCTTTTTATTGTTTTTGTTTTAATTGGCAATTTTGCTGAGGCTTTATATAAAGCTTCTTTTGCTATTTGTTCGGAAACGCCATCAACTTCAAACAGGATTCTTCCAGGCTTCACTCTACAAGCATAAAATTCGGGACTTCCTTTACCTTTACCCATTCTAACCTCTATAGGTTTTTTTGACACGGGAATATTTGGAAATATTCTCGTCCATACTCTTCCTTGTCTTTTCATATGTCTTGTTAATGCAACTCTGGCTGCTTCTATTTGTTTACCAGTCACTCTTTCTGGAGTTAGGGCTTTTAAAGCATATGCTCCATAATTTATAAAATTAGCTCTAGAGGCATTACCATGTATCCTGCCTTTATGGGCTTTTCTCCATTTAGTTCTTACTGGTTGCAACATTATACTTTTACCTCTTTTGGAGTGTTTTTGTTTGTCTCTTGACTAAATTCTTTAGCAAAAACCTCACCTTTATATATCCAAACTTTAATACCTATAATTCCATATGTTGTTAATGCTTCTGCTTCAGCGTAATCAATATCAGCTCTTAATGTGTGAGATGGTATACTCCCATCTCTTAACCATTCCGTTCTTGCGATTTCATTTCCACCCAATCTTCCACTAATCGATACTTTAATTCCCTTAGCACCTAATCTTAGACAGGATTGCATTGATCTTTTCATTGCTCTTCTATATGAAATTCTTTTGACTAATTGTTGCGCAATATTTTCCGCAACTAAATATGCATTAGTCTCAGGTTTTTTAACTTCTTTAATATTTAACGTGACCTCATTACTTGTAAATTTTGATAAGTTATTCTTTATTTTGTCTATATCACTACCTTTTTTACCAATTACAAATCCCGGTCGTGAAGTATAAATTGTAACATAACATTTATTAGACGTTCTCTCTATCATAACTTTGGAAACTCCAGAATTAATTACGTTTTTTTTTATGTATTCTCTAATTTTAAAATCTTCTATTAAATAATTGCCAAAATCTTTTTTCTTGGCATACCAAACTGAGTCCCAACCTCTGTTTACACCCAACCTAAAACCTACTGGATTAACTTTTTGACCCATGACTCTCCATTTTTTTTGCCTCCGATAAAATTATTGTAACACTCGAATAAGGTTTTAATATTGGTGCAGCTCTACCTTTTGCTCTAGGTCTAAATCTTTTCATTGTAATTTTTTTTCCACAATATGCCTCTTTAACTATTAATTTATCGATATCATATTGAAAGTTATTTTCTGCGTTGGCCACTGCAGAGTCGATAGTTTTTTTGATATCTTTTGTTATTCTTTTCTCAGAAAATTCTAAACTTCTTCTTGCAACTTCAACTTTTTTTCCAACAATATCTTTTAGGATTGGATTAAGTTTTCTTACACTAGATCTAATATTATTATTAATAGACCTCACAATTTTTTCTTTATTTTTATTAATTTTTTTCTTCTTACTCATAATTATTTTTTATCACCCTCCTCTGCTGGTTTCGCTTTTTTATCAGCTGGTGTATGACCAAAAAAACTTCTAGTAGGTGAAAACTCACCTAATTTATGTCCAACCATATCCTCTGAGACAGTAATAGGAATAAATTTTTTACCATTATAAATTAAGAAACTTACACCTACAAAATCTGGTATAATTGTAGATTTTCTAGACCATGTTTTAATAGGAATTTTTTTTGGATCTGTTTTGTACTTATCCACTTTTTTCATAAGACTTTCTTCTACAAACGGACCTTTCCAAACTGCTCTTGCCATTACTTGCTATCCTTCCTTTTATTTCTTCTTTGAACAATAAATTTATCTGTTCTTTTATTATCTCGAGTTTTTAAACCTTTTGCAGATTGGCCTGTTGGTGAAACCGGATGTCTACCTCCAGCGGACTTACCTTCTCCACCACCGTGTGGGTGATCAACTGGATTTTTTACAACTCCTCTAGTATGAGGTTTTCTTCCTAACCATCTTGATCTTCCAGCTTTTCCAATTTTGATATTTTTTTGATCTGGATTACTCAAAACTCCAATTGTGGCCAGAGATCTTGAATCAATTTTTCTTACTTCTCCAGAAGCTAATTTAATCAAACTATAATTCCCATCTAATCCACTTATTGTTACTGAAGTACCAGCTGACCTCGCTATTTTTCCACCTGCTCCTGGTTGAATTTCAACATTGTGAATATCAATACCAACTGGAATATCCTGTAATGGCATACAGTTACCTATTTTAATTTCTTTTTTTGTACCATTTTCAATTTTATCACCAACTTTAATTTTTTGAGGTGCTAAATAATAGGCATGAGAATTATCTTCAAATTTTACTAACATAATGTAACATGATCTATTTGGGTCGTATTCTATTCTCTCAACCGACGCAGGCATATCGAATTTCTTTCTGTAAAAATCTACGTGTCTGTACATTTTTTTATGACCTCCAGATCTATTTATAGAGGTAATATGACCATTGTTATTTCTACCTTTCATAGCATTTTTTTTAGAAACTAAAGATTTAAATGGCTTACCTTTCCAAAGACCGGCTCTATCAACTAAAATTGTTCCTCTAGTGGATTTTGTGTAAGGTTTGAAAGTCTTTAATGCCATATTAAACTCCAGTTGTAAGATCTATACTTTGACCTTTTTTAAGTGTCACAATTGCTTTTTTAAATCCAGAAACTTTTACTTTTCTGCCTCTAGTTAATTTAATTCTGTTCTTTTTATTAATCATATTAATTTTTGTTACATTTACTTTAAATATTTTTTCTATATTAGTTTTTAAATTTTTTTTATTCGCATCAACTGGTACTCTAAAGACAATTTTATTTTGCTCTGAGAGATTAGTGGATTTTTCAGTCACTAATGGAGACAAAATTTTATCAAATAAATGTATTTTATTCATTTTAAGAATACCTCTTTTCAAGTTCTTTTATTGAACTTTCTGTAAAAATAACTTTTTTAAATTTAACCAAATCATATGCACTGAAATGATTAATATCGGTAACTTTAATATTAGGAATATTTCTTACTGATTTTTCAATTTTTTCTTTTGAGTTTTTATCCAAAATTATTAAAGAATGATTTATTTCAAATTTTTTAAAAATTAAAAACATTTCTTTTGTTTTTTTTATTTCAGAATTAAAATCGCTAAATATTAATAAATTTTTATTTTTAACTTTTTCCGAAATTAAAGAAGCAATGCTTTGTTTTTTTTCACTTTTGTTAAGTTTTCTTGTTTTGTACGCCAACTCTCCTTTTGGTCCATGCGCTATACCACCACCAACAAAAATTGGGGCTTTTTTACTTGCGTGTCGAGCATTACCAGTTCCTTTTTGAGCATAGATTTTTGATGTTGGACCCGAAACTTCATTTTGTTGCTTGGTTTTAGCGTGACGTTTTTTATAATTAGCATTAGTTTTGTATAGAACTGCACTAACTAATTTCTTATTTATCTTCGCAGATAAGATCTTATCTGTAATTTCAATAGATCCCTTTTTTCCATCTAATTTTAATGTTTCAACTTTCATTATTTCTTCTTTTTATCTGGTGTTTTTTTTGCTTTTTCAGCTAAATCTATTTTCTCTAAAATTGTTAATTTATTTATATTTTTTACAGATTTTTTCACAAAAACTTCAGAATTTTTAGAACCTGGTATTGAACCTTTCAAATACAAAAGGGCATTGTCTAAATCTGTTTTAATAATCTCAATGTTTTGCATAGTTCGAATTTTATCACCCATATGGCCAGCCATTTTTTTTCCTTTAAAAACTTTACCAGGATCTTGTCTTTGACCAGTTGAACCGTGAGATCTATGAGAAATTGAAACACCATGAGATGCTCTCAAACCACCAAAATTATGCCTTTTCATCGCTCCAGCAAAACCCTTTCCTATAGTTTTTGATTTAGTATCAACAAATTTAACATCTTTAAAAATTTCAAGTCCAAATTCGTTTCCTTCCTTGTAATTTTCAATATTTGAGACCCTATATTCCTTTAGCTTCCTTTTTGCCTCAGTATTCTTTTTTGCAAAATAACCTTTCATAGACTTTGTAATTTTTGAATTTTTTATTTTTCCATATCCAAGTTGAACAGCTCTGTAGCCTCTTTTTTCAACATCAATAATTTGTATAACTCTTGCTTTTTCCATTTTCAGCACTGTAACAGGTACAAGTTGTCCAGTTTTATAAAATTCTCTGGTCATACCAATTTTTTTTCCTATTAAAGCTATTTCGCTCATATCTAAATTTTTATCTCCACATCTACACCCGACGCTAAATCTAGTTTCATTAGAGCCTCAACAGTTTGAGGGGTTGGTTCTATAATATCTATTAACCTTTTATGAGTTCTCGATTCAAATTGTTCTCTACTCTTTTTATCTATATGAGGCGATCTTAATACTGTATACCTTTCGATCCTTGTGGGTAAAGGTATGGGTCCTTTTATTGTAGCTCCTGTTCTTTTTACAGTATTTACAATTTCCTCAGTAGATGCATCCAAAATTTTGTTATCGTAGGCCCTAAGTTTGATTCTAATATTTTGTTTTTCCATTTTTATCCTGCGATTTTTTTTGTTACTTCATCCTGTACATTCTGCGGTACTTTTGAATAATGATCAAAGAACATAGAATACTGAGCTCTTCCTTGAGACATTGACCTTAAATTGTTAATATATCCAAACATATTTGCTAAAGGAACCATTGCTGTAATTACAGTCGCATTACCCCTTTGCTCTTGTGTATTGATTTGACCTCTTCTACTATTTAGATCTCCAATTACGTCACCCATATAATCCTCTGGTGTTACAACTTCAACTCTCATAACAGGTTCTAATAATTTTAGATTACCTTTTGTACATGCTTCTTTAAAACAAGCTCTGCTTGCCAATTCAAAAGCTAAGACACTAGAGTCAACATCATGATGGAGTCCGTCTAATATTGTAACTTTATAATCAATCATTGGAAATCCTGCTAAGATCCCTCCATCAGAAACAGTTTCAATTCCTTTTTCAACACCAGGAATAAATTCTTTTGGTATTGCTCCACCTTTAATCTTACTTTCAACCAATCTGCCTGAGCCAGGCTCTTGAGGTTCGACTAAAAGCTTGACTTTAGCAAATTGTCCAGCACCTCCACTTTGTTTTTTATGTGTGTATTCTACCTCTGAAGCGTTTTCCAGTGTTTCTCTGTAAGCTACTTGTGGCGCACCTACATTTGCCTCTACTTTGAATTCTCTTTTCATTCTATCAACAATAATATCTAAATGAAGTTCTCCCATACCCTTTATGATTGTTTGTCCAGACTCCTCATCAGATGTTACTCTAAATGATGGATCTTCTTTAGCTAATCTACCCAATGCTTCTCCCATTTTTTCTTGGTCTGCTTTTGTCTTAGGTTCTACTGCTATTTCTATTACGGGATCTGGAAATTCCATTGGTTCAAGTAAAACAGCCTTGTCTTTCTCGCATAATGTATGCCCTGTAATCGTATTTTTTAAACCTGCTAATGCTACAATATCACCTGAATTTGCCTCTTTAATATCTTCTCTTGAATTTGCATGCATTAACAACATTCTTCCAACTCTCTCCTCTTTTTCTTTAGAGGAATTGTAAACAGCTGTTCCTGTCTTAATTGTACCTGAATATATTCTAATAAATGTTAAAGAACCCACAAAAGGATCGTTTGCCACCTTAAAAGCTAAAGCAGAAAATGGTGCATTATCATCAAACTTCATTTCTAATTCTTCCTCACCACCTAGCTTTGTTCCTTTAATTGAGCCAATATCTACTGGGCTTGGTAGATAATTCACAACTGCATCTAATAACGGCTGCACTCCTTTATTTTTAAAAGCTGATCCTGTTAAAACTGGAACGAAACTAAAGTTTAAAGTGCCTTTTCTTATACACTTAATTAAATCCTCTTCTTTTATTTCGTCACCATTTAAATATGCTTCCATTAATTTTTCATCTTGTTCGACTGCTAACTCAACTAATTCAGTTCTATATTTTTGAGTAATTTCTTTTAAATCTTCTGGGATTTCTTTATATTCCCATTCAGCTCCTAAAGCTTCATTTTTCCAAACTTGCGCTTTCATTTTAACTAAATCTACAACTCCTGACAGTGAAGCCTCAATTCCAATTGGAACTTGTAAAACTAATGGATTGGCGCCTAATCTATCTCTAATCATATCTACACATCTAAAGAAATCGGCCCCAGTTCTATCTAATTTGTTTACGAAGCAAATTCTTGGTACTTTATATTTATCAGCTTGTCTCCATACTGTTTCCGATTGCGGTTCAACACCCGCTACGCCATCAAAAACAGCTATAGCTCCATCTAAAACTTTTAAAGATCGTTCAACTTCGATTGTAAAATCTACGTGACCAGGTGTATCTATTATATTTATCCTGTGATCTTGCCAAAAACATGTTGTTGCAGCTGATGTAATAGTAATTCCTCTCTCTTGCTCCTGCTCCATCCAATCCATAGTTGCAGCACCATCATGAACTTCGCCTATTTTATGGCTTTTACCTGTATAATATAGAACTCTCTCAGTAGTGGTTGTTTTACCAGCATCTATGTGTGCCATGATACCAATATTTCTATATTTATCTAAAGTATGTGTTCTAGCCATAATTTTTTACCATCTAAAATGTGCAAAAGCTTTATTAGACTCTGCCATTTTATGCACATCTTCTCTTTTTTTTACTGCAGAGCCTTTTTTTTCATATGCATCATAAAGCTCGTTAAAAATTTTATCGGACATGTGTTTGTCTTTTCTTTTTCTTGCAGAGTCCACTAGCCATCTAATTGCTAACGCTTGAGCTCTTTTACTCTTTACTTCTACTGGTACCTGATAAGTTGCACCACCGACTCTTCTAGATCTTACCTCAACTGTTGGTTTTATATTATTTATTGCCTCGTTAAATATATTTATAGGCTCATCTTTTGTTTTAGTTTTAATCTTATCAATTGCATCATATACAATTTTTTCAGCAATACCTCTTTTACCATCATACATTATGTTATTTATTAATTTTGGAATAATTGTTGATTTAAACTTAGGATCAGGAACAATATTTTTTTTAGGTTGAGTTTTTTTTCTAGACATTTTTATTTACCTTTTTTTGTTCCGTAAAGAGATCTTCTTTTTTTTCTATTAGCAACTCCTTGAGTGTCTAAGTTACCCCTTAAGATATGGTATCTAACTCCAGGTAAATCTTTTACTCGACCACCTCTTATTAGTACGACTGAGTGCTCTTGTAAATTATGACCTTCTCCAGGAATATAAGCAGTAACTTCAAAACCATTGGATAATCGCACTCGCGCAACTTTTCTTAAAGCTGAGTTAGGTTTTTTTGGTGTAGTTGTATAAACTTTCACACAAACACCTCTTTTTAAAGGTTGTTTTTGAAGAGCTGGAACTTTATTCCTATTTATTTGCTTAACTCTTTTTTTTCTTAACAATTGATTAATTGTTGGCATAATTAATTTTCTATTTATTTAAAATTTTTGAATGAAATAACTGACAGGTTATTTGTGGCAGCGTTTAGTACAAAAAAGCACTACATTCCAACCAAAAACATCGCCAAATTACTTATTAATAAGTTTTTGTCAAACTAAAACTACTAATTTTAGCTGTTTTTTTTATTGATTTGCTTGGGAATCTGAGGGTTCAATTTTTTCTTGCTCTGACAAGAATTTATTATCATCCTCAATAGCCTTTTTATTCCAATTATTCTTGATATTTCCAGTCCCCGCAGGTACCAGTCTACCAACAATAACATTTTCTTTCAGACCATTTAAAGGATCTATTTTTCCTTTTATTGCCGCATCCGTTAAAACCCTAGTGGTTTCTTGAAAAGAAGCTGCTGAAATAAATGACTCAGTTTGTAATGAAGCTTTAGTAATCCCCATTAACACTCTTTCAGCTGTTGCTGGAGTTTTACCCTCGGACTTTAATTTTTCATTATTTGTATCAAATTTAATTCTATCAACTATTTCACCAGGTAAATAACTTGAGTCTCCTGTCGTTTTTACCTCAACTTTTTTTAACATCTGTCTTAAAATCGTTTCAATATGTTTATCATTAATAATTACTCCTTGTAATCTGTAAACTTCTTGAACCTGATTAACAAAGTATTCAGTCAAATCTTTAATACCCATAATACGCAAAATATCATGTGGTAGTGGTTGTCCATCTAGAAGATATTCACCTTTTTTGATATTTTCTCCTTGGTTAAAATTTATATGTTTGCCTTTAGGAATTAAATAATTTGATGGTTCAGCTCCATCAGTTGGAACAATTGAAACTCTTTGTTTTCCCCTAACTTCTTTTCCAAAAACTACTTGACCATCATTTTCTGCAATTATAGCACTATCTTTAGCTTTTCTCGCCTCAAATAGTTCTGCAACTCTTGGTAATCCACCTGTGATATCCTTAGTTTTAGTTGTCTCTTTAGGTAACCGAGCAATTACATCTCCAGCTGAAACTTTTTGTCCATCTTTAACAGATAAAATTGAGTCTGGAACTAAATAGTATCTTGCTTCATTATCATCAGCTTTTTTGATTACATTGCCTTTTTCATCTCTTAAAGTTATTCTGGGTTTTAAATCAGAACTTTTTGATTGTGATCTCCAATCAATAACTGATTTGGAGGAAATACCTGTTGCATCATCTGTTGTTTCTTGTATCGAAACCCCATCAATTAAATCCACAAAGCCTGCTATACCGCTTTTTTCAGCAATTACTGGTGTTGTGTAAGGATCCCATTCACAAATTTTTGTATTAGCTTTTATCTTATCGCCATTATTAAAAAATAATCTTGAACCATAAGCTACTTTATAAACTGCGATCTGAACTCCATTATCGTCCTCTATTGAAAGTTGAGTATTTCTTCCCATAACAATTAAATTTTTCTTAGAGTCTTCTAAAATATTCGAGTTGATAATTCTTAGAGTACCTTCTCCTTTACTTATAATTTGAGAGTCTTGTTTAACTGAAGCTGTTCCTCCTACGTGAAAAGTTCTCATTGTTAACTGTGTTCCGGGTTCTCCAATAGATTGTGCAGAAATCATTCCGATTGCCTCACCCACATGAACCATTTGTCCTCTGGACAAATCTCTTCCATATGAGGTGGCACAAACACCCTCTTTAGATCCACAAGTCATAACAGAATAAACTTTGACAGATTTTATTCCAGCAGCATCAATCTTATCACATCCGGCTTCATCGATCATTGTTGATTTTTTAATTATAACTTCACCAGTGATAGGATGTTTCACTTCATTAAAAGTAACTCTTCCTAAAGCTCTTTCTGATAAACTTACTACAACATTACCACCTTCTAAAATTTCTGAAAGTTCAATAAACCCTGGATTTTTACAATCACATTCTTTTTTAGTAACAGTTAAATCTTGAGCGACATCGCAAAGCCTTCTTGTTAAATAACCTGAACTAGCGGTTTTTAAAGCTGTATCTGCTAATCCTTTTCTAGCTCCATGAGTAGAGTTAAAATATTCTAGAGCAGTTAATCCCTCCTTAAAATTTGAAGTAATCGGACTTTCAATAATTTCTCCTGATGGTTTAGCAATCAAACCTCTCATTCCTGCTAATTGTTTCATCTGTGCCGCAGAGCCTCTAGCACCGCTATCAGCCATCATAAATACTGAGTTTATCTTGAGGCCATCGGATGTCTTCTCTGTTGCTGAAATACCTTTCATCATTTCTGAAGCTACCTGATCAGTACATTTTGACCATGCATCTACAACTTTATTGTATTTTTCTCCTCTTGTTATAAGTCCCTCGGAATATTGAGTTTCGTAGTCGGCTATGAGTTTTTTTGTATCATCAATAAGTTTGTTTTTACTCTCTGGAATAACTAAATCATCTTTTCCGAAAGAAATTCCTGCTTTAAAAGCATGTTTAAATCCTAAATCTTTAAGTTTATCACAAAATATTACAGTCGTTTTTTGTCCACAAAATCTAAAGACAATATCAATAATTTCTGAGACAGTTTTCTTTGGAAGTAGTCTATCGATTAAAGAAAATTTAATATTAAAATTTTTAGGTAACAAATTAGCTAATAAAAATCTTCCTGCTGTTGAGGTGTATTTTTCAAATTTTTTGTTACCATTATTATCGACTGTTTCAAACCTAGAAATAATTGTGCTATGAACTTTTATTTCACCAGATGATAAAGCAAACTCAATTTGATCAGCGTCTACAAAATATCCTGCTGGTTTGTCTGTAAGTGGTTCTTGGGATAAATAGTAAATCCCTAAGATCATATCCTGACTTGGTACAATAATTGGCTTACCGTTGGATGGAGATAAGATATTATTTGTTGATAACATTAAAATTCTTGCTTCCAACTGTGCTTCTAAACTTAAAGGAACATGAACCGCCATTTGGTCACCATCAAAGTCAGCATTAAATGCTGCACAAGTGAGCGGATGTAGTTCAATTGCATCACCTTCAATTAATTTAGGTTCAAACGCTTGAACTCCGAGTCTATGAAGTGTAGGCGCCCTGTTTAACAACACAGGATGTTCTCTTACAATTAATTCTAAAGCATCCCAAACAGCATTGGTCTCTTTCTCAACAAGTTTTTTAGCTTGTTTAATTGTTGAAGCTAATCCTAATTTGTTAAGTCTTGCATATAAAAAAGGTTTAAATAACTCTAGCGCCATCTTTTTTGGCAATCCACATTCATGTAATTTTAGATCTGGACCAACAACGATTACAGATCGACCAGAATAATCAACTCTTTTACCTAATAAATTTTGTCTAAATCTTCCCTGTTTTCCTTTTAACATCTCAGCCAAAGATTTTAACGGTCTCTTTCCAGTCCCTGTTATCACTCTTCCACGTCTTCCATTATCAAATAACGCATCAACCGACTCTTGAAGCATACGCTTTTCATTTCTTACAATTATATCTGGAGCCTTAAGATCCATTAATCTTTTGAGGCGATTATTTCTATTTATAACTCTTCTATATAGATCGTTAAGATCTGATGTAGCAAATCTTCCACCATCTAGTGGAACTAAAGGTCTTAATTCAGGAGGAATTACCGGCACAACAGTCATAATCATCCATTCTGGTTTTTGACCAGTTTCAATAAATGACTCGATTAATTTTAATCTTTTGATTGCTCTTTCTTCGTTAACTTTTGATTTTGTTTCTTTAATATAGCTTACTAAATTTTTTCTCTCTAATTCTAAATCTAAAGATTTTAGCATTTCTAAAACTGCTTCAGCTCCAATACCTGCCGAAAATGCTTCTTCACCAAATTCATCTTGATATTTAGCAAGTTCTTCTTCATTTAGTAGTTGATTTTTCTTTAAACCAGTTAATCCTGGTTCAATCACAATAAAATTTTCGAAATATAAAACTCGTTCAACCTCTTTTAGCTTCATATCAACAGCTAACGCTATTCTACTAGGTAATGATTTTAGAAACCAAATGTGAGCAACTGGTGTAGCTAAATTAATATGACCCATTCTTTCTCTTCTCACATTAGACTTAGTGACTTCGACACCACATTTCTCACATATGATTCCTCTAAACTTCATTCTTTTGTACTTTCCACATAGACATTCATAATCTTTGATTGGACCAAATATTCTTGAGCAAAATAGACCGTCTTTCTCTGGTCTAAAAGTTCTGTAGTTAATTGTTTCTGGTTTTTTTATTTCTCCATAAGTCCAAGATTTTATTTTTTCGGGACTTGCTAAAGATATTTTAATACTATTAAAATTTTGTGCTTCTGAGATTTCTGAATTTTTAAATAAATCTGTTAATTCCTTTTTCATTAGTTTAGTTCCACATTCAATGCTAGTGATTTTATTTCTTTTACTAAAACGTTAAATGATTCAGGTATACCTGACTCAAAATTTTCTTCACCTTTAACGATTGTCTCATAGACTTTTACTCTTCCTGCAACGTCATCAGATTTTACTGTTAAAATCTCTTGTAATGTATAAGATGCACCATAGGCTTCGAGAGCCCATACTTCCATTTCTCCAAATCTTTGTCCTCCCAATTGTGCTTTCCCACCTAAAGGTTGTTGAGTTACTAAACTGTATGGACCGGTTGATCTAGCATGAATCTTATCTTCGACCAAGTGATGTAACTTTAACATATAAATTATTCCGACTGTAACTGGTCTGTCAAATTTTTCTCCTGTTCTTCCATCCCAAAGATATGTTTGACCTGAGCCTGGAAGATTTGCTAGTTCTAGCATATCAGTCACATTTTTTTCTTTGGCACCATCAAAAACAGGTGTTGATATCGCTACACCATTTTGAAGATTTTCACACAAGTCCTTAAATTCTGTCTTACTTAACTTTTCTACTTTTTCGTTATAAATCTCATCACCATAAACAGATTTTAAAAATTTTGAAATTTTTTCAGTTTTTTCTATTTTTTTCTGATTTTCATTTACTAACCTTTTTATTTCCTCACCAAATTCTTTACAAGCCCATCCTAAGTGTGTTTCTAAAATTTGACCAACATTCATTCTACTTGGGACACCAAGAGGATTGAGTACTATATCTACAGGTCTACCATCTTCTCTGTATGGCATATCTTCTACTGGAACTATCTTACTGACTACACCCTTATTACCATGTCTGCCTGACATTTTATCACCTGGTCTTAACCTTCTTTTAATTGCAACAAAAACTTTTACCATTTTCATTACACTTGGAAGTAGATCGTCTCCACTTCTAATCTTTAAAACTTTATCTTCGAATCTTTCGGTAATATCTTGTTTTGCGTGAGTGTACTGTTCTTTTAATTGCGCTAACGTCGACTCATGATTTGTATTTCCATTCGTGATCTTAAAGATATCATTTATACCTAAATTATTAATTACATCTAAATTTAGTTCTGTTCCTTGGTCTAAATCTTTTAATTTTTTACTTAATTTAGAACCAGATAAAATTTGCGATGCTCGCTGTTTAATGCTTCTTTCTAAAATTTCCTCCTCGACAATTTTGTCTTGCTGTACTTGATCTATCTCAGCTCTTTCTATTGTTATTGATCTTTCGTCCTTTTCAATTCCATGTCTATTAAAAACTCTTACATCTACAACAGTTCCACTGCTTCCTCTTGACATTCTTAAAGATGTATCCGTCACATCAATAGCTTTTTCTCCAAAAATAGATCTCAAAAGTTTTTCTTCAGGTCCAGAGGCAGAATCTCCTTTAGGAGTCACTTTTCCAACTAATATATCTCCTGCATTAACTTCTGCTCCAATGTAAACAACGCCAGATTCATCAAGATTTTTTAATGCTTCCTCATTTACGTTTGGTATATCTCGTGTAATTTCTTCTTCACCCAATTTCGTGTCTCTAGCCATAATTTCATATTCAACTATATGAACAGAAGTGAAAACATCATCTGTTACGCATCTTTCAGAAATTAGAATAGAGTCTTCAAAATTATATCCTTGCCACGGCATAAACGCTACAGTAACATTCTTACCAAGAGCTAACTCACCTAGTTTTGTTGATGGTCCATCGGCTATTATATCGCCAACTTTAACTTTATCACCCACCCTGACTAAAGGTCTTTGGTTAATGCATGTATTTTGGTTTGACCTTTTAAATTTTTGCAGATTGTAAATATCAACACCTGATTTACTAAAATCTGTCTCTTCAGTTGCCTTGATTACAATCCTTTTACCATCGATTTTATCTACAACACCCTCTCTCTTCGCAACTATCGTTACACCAGAGTCTAAAGCAACATCGCTCTCTATTCCTGTACCAACTAATGGTGATTCCGGTTTTAATAAAGGCACCGCTTGTCTCATCATGTTAGAACCCATTAAAGCTCTGTTTGCATCATCATTCTCTAAAAATGGTATTAATGAAGCAGCCACTGAAACTAATTGTTTTGGTGAAACATCTATGTAATCAATAGTTTCAGGTTTAGATAATAAAAAATTTAAATTTTGACGGCAGGAAACAAGTTCCTCTACTATTTTTCCATTTTTATCAAGTTTTGTATTGGCTTGAGCAATAGTATATTTTGTTTCTTCCATTGCTGATAAATATTCTACCTTATTTTGAACAACACCATCTTTTACTCTCTTATATGGACTTTCTATGAATCCATACTTATTAATTTTTGCATAAGTTGATAAACTATTGATCAGTCCAATATTTGGGCCTTCAGGAGTCTCAATCGGGCAAATTCTACCATAATGTGTTGGATGCACATCTCTTACCTCAAAACCAGCTCTCTCTCTTGTTAATCCACCCGGACCTAATGCTGAAACTCTTCTTTTGTGTGTGATTTCAGATAAAGGATTAGTTTGGTCCATGAATTGAGATAATTGTGAACTTGCGAAAAAATCTTTCAATGAAACAGTTAAAGGTTTTGCATTTATTAAATCTTGAGGCATAGCTGACTCTACATCTAAAGTTGTCATTTTTTCTTTTATAGCTCTTTCCATCCTGTAAACACCGATCCGTGCCTGATTTTCAACAAGTTCACCTACAGATCTAACTCTTCGATTACCCAGATGGTCAATATCGTCAACTTCATCTTTACCATCTCTTAGATCTAACATCTTGTGGATAATTGAGATTATATCATCATTTCTAAGAATCGTAATCTTATCTGAACACTCTAAATTTAATCTTGAATTCATTTTGACTCTACCAACGTCAGAAAGGTCATATCTATCTGAACTAAAAAATAAGTTATTAAAAATTTGAGTTGCTATTTCCATTGTTGGTGGTTCACCTGGTCTTAACATTTTATAAATTTCTGTAATTGCTTCATCTTTATTATTATTTTTATCATTTAAAATAGTATTCAGTAAATATGGCCCTTTATTAATTGAGTTAGTTATTGAAATTTTGATCTTATTTATATTCGCATCTAAAATCTTTTGAATTATTGTATCATTAAGTTCAGTACCTATTTCAAAAGTTCCACCCTCTTCCTCGCTTACTTTTATATCTTTATGTAAGTATTTACCTAGTAAAGAGTCTTGGGAAACTAGTATATCTCTCAACCCATCATTAGCTAATTTTTTTGCATTAAGAAAATTTATTTTATCTCCAGAATTTATTACAACTTTACCAGTTTTGGCATCGATAACCTCCTCAGAAAAGTTTTTTGTTTTATAATTATCTGGATTAAATTTGGTTTTCCATTTATTTGTGTTTTTGTCGTATGTGTAATCTTCACTCTCATAAAATTCATTTGCTATTTCAGTTTTTGTATAACCAAGAGCCAATAACAAAGTAGATGCTAAAATCTTCTTTTTTCTATCTATTTTAAAATACAAAAAATCCTTAACATCAAACTCAAAATCAAGCCATGAACCTCTATTTGGGATTACTCTACAATTAAATAAAAGTTTCCCGCTTGCATGAGTTTTGCCCTTATCGTGATCAAAAAATACTCCTGGACTTCTATGCATTTGGTTTACTACAACCCTTTGAACACCGTTAGTGATAAATGTTCCACTATTTGTCATCATCGGTACATCACCCATGTAAACTTCCTGTTCTTTAGCCGATAAAATATCTTTTGTATTATTTTCTTGATCTATTTCATAAACTACTAATCTGAGAGTACATTTTAGAGCTGAGGAGTATGTTAAACCTCTAGCAATACACTCCTCAACATCAAATTTAGGCTTTTCTAATCTATAAGAAACATATTCGAGAGTAGCTTTATCATTTAAATCTTCTATAGGAAAAATACTTTTAAAAACTCTATCAAAACCCTTGGTAAGATTATTTTCTTGAATACTTAGCTCTGTAAGTTCCTTATATGAATTTTTTTGAACTTCTATCAGATTTGGTATTGATAAACCTTCTTTTAATTTGCCAAAACTCTTTCTTATATTTTTTTTTTCAGTAAAAGATAATTGCATCTATTTATTGAAGTACTGATATAAAATAACCAGCACTTAATTAATTCCTTGTTAATTTACTTAAGTTCTACTTTTGCGCCTGCAGCTTCCAACTTAGCTTTAATTTCCTCTGCCTCTTTTTTTGGCACACCTGCTTTAACTTCTTTGGGTGCTCCCTCTACTAAATCTTTAGCTTCTTTTAATCCAAGAGAAGTAGCTGCTCTCACTTCTTTAATTACATTAATTTTTTTATCTCCTGCAGAAACAAGCATAATTGAAAAATCATCTTTATCTTCTGCTGCTGCTGCTGCACCTGCTGCTGCCGGAGCTGCTGCTGCCATAGGGGTAACTCCCCATTTTTCCTCTAATTGTTTTGATAAGTCTGCTGCTTCTGCAACAGTCAGTTTTGATAAATCGTCTATTATTTTATTTAAATCAGGCATTTTCTACTCTTTAGGTTTAGTTTCAGAATTTTCTGTCGGTAAATTACTCATTTTTTCTGATCGTGCAAGCAAAATACTCACTATTTTTGACGCTGAAGCATTAAGAATTCCAATGATTTTTGCTCTAGCCTCATCTAATGTTGGTAAATTTGCTACATTTTGAACTCCTTCTTGATCTAAAATTTCATTTTCCATAATTCCACCGATCAACTTCAAATTTTGGTTATCTTTCGCAAAATTAGAGATAATTCTTGCAGACATTATTGCGTCTTCACTAAAAGCAACAGCTGTTGGACCATTAAACAAATTGGATAAGTCTTTACATCGTGTTTTTTCTAAAGCTAACTTTGTAATTCTGTTTTTAGTTATTTTGAAAACTATACCATGTTCTCTCATTTTAGATCTTAATTCATCTAATTGTGGCATTGTCAAACCCTGGTAATGTGTAACCATTACAGCTTTACTGTTTTCAAATTGATTAGTCATTTCAGTAATATAATTTTTCTTTTGTTCTTTATTCATCATAAAATTATATAGTTTTACTTAATTTAAGTTTATATGATATTCCCATTGTAGACGTTATAAAAGCAGATCTAATCAAATCACCTTTAAGTGTATTATTAGATTTTTCTTTTTCTAAAGCATCTAAAATAGCATTGAAATTTTTGATTAGTTGATCATCATTAAAAGATTTTTTTCCTATACTAACACCAATATTTCCATCTTTATCATTTCTAATTTCCGCTTGGCCTGATTTTGCATCTTTTATTGCTTTATTCAAATCTTCGGTAACAGACCCCAGTTTTGGATTCGGCATCAAGCCTTTTGGGCCTAAAACTTTTCCAAGTTTCGACAATTTAATCATCATACTTGGTGTACAGATTAGTTTTTCAAAGTTCATTTCTCCATTTTTAATCCTATCAATGAATTCATCTCCACCTATTAAATCAGCTCCAGCATTTTTAGCTTCTGAAGTTTTATTCTCTTCACAAACCACAGCTACTTTAACACTTTTGCCCGTTCCTCCTGGAAGATTTACAACAGTTCTAATATTAATTTCGCCTTTTTTTTGTTTATTATTAATTTGTAAACTTAAGTCTACAGACTCATCAAATTTAGTTGTACAATTTTTTTTAATTGTAGGCAGTAATTTTTCTATCAACTCTGAGTTCAGATTTTCAGTTTTTTCAGGAAGTTTTTTATATCTTTTTGATCTCATTATTCTTTTACCTCAATACCCATAGATCTAGCAGAACCAGAAATTATCTTGGTTGCTTGCTCAAGATCTAAGGCATTTAAATCTTTCATTTTTTGTTTAGCTATATCCTCTGCTTGTTTTTTAGTAATGGACGCAACTATGTTTCTTCCAGGTTCCTGTGATCCACTTTTTAACTTGGCAGCCTCTTTTATATAAAAAGATGCAGGAGGAGATTTGATTTTAAAGTCGAATTTTTTATCTTTATAGACTGTTATTTCCACTGGCACTGGTTTACCTGCTAAAGATTTGGTTTTATCATTAAATGCTTTACAAAATTCCATTATATTGACTCCTCTTTGGCCTAACGCAGGACCCACAGGTGGAGCTGGGTTAGCTTGCCCACCTTTGATTTGTAGTTTTATAAAACCGCTTACTTCTTTTTTTGCTGCCATTAACTAACTTTCTCAACTTGGTTATATTCTAAATCAACAGGTGTAGGTCGACCAAAAATTGAAACTGATACTTTTAATCTTGATTTTTCCTCGTCAATACCTTCAACCATCCCACTGAATGACGCGAACGGACCATCCACAACTTGAACTTTTTCACCCACACTGTATTCTATGCCAGATTTTGGTTGGGCTACACCATCTTTAATTTGACCTAAAATTTTTTCTATCTCTTTATCCGAAACTGGAACTGGCATACCTTTGGTACCAAGAAAACCACTTACTCTTTTAAGATTTTTAATCATATGATAAATATTATTATCCATTTCACTTTTTATTAAAACATAACCTGGAAAATATTTTTTTTTTCTTTGAACTCTTTTTCCTCTCTTAACCTCTGTTACATCATGTGTTGGTACTATAATTTCCTCAAATTTTTCAGCTATTTTTGCTTTTTCAGCTTCTTCTTTTATTAACCCTGCCACTTTATTTTCAAAACTTGAGTGTGACTGAACGATGTACCAATTTTTCATTATAAGCTCACCTTCAATAATATGTCTAATAAAAATTTAAATATCTGATCAATCAATAAAAAAAACAATGACATCACAAGAGCCATTAAAAAAACCATAATTGCACCTTGAAGCGTTTCTTTTCCAGTTGGCCATGTAACTTTGAAGGCCTCTTGCTTGACTTCTTGTATAAATTTAATCGGGTTTTTCATAATCATTTTTAGTTTTAACTGGCAGGAGCGGAGGGACTCGAACCCTCAGCCTCCGGTTTTGGAGACCGGCGCTCTACCAATTGAGCTACACTCCTATATAGAGTTTACTCTATAATTTTAGTTACCACTCCTGCTCCTACAGTTCTGCCACCCTCACGAATTGCAAAATTCAATTTTTCTGACATTGCAATTGGAGTAATTAATTTTACTGTAAATTTAGCATCATCTCCTGGCATAACCATTTCTGTTCCAGCAGGAAGCTCTACTTCTCCAGTAACGTCTGTTGTTCTAAAATAAAACTGAGGTCTATATTTAGTAAAAAACGGTGTATGTCTTCCACCCTCTTCTTTCTTAAGTACATAAGCCTGAGCTTCAAATTTAGTATGGGGTGTAACAGATCCCGGTTTACAAAGAACTTGGCCTCTCTCTATATCAGTTCTTTCTACACCTCTTAAAAGCACTCCAACGTTATCACCTGCCTCACCTGAGTCTAATAGTTTTCTAAACATTTCCACTCCAGTACAAACTGATTTTTTTGTTTCTCTAATTCCCACAATTTCAAGTTCATCTCCAGTTTTAAGAACACCAGATTCTACTCTTCCAGTTGCAACAGTTCCTCTTCCTGAAATTGAAAATACGTCTTCAACTGGCATCAAAAAATCTTTATCTTTTGGTCTGTCTGGTTGAGGAATAAATTCATCGACATTTTTCATCAATTCTAAAATAGAATTCTTTCCAATTTCATCATCTCTTCCTTCTACGGCAGCAAGAGCTGAACCTTTGGCTATTGGAGTTTTATCTCCAGGAAACTTATAAGAAGTTAATAATTCTTTAATTTCCTCTTCAACAAGATCAATCATTTCTTTATCATCAACCTGATCTACTTTATTTAAATAGACACAAATTGCTGGGACACCCACTTGCCTTGCTAAAAGAATATGTTCTCTTGTTTGTGGCATTGGTCCATCTGCAGCATTAACAACTAAAATTGCACCATCCATTTGAGCGGCACCTGTAATCATATTTTTTACATAGTCAGCATGGCCAGGGCAATCTACGTGAGCATAATGTCTTTTCTTAGTTTCATATTCAACATGCGCAGTAGAAATAGTAATCCCTCTTTCTTTTTCCTCTGGAGCTTTATCAATTTGATCATATGCTACAGCTTGCGCTCCACCAGTCTCAGATAAAACTTTCGTAATAGCTGCTGTTAAAGTAGTTTTTCCATGATCGACATGACCAATTGTACCAATATTACAATGTGGTTTATTTCTTACAAATTTTTCTTTTGACATTACTTATATTCCTTACATTAATTAATTTTATTTCTTGGAGCGGGTAAAGGGAATCGAACCCTTACATCCAGCTTGGAAGGCTAGCGTTCTACCATTGAACTACACCCGCACAACCCCAAGAGTAACACTCCAGTATCGATCAAAACTTTATTGAGTGGTGGAGGGGGAAAGATTCGAACTTTCGAAGACCGAAGTCAACGGGTTTACAGCCCGCCCCATTTGACCGCTCTGGAACCCCTCCTTTGGGGAAGTGTCCCCTTGTTCAATAAAGCTTCAAACAACATGCGTTTTATATATTTTATTTGTGCAATTGCAATATGTGATTTATTAGGAAAATAATCAAAAAAACGTGTAAAAATAGGATAATTTTATGAACAAATCACCTTTTTTTATAATTGGTCAACATGCAGTAATTGGGGCTTTACGAAATCCGAGAAGAAAGGTTTTGAGAGTATTTTTAACGGAGGAAAGTAAAAAAAATATTCATAAAAAGAATCCAAATAATAACTTGTTAAATAATGTCAAAGTATATTTTAAAACCAAAAAAGAACTTGATAAATACAGCACAAAAGAAAAATTACAGCATCAAGGTTATGTTGCAGAAATTGAGCATTTAGAGAAACCAAATTTAAAAGAATACATAAAAAATAAAAATGATATCACATTAATTTGTCTTGATGGTGTTACAGACCCAAGGAATATAGGTTCTGTAATCAGAAGTGCAGCATCATTCAATATTGATGGAATAATTATTAAAGAAAGAAATTTTCCAAAAGATAGCAAGCTTATGTATAAAGCAGCAAGTGGAACAATTGAGGATCTAAATATATTTGAGGTATCAAATATCAATTCGGCATTAAAAAATTTAAAAGAAAAAAATTTTTGGGTATATGGTTTTGATGGAAATGGAAAAAAAAATTTTACAGATGTTGATTGGAAAGGTAATAATATATTATTATTTGGATCTGAGGGTTCAGGAATGCATAAACATACGTCAAAATATGCCGATTTTATAGTTAGGATAGAAATAAATAAGAGAGTTGATAGCCTAAATATTTCAAACAGTGCTGCGATTGTATTTCATCATTTAAGTTATCTAAAAAAAATAGTTGATTAAATTGCAAATAATTAATAGTTATTGTGCACGCCCTTGTAGCTCAGCTGGTAGAGCAATTGATTTGTAATCAATAGGTCCGCGGTTCGAATCCGTGCGGGGGCACCACTAAAAACTGTTACTTACAATTATATTCGCCCCATAGTCAGGTATATCGCTAAAAAAATTGTATTTAGATGAAATTTTTAAATCGAAGGTATTTATTTTTTTTGTAAATTCTAAATTAGTATTACTTGTTTCATCTATTTCTAACGCAATTTTTGTTTCATCAACTGGAACATATCCTAAAGATAAAAAAAACTCATTATAGTAACCTTTTCCACTTGCGCCAAATCTCTCAAGGTTTGTTACTATTGACCAACCAGTGACTGTAGTTATATCTAAACCATATCCAATTCTATAATTATGTTTTGATATGTTATTTGCTTTATATTTATAAACGGTACTTTGATTGTTTAGATAATAAAATTCTGCATTAGAAGATGGGCTTAAATCTCCCACATACTCTAATCTCCCATGATGGATTGTTTTTTTTTCTTTCTCCTTTTTTTCTTTATCGAACAGTACTCCAATTGTTGCCATTGCATTTTTAATGTTTTGTTCTTTATAAATTAATGCATCACTCAAACTATTACCTAGGGTAGTTTTTTCTCTAAAAGCTTTAAGTTTTGTATATCCTAAGTCTAATTTGATACCAGGATTTAGATTTATTTCTTTATCATGTAATCTTTTTCCAAAATTAACTGACCCATAGATTTGTTGTCCTTCTCTATCTCCTTCAAGAGTATTGCCATAAGTGACTCTCCTATGGTCAATATCTAATAAACTTAACCCAATAATCCCATCTGTAAAATAATTATCTTCTCCAATTTTTGTTCCATAAAGAGCTAAGCTATAAGAATCTGTATCTAGTCTTGTACCTTGGCCACCAATATCAATATTATCATTTCCATATTGTAAAACATATCCATACATTACATCTCTATCTTCATCTTTAATCCTATCGGCACCAATTGAAATACCATATGTGTGAATATCTCTAGATGAAGTATCTATTGCATGTCTTTTCCCTAGACTTATTCTACCCTCACTCCATTGAAACCAATCATCACTATTATAAGTTCTGTCTTTTTCTTTTTTAGTATTTAAAGCACTTACTAATTTTGCAATTCTCTGATTTGTAAACTCTATTTCAGCTTTCAAGTTTGAAAGATTGTCTTTGTTTTTATGTCTTCTTAACCATTCAGTTCTATGAAAAACTGGAAGTATATTATTCCTAATAATTCTTTTAGATAACTCTACATTAGCTTCGATGATAGCTTTTACATCAGCATTAGTTGATGCATCAAGACAAGTTATAGTTCCAGCACAATCAACATCATATTCATAAATCACATCGTCAGTCCCACCATTGTCTCCCGTTACATATAGTTTTGTAAAATTAGATGAAAATTTAAATCCACGCATCTCACCTGTTTGTGAGCTAATTGAAAAAGTAGTTTCATGTGTAATTGTGCTTATATCCCACGCAATAGGTAGTTTATATCTATTAATATCGTCTCCCTCATTTCCACCTAAATACATAAAGGTTCCATCTGAACTAAATTGTATATTTCTTAAATTATCTTCTTCACCTAAAAAAGAATTTGACTGCACTTCATTTGTTGCACTCGATAAATCCCATGGTGTTGGTAAATCTAATTGTTTGACTTTTCCATGATCTCTTTGCGCGATGTACACTCGAGTACCATCAGATTTAAAAGCTAGAGCTCTTATCTGAACATCATCAGAAATACTCAAGCTAGTATCATATGATATAGTTTGAGTATCCCAGGCAGTAGTAAGATTAAACTGTTCTACGCCAACCGATCCTGAGTTGCTATGAATTACATACATAACTTTTCCGTCAGGTTTAAATTCTATTGCATGAGGCTTATCCATTGCATCACCTCCGGATACCAAAAGGTTAGTTTGAGAGGTTTTAGTTGCGGTACTAATATCAAATGGAACGTTTAATGAATATTCAATAACTGTAGGAGTTGCATCATCAGAAGTAACATATACTCTTGTTCCATCTGGTTTTATAAAAATTCCTCTTAAATCATCAGTATCATCAGAAATATCTTTTGATTGTTTAAATTGTAAATCAGCAAGTGATTTAGAGCTAAAAAAGATAAAGATAAATAATATAAGTAAAAATATTTTTTTCATTTAAAAATTTTAATTTTTAAAAATTTATTCAAAATTCGGATGATTTCCACTTTAAATGTGCCTAGAGTGCTGTCAAACTGAAAGTAAATTTCTATAAACGATGAGAAATAATGCTTATTTTAACTTTGGTAATTAATTTGTAATCAATAGGTCCGCGGTTCGAGTCCGTGCGGGGGCACCGTTAAATTACAATTACTTAAAATACTTTTTAAATTTTTTTAAGTTTTTATTATTAAAATTTCTGATTTTAAAAGTTCTATATATTTCATTAATTTTTCTCAGAATTTTAAATTTTTTAAAAAATTGTTTTTCAAATAAATTTGAAACTTTAAAGTTATATCTCAAATCTTTAATATTATAATTTTCTTTATCATTTGTTATAATCTTATTAAAATGGCATAGATCTCTGTTAATTTCAAAAACAACTATACTCTCAAAAAATTGTATTGAATAAATATAGTCATTAAGTGAATATTTAAATTTACCTAAATTTGGAAATTTAAAATTGATGTCGTCAATAATTTTTTTACTAAAATTTATAAATGAAAATTTATTTGGATTACCAAATTCAAACATATAACTACAATTTACATCCTCTGTTATCAATAGACCTCCATTATTTAAATGCGGTATGCAACAAACCACTGTATTTATCTGCTGGGAATTGGTGTGACCACCATCATCTATTATAACATCAACATTATTATGTTTGATAAAAAAATTTTCCCAAAATTCTTGTGAGTTTTGATTTCCGATTTCAATAATAAAACCATCTTTTTCAAATCTTTTGCAATCCTCATTAATGTCAATTCCAATTATTTTTGCTTTAGGTAAATACTTTTTCCATATATGTAAGCTGCCACCATTATGAATACCTATTTCAACTAATGTAATTTCTTTATCTCTAAATCTCGACAATAATTTTTCATAAACATTGAAGTATTTTTCATGCTTTATTGAAAAACTTTTGCTCTCATAAAAATATTTTTTAATAATATTATTCATATTTTCCCCAAACTTGTTTTGATTTTACCATCTTGTTTTTATTAGAAAAAGTTAAATACTTTCGTATATGATTATCAGATATTAAAAATTTATCTTGATTTGCATATGCAAATGTTTGACTATCTTTCATTTTGTTTAAGCTAAATTTTTCCCCATTTCTATTAACAATAAATATGTTGTAATTTTTTTTTAAAAAAAAATTAGTAAGACTATTATAACCACTTTCAATTAAAAAAGATTTGAGTTTTGAGTCAACAAATTTGTCGTTAATAAATTCTAAAAAATCTTTTGACTTAATGAGAAACCCATTAGTTCGGACATGGCAATTTGGAAACTTGGGTACAGTAAAAAAAAAATATATTATTTTATAAAATGTATTAAATATATTGTCCTTATTATCTCTATAAAATGAATTGCTATAGTGGCTTGAACATGACCCAGAAGTACCTAAAAATCGATTATTTTTATAATGTTTCATAATAATTTTTAGCCAATTTTTTTTTTTAGGAAATCCATAATCATTCATCCAAAAAATAATTCTATTTTTTTTTAATTCACAAAGTCTTTTTAGTGTTCCCCACTCATGATCATTTTTTTCATTTTCATCAGAAAAAATTTCTACTTTCAAACCTTTTGTTAATTCTAATCTTTTTTCTTTTTCTACTCGATTAAGTTTTTTGAAACATATTACTAATTCACAAGGATAACCTGGATTGTATCTTTTAAAATTGTATAAAAAATTTTTTAAACAGTTTATTTTCACATAACCAGATGATAAATAACCGATGATAATTCTTTTCATTTAATAAATTTAACTAATGTATTTAAATATTATTTAGTCTCATTTCTTAACTGTTCAATCTTAATTTTTTTTTGGAGACTTTTATTTTTATCATATAAAAGATTAAATGTAATTTTATGATTAGTTTTTATAGAAATATTTTTTGCATTTCTAACTTCAATATTGTCAGCAACCGCACTAATTGGTCTTTTTTTAGAATTTAAATTTCTTATAACTATTTTCGATTTATCACTAACTATTTTTCCTCTCCATCTTCTGGGCCTAAACGCACTTATTGGTGCAATTGATAATTTTTTAGAATTTAAACTTAGTATAGGACCATGCACAGAAAGATTATAAGCTGTACTTCCTGCAGGCGTAGAGACTAACACCCCATCAGAAACAAGTTCTTTTATAATTTGTTTAGAACCATGCTTAATAGATAAAGATGCTGCTTGTCTACTTTGTCTTAATATTGATACTTCATTAATTGCTATATGTTTTTTCTTTTTATTTTTATTATTTGTAACAGTCATTTCTAAAGGTGAAATTGAAATCATTTTAGATTTTAGCAAATTATTAATAATATTTTTTGATGAAACTTTATTCATTAAGAAGCCGTAATTACCTGAATTAATACCATAAAAATATTTTTTTGATTTTTTATTTTTTTTTAATATTTTAAGCATAAATCCGTCACCACCAATCACAATTACAATATCGCTGTTGCCGAATTTTTTCCTTGCTATTTCTTTTATCAGATGTTGTTTAATTCTAACGGACTTTTGATTAGTATCGGATACGATTTGCATTTTTTTCATTTTTATTGTTTTCTTATCAATCAAATAATTTTTGTTAATTAAAAAAATAATATATATGAATATAAATGATTAAAAAATTATTTACACAAAAAGAAATAATTTTACTCTTTATATTTGTTTCCATAATCTCGTTATTTCTTATCAGTATTTTTTTTTATGGATGGAGTAAATCTTGGAATTTTTTAAAAATACCTGCAATGGATCCTATTTTTGCGGATATGAGAGTGATTCAGGGCGCATTGAAAACAGAATTGTTGGGTCTCAATCCTTATATTACGAACCCTGGAGATCCTTGGAACAGAATAATCAATTATCCATCGATATGGTTGGATATTGCAAAAATATTAAATCTAGAAAATGAAAACTTTTTTTTAATTTTTAATTTATTTATTGTATCTATTTTTTTATCAATTTGTTTATTGTTGTTGTTAAAAACCAAATCATATTTGCTATTTTTTGTAATCTTTTCAAGCTCATCACTATTAGGAATAGAAAGAGGAAATAACGATTTATTAATATTTTCAATTATATATTTCTCAACATTTTTATTACCAATATATTCGCTCTTTTTATTATCTTTAGCTGCATTTTTAAAAATTTATCCCTTAGCATTAATCCTTACTTTATTAAATTATAAAAAAATTTTATTTACTTTCTTGATCATTGGTATCCTAATTTTTTATTATCATTATGAAGACCTAAAATATTTAATAACCAATACACCTAAATCTGCAGGTCTTAGCTACGGATCTTCAACAATTAGTAAGGCATTATCAAAATTCGGCTTAAATGTTAATGACTCCTTAATTACTTGTATTTTAATTATTTCGATATTTCTCTTTTATTTAATGTTTAAAAATAAAATCGAAATTAATATAGATAAAGTAAATTACAGAATAATAACTAGTTTTCTATATGGTGGTTTAATCTATGTTGGGACATTTCTTATAGGTAAAAACTTTGATTATCGTTTAATTTTTTTGATTCTTTGTTATGAGTTTATTTTTTTAATAAATGCGAATAAATTAAGAATTTTTTTAATTTTTAATATGATAATTTCTTTTAATTATTTAATACTTACGTCCATATTTGGGGTAATTTTGGGTGGGTTGATATGTTTGATAGGTAAATTAACTTTACTTTTTTTTATTTCACATTTTATAATTATCATCTTAAAATCACAAACACCATTAATTGAAAAAAGTTTCAAATATTTAAGGATCTAGCTACATTCTATAATTATTTATATTTAATAAAATTAATTTTTTTAATTAAAACGATTTTTTTTATCAAATTTATAATTTATGTTATTTTGATAATTTTAGATGTAAAGGAAATTAAACTTTTCTATTTTTTTGTTTTAAATCTAATTTAATTTATTTTTGTAATATTTAATAAAAAGTTTGATAGTTTTTCTAAAAGATTGCGGTTTTGCAATTTTAATTATTTCATTTCCATCATCCCAAATTGCTTTTGGATATTTCGTCTCGTAATAAAAGAAGTCGTTTCTATTTTTTTCAATTTCTTCAGGAATTGTTATGAAAGTTATAAAAAGTATGTCTCTATAATTACCCTTTTTAACTTCACCAGCTTTATGGAGACACTCTGTTGTATTGGCTACAAAAGACTCTCCAATTTTTCCGGTATTACTTACTAAGTCATCACTAAGTTCTTCATTAACATAATTGCTTCTATTTTTATAATTATTCAATTTCATAAATTTTTTAGTGTTATTTTTAGAGTAAATATGTAGCGGTCCCTGATCTATATTAACATCCATCAAATTGATAAACATTTTAAAGTGATTATAAACATAAGCATCGACGTGGTAAAAGTTACTATACATTTCCTCAGTAATGCTCTCATCAATATGAAAGTTTCTTCTTATTTCTATATTTGCGACAGAAATTTTCGAATTATAAAATTTTTCGAGTTCTTTCAAAGTAGGACTTAACTCATTATTAATGTGATCTTTTATTTTTTCTCGCATTTGATCACTTATCTCAAAATTAAAAGATTTATCTTTTGAATTAATTGACTGTTTTTCAATCTCTGAAGCAATATATTTGCAAAAATTAATTGAATTTATTTTGGTTTTGAAAAAACCTTTTTCAAAATATTTTTTTATATTTTCGCTCTCAAAATTTTTATTAGCAATAAAATTTTGATGTAATTTGTTAAATAAATTGTAATATAATGTATTTGGGTTTTTAAATAAATATTTCCCAAAATTGTTGTTTATTGAATGTAAAATTTTTCCAATCATGTTAATAATCGAATTAGATTATTTTAAAATATATAGTCTAATAAAAATTAAATAAAGTGAAATTTGTAATTTTTTTAATTTATATTGTATCTTATAGATAAAAAATCCAATATCGCTAATAGTAAGCTCAAAAAGAATTCAAAGGCATAACTCAGGTATTTTCTTGGGTAATAAAAATAAAATAATAATAAAATATTAACTAGTTAATAAATTAAAAATTAACAGACCGATCGTGAAAGATAATAAAAAAATAGTGATCTTATCCTTTAAAAGATGTTCATAAATATCTTTTTTGATTAAATCTTTTGATATAAAAAAAAATAACCTTAAAATTAACAAACTATAAAAAATCAATAAGAATAGAATTTCTAAATTATTATAATCTTTAATGTTAAGAAAGAAATTTGTATCAATTGTAATAAAATTTAAATTTTCAATAAAAAAAATTAAAAAAGTTAAATAATTAATACTTAAAAAGAAAAGAAAAAATTTTTTTAAGTAAACCTTATTTTTAATTGAATAAGGTATAATTCTATTCTCTTTTTCCAACCCGTTTACATTTATTTGTATAATTCTTTTACCTAATGAAAGACACAAAAAAATAGTGAGAAAAAAAATAAAAAAACCACTACTAAAATTTAAATCAAAAATTTGAATTCCATATAGTATTCTAATTAAGTAAAAATTAGTTAAAAGCAATATATCGACTAAAAATATATGTTTAAAATAAAAGTTATATAAAATAAAATTTAAAATATAGAAATACAAAAAATAATTATTAAAACTTTTAGAATAAAAAACAGCTAGTAAAAATAATAAAAAAAAAATAAAAAAAATTTTAAAAACCTTTTTTTCCTCAGGAAAATATTTGTTTTTTTTTAATTCGTTTATCTTATCAATTTTTCTATCAGTAAAATTATTTATTATATAACAACAAGTAGTTAAAAAAAAAAATATTATAAATGCCTTTCCAAAAATTAAAAGGCTTTCTCGATTGATATTTCCTCCAGCTACTAAAAATGGAATTATTATTAAAAAATTTTTAAAAATATTATTTAATTTTATAAATTCAAAGATTTTCATTTATTTAGTTTTATAAAATTATCTATATTATTTTTAGCTATTGTTAAAATAACACCTTGGGGATTTTTTAGTAATTTTTCTGTAATTAAGGATGAGTCATTAACAAATATATTTGAACTAATATTCTTAATTTTTCCATTAATATCTAATGTACAACCTTTATTTTCACCAAAGGATAACCCCCCTAATAAATGTACGGCCGATAAATTAATCTTATTTTTACTTAAAATTTTTTCAATTTTTACTTCATTGTACTCAGTAATTTTTTCATTTAATAAATAAATATATTCAGCTCCACATGTAAGCAAAAAATTTATTAGCTTTTTAATTCCATCTTTAATTTTTAAAACTTCCTTTTTATCTAAGTGATGAAAAGCCAAGGGCTCATTTATCAATGGTATTTTTTTTAATTTACACTTACCAATTGAGAAAGTTGAGTGAAATATACTCATGAATTCAAAATTTTTTTCTACATCTTGATAAGCTTCTTGATCACCAAAAGTTGAAATTTTCAAAAATTTTTTCCCACTAGCAGCATTGCCAAAAATAAAATCTGGGTAAAACTCTGTAATTTGTGAATTTATTACATCTAAACTCTCTATATCATTGACTTTTTTTGGAAACTTAGCAATTACTTTAAACATTGGATGAAAATGAAAGTTATCATTTATGTTTTGATTTATAATTTTACTCTTCTTTAATAAATTAAGTGTATAAGGTGCTCCACAACAAACAAATAAATTTTTGCAATAAATTGAAATTTTTTCATTTCTTTTTTGTAAGATTATTTTACATTTATTATTGTCTTCAGATATACTTGTCACTTTATATCCTAAAATAAATTTACCTTGTAACTTCTCATATTGTTTCAAAAATGTTTGTGTCATCGAATTTTTTGAGGTACCCATCTCCTCTTTCTTTATAAATCTTTTGATGTTTTCATTTTTATAATTTATTTTTTTTGCACCTTCTTCAAAATAGTCCCTTAATTGAATTAATGGTTTTTTTTCAATTTTATCAAAATTAGTTATCTCATTTAAAAATTGGCTATCAGTTTTTATTTTGAGACCATTTTTTTTTGAAATTTCCTCAATAAATCTATTATCTATCTCATGGTACAGACCACTATTTATTTCACTTCCACCGCCATAACACTCAGCCGAAGCATATTGTAATTCTGGATTACCAATTGCACCTGATAAACCTGAGAATTTCCATTTATATAAAAATTCGTTCCCAGGATGCTTGGTTTTTGGCAACGAGTATTTATAACCTTGCTCGATTATTAAAGTATTCAATTTATTTTTTTTTAATTCTAATGCAGTAATACTTCCTGATGGTCCAGATCCAATGACAATATTTTCAATATAGTCATTATCTTTTATTAAAAAATTGCTTTTTTTTTCAATTTGGATTTTTTCATTTCCCTCTAATACTAAAAGAGAAATTGCATGTATTAGTTCCAAAATTTTATTTGATCTAAGAAATTTAAATTTATCTAAATATGTAAAAATTCTATAACATTTTTTATTTTCTATATTAGAGAATAATTTAAAAAATAAACAAAGTGATATTAAATTTAAAATGTAAAAATAAATGAAAAAAAAAGCGTGTATTATTTGTTGAGCTTTTAAAAAATGTAAAAAGATTAATTTTTTTTCTCTGGTAGATGCAGTTTTGTTTAAAAAGTTTTCAAAAATTATTGATGAAATTTTTAAAACAAATTTTTTTAAAATTGTTGTGCTGTATTGAACCTTCATTATAAGAAAAATTTAATAAACTTTAAAAATTTCTGTTTTACCGATGATCTATGACTAGATCCACTTGCATTTAAAGTATTTCTATTTTCTTTATACCAATTAAACGCTTCACAAATCATGTCCACATTAGAATATTTTGGTCTCCAAGAAAGTTTCTTAAAAGTTTCAGTTAAATCATAATGAAAATTCCAATCATAAGATAGATAGTGCCAACTAGATAAGGGTGAAAGCTTCAATTTATCAAGTATAAAAAGGGGGGCTATACAAAGATTTCTGTTAATAGGTAAAACCTTAGATTTTGAACCTACCTTTTCAAATGCTTTATTTAAATCGTTTTGAAGAGTTGAATATTTATCTGTGCCAATATTAAAATATCCAGAAATATTTTTTTCTGCAGTTTCAATGGATACATCGACTAAATCATCCAAATGTGCAAATTGAAATACATTTTTTCCTGATCCAATAATTGGTATTTTTTTATCATCGATTACCCAATCAAATAAAATCTGAAAAATTCCCAATCTTTCTTTCGCAACAACCGGTCTAGGTCTGATGATAGAGCAAGATTTAAAATATTTATCTTTATCATTAAATGTTTTATTCACTTCAAGTTCTGCAAGATGTTTTGATATTCCATAAATGCCAGTTGGATTATACTTTTGATAATCAACATTCTCATTTTTTTTCGGCCTACCAAATATAGCAGATGAACTCATATGACTAAAATGTACAACATTGTGTTTAATTGCTTGAGCTAATATATTTTTTGTGCCGAGGACGTTTACTTTATGAAAGTTCTTTCCGGCCTTGGTTAATGGAACTAAAGCTGCATTATGATGAACACAATCTACACAATTAAACATTTTTTTGTAATCTAAATTTGTATCAGAAATATCAATTTTATAAAAATTTGAAATCTTAGATATTTCTTCATCCTCTATAATATCAATAGAAACTACTTCATGATTTTGGCTATGTAGTTTTTTAACAATAGCTGAGCCTAAAAATCCACTTGATCCTGTCACTAAATGTTTTGTCATCTCTTTTATTTTTTATTTTACTTATTAAATCTTTTTAAAATTAACCAGTGGTGCCCTCGGCCAGACTCGAACTGGCACTCCGCAAGCGGCAAGGATTTTAAGTCTACTCCCATAGTTGTTAAGCCAGTCATATCAAGTCTTTTAATTTTTTGTTTTTTTTCAATGCACACAAATGCACTATAAATGCACATAATATTATTTCCATTTCTGAATAAATGTTATTTGACCATTATTATACTCATTTTCACATTTAAGATGCATTTTATTGTACTTTTTTAATTCAAGTTTCTCCTTAATAGACATATTTGAAAAAAATAGAGCTTTTGACTTGTCTGTAGCTGTCAAACGAGCTGTTAAATTTTTTAATTCCCATTCCATATGTTCATCAATTTGTTTATTAATTTTTATTAGTTCTACAGACTTAATATCTTTGGATGCCTCTTGGAATAACTTACCCTTATCAGATGAATATGAGGGATATGCTTTATAAATTG
Organism: uncultured Pelagibacteraceae bacterium; assembly: GCA_902524535.1. Classification (GTDB taxonomy): domain Bacteria; phylum Pseudomonadota; class Alphaproteobacteria; order Pelagibacterales; family Pelagibacteraceae; genus Pelagibacter. Next base: position 63,552 of record CABZDR010000002.1, read on the forward strand.
TATCAAAATAATCTGAAGTTTCTTTTGCTTTTGCTAATTTTTCATCTGCTTTTTTTTCAAAGTCAGAAATCTTTTGAATATAAAAATCACTAGTTTTACTCAATACATAATTATAATAGTTGTTATATAGAGTTTCTCTTTTTTTTATAATTTCATCTCTATTTTCAATCCAATTAATTGGCCACTTTTTTAAATATTCTTTTATATATTTGTCATTAATTTTTGGGTAGATAGGTGACTCTATGCTTTCCCATTGTGGAATTTTTGCATGACTCCAACGATTGTGGCTTTCTTCAAATTTTAAATCAGCACAATTGGATAAAGCTTTGCTAGCATCTTTAAAAGAGGCTCCATAAACTTTTGAAATAGTTAAATAAAAGAAAAATAAAAAAATAAATAATTTTTTCATTACAAGTTTGGTGCCCTCGGCCAGACTCGAACTGGCACTCCGCAAGCGGCAAGGATTTTCGTACCACTATAGCTTTCGCTACACTTTCGTTTTGTGGTCTGGACTATACCTTAAGCAGTTAAGCTTCCCAGTGTCTAGTCTCTACACCTTACATTCCTCGAATGTCTTGGCTCGGTATTAGCAGTCAAGCCTTCACCGAATTTACCAGGTTCTACTTTCAGGTTTTCACCTGAAGCACTCAAATAAATTTAAGTCCTTTGTGTCTACCAATTTCACCACGAGGGCTTCCAAACAATATTCTTTTAGACCAAAACCTAAATAATTGCATCATAAATTAGAAGAAATTATTGTAGTAAGTGTGCATTAGTGTGCACATCTACTACGCTAGTGTAGACCAGGGCAATCTAATATATTTTCAAAAAACTGCCCTGTATCTAATTTTTTTAACTTCGCTTAGGTAGTTAATACGGTGACGAAGTCCTTGTACATAGTTTTTAAGTCCTTTGTGTCTACCAATTTCACCACGAGGGCATTAATGAATTTCATGAGTGTTTATGCCAATATTTATAATTGAACAAGATGAATAAGTAAATTTTTTTTATTTTATCTCCCTAGGTTCTAGTCTAGTTCAAGTTATCCCATATTATCCTATAGAGTTTTAGTTAAATTTACTAAAATGTATTTACAATTTCTAGGGTTGCACCATATTCAGGTATTTGACTCATCAAGCTATAATTCGAACTCATTCTGATATCGAAACCATTTAAATCTCTCTCATAACTCAAAGATACTTTGTCATTATCTAAAGTCATAGCATATTCGGTGTCATCTGTTCTCATATAACCAAATCCTAAATATAAAGTATCACTATGAGCATTATCACTTTGATTTCTCTCATAAATAGTCATTATAGAAAAACCATTATCAGTTACTAAATCAAATCCAATATTTGCTATTAAGTTTTTAGAATCTTGACCGATAGATTTTGTATATTCTGTAGTTTCCGATAGGTAACGATATGTTGCATCTGAAGACGGACTAAAATCTACTCCAAGCTCTAATCCACCATTTGGTTTAAACGTAAAAGAATTATAATCTAAAATATCACTGATGGTAAAACCAGTAGATATCATTCCAGTTTCAATTGTTTGAGCTTTGTAAACTAGTGCTGCAGGGCCTTTTTCTCTATATTTGGACAATTCTGTATAGCTTAAATCAATTCTTAAATTAGGAGTAATATTAAAATTTTCTTTTTTATATGTTGATAAGTAATTTAGTGAGCCAAATATTTGAGCACCATCTCTCTCTCCTGTTCTAGTGCTACCTCCCCCTTTTCTAACATGATCAGTCTTCAATGTGCTCACTCCAATGATGCCCTCGGTAAATTTTTTATCATCATGAGGAAAAGTTCCATAAACAGATAAACTAAAAGACTCAGTATCTAAATTAGTCCCGGATGTGCCTACATCAACATCATCATTACCAAATCTAAGAGCATAACCATATAATCTATTTTTGCTTATCTTTTTGTCCATTCCAAGTGTAATACCCTTGGTATTAATTTTTTTAGATGATGAAGTAGATGTATCTCCAGTTCTACCAATACTTACGCTACCCTCACTCCAAAATGACCAATCATCTGATAATTTGTCTAGAACTTCATTTGTTTTATTTGATATAGGAATAATGTTAGAAAGCGATGCTATCATTGAATTTGAAAAATTTAATCTAATATTTTGATCACTTAATTGATCATTATTTCTATGTCTTCTTAACCAATACATACGGTTAAGGACTGGAGTGCTTGCTTGAATAGCAATTTGTTTTGCTGTTGCAGTTTGAGACTCGATTAAACTTAAAATATCTTTACCCTCATCAGAAGTAGTTATTGGATCATCACAAGTACCGTCGATTATGCTCCAATTACAACTTAAATTAAATTCAAAAACAACTTCAGCCTCATCAACTACAAACATTTTACTTCCATCGGAACTAAATGCTGTTTCTCTTGCATTTCCTAAGCCGCTGTAGTTAGATAAATCAAGAGTTCCCTCAAGTGATAGAGTGGAGGTATCAAAAGCTGTTGTTAGTTTATATTGATTAATTACATTATCTTCACTGTCAGTTGTATACATTTTAGTGCCGTCGTAATTAAAGACAATTCCGTCTATATAACTGTGATCAGAACTTAGGTCTTCAGTATTAATATGAGTAACTCCTGATGTAATGACAAATGGGGTGTCAAGTGTGTATTCATTCACTTCACCAGGATTGGCATCACTTTTTTCATTTCCAGCAACATACATTTTAGTTCCATCATTATTAAACGCAACTGAGGTCGGTCTTTTTTCTTGACCGCCTGTATCAAAACTTTGACCTAAATTAAAAGTAGTACTTGCAGTATCAATTTCATATGGTGTAGTTAACGTCCATTCAATAATAGTTTTATTATGATCAGCAATAAACATTTTTGTACCGTCATTATTAAATACAACTTGCATAGCTCCATGATTACCAGTGTTTGAAGGTCCTGGTTCGGGATATGAACCTACATCTAAACTGGTTCGTAAGGTTGCAGTAGAAATATCGTAAGCTGTTGTTAAATCATACTCGTAAACCTTATCTCCTGTTTGTGCTGCTCTCATCGATGATGTATACATTTTGGTACCATCATTATTAAAAGTCAATGCAGATGCAAAGAAGTTAGTTATAGCTTCCACCGCTTTAGTTTGTACAAGAGTTGGCTCCGCTATAGCTTTAGAAAAAAATAAAGCTAAAAAAAATACAATGTAATGAATTTTATAAATATTTTTCACAACAAATAATCATCAATACCTCATAAAAATTAGAGAAATGAGTGTTAAAATTTAAAACATTACAGTTGAAAAGTCTAGGTAGGACAAAATTCATGATGAATAAGTAAATTTTTTTTATTTTATCTCTCTAGATCCGAGAATTATCTGAGTTATCCTATAAGATCCTATAATAATATGATATAAACTCTAGGTATTGCACATGGCAACAGAACGCTCCATTTAATCGAGTTGAGATTCTACAAATTCCCAATTTATTAATTTTTCGTAAAAATTCTCTAAATACTGAGGCCTTCTATTTTTATAATCTACGTAATAAGAATGTTCCCACACATCACAACCTAAAATAGGTTTCATATTTTGTATTAAAGTATTTTCAGCGTTTGGAGTTTTACTGACTACTAATTTACCGTTGTTAATTGATAACCAACACCATCCAGAACCAAATTGAGTAATTCCAGCTTGAATAAACTGTTTTTTAAATTCATCTGTACTTCCAAAGTCTTTTTCAATTCTTTTTTTTAACTTTTCAGGCATTATACCTCCACCATTTGGCTTCATGCATTTCCAGAACATTATGTGGTTCCAGTGTTGACTAGCATTATTAAAAATACCTGCTTTAGATTTATCTTCAGAAGAACTAATTATAATTTCCTCTAATGACATTTTAGACATCTCAGTGTCTTTAATAAAATTATTTAAATTAGTTATATAAGTTTGGTGATGCTTGCCATGATGAAGATCAAGAGTTTCCTCAGACATTATCGGAGCTAGTGCCGATTTTGAATAATCTAATTTTGGTAATTCAAATAACATGCGAGAAGATATAATTCTTTATTACTTTTTTAAATGACTATTATGACGCTGATATTTATAATTGAAATGTATAGGTAGGACAAAATTAATGATGAATAAATATCTTAAATAATTATGATAATATTTAATGAAAAAAAATATTGTTAAATCTCACTTAAAAAAAAAATCTCAGGCAAAACTTGCTTTATCAATCAGCCTATTTATTGTGCTTTTAACTTCAACTGGATACCTCTTTAATTCTAAAGAAATAATTTTTCTATTTTATATTTCTTGTTTTGTATTTTTCTATAATTTAGTAATCCAATTTTTATTAGAAAGGTTTGATATTAAATCATGATCAAAACACTTATTAAATTAAAGATATTAAAATTAATACTAATTGGTGGGGTATCAACAGCTTATGCTTTTAAAAAATACTGTGATCAAAAAAATGAAATGAAAAGTAAAAAAGATAAAAAACTTTTAAATTAAAAGAAACACCAAACAAATCATTTGAACAAAATTAATTACTACTGAGATAAAGTGTGAATATTTAAATTTTTTATCCTGTCTTTCATCTCTATATTTATTAATTAACGGCATTAATAAATAGTTTGATGTAGCGAATAAAATTGTGATTAATAAGATCAAATAAAAATCAACACCTAATTTACTTAAAAATAAAAATGTTAGTAGTACAACAAAACTAATCGCTAAATTAACATTATAATAAAAAGGAAATATTCTTCTAATAAACTTTCTAGCATTATCTTCATCTAAAGTAGTAAATACTACTGGAGCAATCACAAACGAGAAAAATAACATTATCCCTAGAATCATTGCTATTAAATAAATACTAACTTGTTCAATCATAATTTAATTTTCAATTAAATTTTCTTCCTTCATTAATATTGATCTTCCATCATCAACAGTATTAAATCTTTTAATCTCTATCATAAACTTTTTCTCTCCAAATAGATCTTTTTTCTTCGAGATGGATATTCTCATCTTTTTTCTTTGTGTGTCTAATATTCGTTTCAAATGATAAAGAGGAAGGAGGAAACTGATAATTTTTATCTATAAAATTTATTATAGACGAATAGGACGGATAAAAGTCTTTTTTTTCGTCAAAATTACTAAATTTCTTGTATTTTCTTGAAAATAAACCATTGCCATCATCATAAAATCTTTCTGTGGTTAAACCATATTTTTCATAAGGATAATAATTTAGATCATCTTTATTTATATGATTTACCCAACTGGCATAAGTCCAATATTCACCAAAAGAACCATATATATTTGCAGCTTTTATTACTAACTCAATCCAATTTTGATCTGATTTGAAATGATCTTTAAATTTTAACTTAAGACTTTTTAAATACTTTTTATTAAAAACCATATGATGTGAAGTAAATGTTCCTCTGACGTCCTCAACAGGATTTATTTCCAATATATTGGTAATTAAATTTTTCCATGAATTTAAAATATCTTGATTTCCATATGATTTATCCTGTAATAAAGCAAACTTTTCCTTTTTTTTATCAAGTATAGGCCATGATCTTACTGGTAATAAATCTGCATCCCATATTAAAAAAACATCGTCTAATTCATCTATAATATCACTAGCTCCTAATTTAATAATCTGTTGATACAACCATCCAGGAGAGTAATTAGGTTTGTTTTGAGTAATTTGAGAAACGATATCTTTTTTTGTTAAACCATATTTATTTAAAAAAAAATTATCCTCATCCAGCAATGTTAAATTTTCAATATCCCAAGAATTAGATTTATCTTTAAAAATTTTTATCTCATGATCCGATGTTACGACATAAATTTGTTTAGGTTTATATTTTTGAGAAATTCCCTCGAGAACTGATCTTGTACTCCAATTCACATGGTGAATTGGAATCACAAATTGGTACATTTTATTAATTTAATTTCGCTTCTTTTTCTATATTTTCATCTGCTTTAAAAACAGTGACTGGATCTTCAAGACCTGCGTCTGAACAAAGAGGTTCAACACCCAATCCTTTTCTAGGGTATTTTAAAACTACTTGTTTATATTCTTGTATAATTTCTTTTAATTCAGGTTTTGTTAAATCATTAATATATTTACATTTTCCGATAGCAATTGGAACTGGAATAGCTAGGTTGCCTCCTCTTTTTTGAAGTATCTTATCAAAACCTTCATTCATGCATTTTTCGTCTAACAATATGTCATGCCATAAACTTAATTCATATTCACTAAATAATTTTAAAATTCTATGCAAATCTTTTTCACTTAACCAGCCTCTTTTATAAGACATAAAAGAGCTTAAGGTCATTTCAACACTAATGGCATGACCATGTAATAATCCTGCTTTAAGTTCAAAGTTTGCACTTAATCCATGGCCAAATGCATGATCTCTGATGCTGTGAACTTCGTGTAAATTATCATATTCACTCTCAACATAGCTCTTTAAAGACAGTCCAATAATTTTTTTTGATTTAGATACTATTTCATCTTGAGAATTACAATTTATTGTACCAAAGTGAGTTTTCATCAAATCAAGTCCTGTATCCTCAAGTAAAGTAAATAATTCTTCGTCTCTAATAACTGCCATTTTATGAATTTCCGCAATCCCGTGTCTAACCCAAGAAGTTTTTAAACTTTTAAAGAATGATCGATCAGATATATTTAGCACTGGAGCATGAAAAGAGCCTAAGAGGTTTTTAAATCCACCAGCATCACAACATGATCTTGGACTGGGTCCACTATCTATTGCACTCACAACTGATGTTGATAACATTATATACGGAGTACTTCGATGATAAATAGATGCAGCAAAAGCTCCAATATCTCCAATAACTCCTCCTCCAACTATTAAAATAGGTTCATTTCTATTTACACCTAATTTTCTAAAATCCTCTACTATTTTTTCCACATTTTTAATATGCTTATCAACCTCCATAGCTCTATAAACCAATTTCTCTAATATAATAGAATGATGATTAAAATAATTTTCAATTTTTGATCCATAGTTATCCTCAATATTTTGATCTATTAAACAAACACATCTTCCAAATGATTTGTAATTATCTCTTAAGAGGTGATTATCGACATTTAAGGTGTCCTCTTCCACTTTAATTGAAGTAAATGTATTCAAGTTCATTGTTGCTTCTATTTGTTGATAATCATTCGAGCTAACAACATGTCCATTTGAATTTCTATAACTGGAAGTTGGATACAAAGCTAAGGGATTTTTCTGCTCATAATTTAAAATAAGGTGTTTATAAAAATCATGTTTGGAGCTATTAAGTAAATTTGAAATTAATTTAGAGTTTCCAAACTCTGTACCGCTAATATTTGAAGATAAAAAATTTAAATTTTTTGATAAATTTTTATTAAAGGGTAAAACTAAATGTGAAAGTTCAAGAAAAAATCTTTCAGTTGTTAAATTTAGAGAAGTTTTTAAAATTCTTAAATGAGGTAGTGAGGAAATAGCATTTAATTTTGAAAACTCATTTGCTATTCTTTCATCATAGGGATTTATTTTTGTAAGATCTATCAACAAATTTTCAAAATAATTATTATTTACAAAATTTTCTATTAAATCTTTATTAATTACAAAATTTTTTTTACCTAAAATAAAATGTTCTGAAAATTTATTAATCGAACTTAAAATCACAAATCTTATTTAAAATATATAAAATTTTAGTCAAACTGCACTATGTCTCATGTTTGTATATCTCAACTCACAAATTCGTCCTCTACTAGAAATTATTAATAGTTAATAATATTTTGATTGATTAGTATTACTCTTTTACACTACCAGCTGTTAGACCACTGACTAAATATTTTTCAAAATATATGAAAATAAAAAGGACAGGTAAAGTTACAATTACTGAACCTGCCATTAAGTATTGACGCGGTGTTTCTGCATCCCCGCTTAGATATTGAATGGCTCTTGATAAGGTAAATGATTTAGGACTATCCAAAAACATCAAAGAAAAAAGGAATTCATTCCAAGCAATCATAAATACATAAAGTGCAACGGATGCAATAGCTGGCAAACTTAAAGGAATAATAATCTTTAAAATTATACCAAACCAATTTTGACCATCCATGATGCCAGCATCTTCAATTTCTTTTGGAATACTTTTGAAATATCCTTGCAACATATAAATAGCAACCGGCAGGGTTGTGGCCGTATAAACAATCAATAGACCAAAGATTGAGTTTCTTAATCCCAGTTGACTAAACACAGTATATAAAGGGATCACTAAAACAATAGCTGGAAACATGTAAATAATTAAAATCGATGTTGATAAAAAATTTTTGCCAAAGAAATTTAATCTAGCTACTGCATAAGCTGCAGGGATTGCAAATAATAATGTGACAATAACAGTTCCGATAGAAACTACTGAGCTTATTAAGATGTATCTGCCAAAATTATAAGTTTCAAAGATTACAAAATAAGATTTGAATAACTCAGTTAAACTTTTTGTGAAATCAAGACTAAAGTCTAAAGGATTAACTAATAAAGCTATTTGAGTTTTAAAACTTGTAACCAACATAATGTAAAACGGAAATAAGATTACAAATGTAAAGAAAACAATGCCAAATAAAGTGATAAAATCAAAAATAATTTTTTCAGATATAAAATCTTCCTTTAGAGATTGGATACTGTATTTCTTGAGTTTGTTGGTAAAAAATAAAGTGATTAAGAAAACTCCAAGAATATACCAGTATGGAGATGCTTCATCTAAGTAAAAATATAAAATTGAAAATATAAATGATAATGAAAAAATCTTTATTAAGTGATTAATCTTATTACCAATTAAGACAAATGCTAAAGATAATAGAATACCAATCAAAAAAATAGGAGTGACGTTTAGATTGGTAAAACTTAAACCTTGCAGTGTAGCCATGATTTTCCAAATTGACAAAATACATGTCAGAAAAAAAGATGAAATGATCAAAAAAATTGCAAGAGATTTAAACCTCATTAGCCCTCTTTCCAATTAATCTGAAATAAATAATCATAAAACTTAGAAGTAACATGACAATAACTATTGAAACAGCAGAGCCCATCCCAATATCTGATACTGCAAAGCCTTGTTGATAAACATTGATAGGTAAAGTTCTTGTTCCTGATGCCCCACCCGTTAATAAAAAAATATCTTCAAATTTATTAAAGTTCCAAATAAACCTAATCATAAATAATATAGAAATTATTGCTGTAATTTGAGGCAGTGTAATATGGATAAATTTTTGAATTGGACTTGCTCCATCCACCTCCGCTGCTTCATACAAACTTTGTGGTATTGCTTGTAATCTTGCTAAAATAAAAAGAAAAGCGAGTGGGAAATAGCGCCAAATTTCAAAAAAGATAACTGTCGTTAAAGCCAACCTTAATTTAAATTCAAATCCTAAAATACTCATTGTTATGTATTTTTGGCCTAATAAATTTATTGGTTGTTCAATAATATTAAAATTCACTAATAATGCATTTAAAGTTCCACTATTAGGATCCAATAATAAAGTCCAAGTATAAGCTAAAGCAACTACAGGGCCTACATAAGGAAAAAGTAAAATACCTCGCATATAGGTTCGACCTTGAATGTTTTGATTAACTAATTGTGCTGCCAAAATTCCAAAGATAATTGCACCTACTGTGCCAAAAAAAGTGAAGTAAAATGTTGTTAAAAGTAATTCAACAAAATTATTTTCATAAAAAACTTTTTTAAAATTTTCTAAAGTAAAATTTGTAGTCAGTAGTGGATTATCTGCTTTCCCACTTAAAATTGGTTTTTGAGATTTAATTATTTTTTTGTCAATTATTTCACCATTGTTACTCTGAATAATTATCTCAAAATTTTCTCTATATTTTGCCTGCCAATTACCAAAATTACAAATGATCTTTTTGGATTGAAAATTACATCTTGGATCAAGATTAATTGGTGAAACATTTGTAGGAAGTTTATCTTGAAACTGAACATTTCTTATTTCTTGAATTAATGAACTATTTCTTAATTTATAGATAATTTTTAATTCTGATTGATTTTCTGAAATTGATTTAACAATTTTCTTTGCTCTAGGTTCTGGAATTCTAATATCTTTTAATTCGATGTCTTTGAAACTAATCCAAACATTTGCAAATATAGGAAATAATACAATAGCAAAAACTAACAGGACTGCAGGTAAAACTAAAGTGTAAGCAGTTCTTTTTTCTAATTTTGATAATGAATCACTCATAATAAAAAGCGGATAATAAAATATTATCCGCTCTTTATAAATTTATTATTTAAAACTTAGCTAATTCAGCGTTAATTTTCTTAACTGCTTCATCAACTGAGATTTGATCATCAATATATTCTCTTGTGATTCTGTTCAAGAATTGAGAATTAATGATTTTTGATGCTCGAGATAGTTCACCTTCTTTAACACCCCATCTGTTTGCAGTATCTAGACCTGCAACGATGTTATCAATAACATCTGCAGAATAAAGATCAGTTAAAGGAGCTTTTCTATCAACACCTACTGGTAATTTACTCCAAGCTTTAGTGTAAGCACTAGGATCACTCTTATTTCCTCTTCTTACTGGAAATTTTCCCTCTGGAGCAATTCCTAATGTAGCCGTATATCCTTCACTCATAGAGAACTCTATGAATTTTTTAGCTTCATCAGTGTCTGCATCCGCAGTTATTCCAAAGTATCTTACATCGGCCCAAGCAGCTCCTTTTCTATTGTTAGGTCCACTAAAATTTGTAATGAAACCTGTTTTAGAAGCTAACTCTGATGATGTTGGATCACTGTTTATTGTTGGTGGAGCAGAATCTCTTAAGCCTGCTAGCTCATCCATAATAAATGGCGACCAAATAATCATTGGTGTTTTGCCAGCAAAGTATAAAGCTCTTGATTGTTTCCAGAATAATTCTCCTGGAGGACTTGCTTTAGCGATTACTTTATAAAATTCTAAAGAATTCTTTAAAGCTTTCCCTTGCTTTTTAGTTCCACCTTTTTTAACAAAATTAACTCCATTAGCTAAAAGTACATGCTCAAGCACTTGGCTCATAAAGTTTTCATCTGTTTTAGTAGCAGCAACAAAGCCAAACATATCATTACTTGATAATGCGTTAACTGCTTTAACTATGTTTGCATATGAAGTTGGTGGCTCTAAACCAGCTGCAGCAAATAGATCTTTTCTATAAACAACCATTTGTGTCCAGCCATCAACTGGTACAGCTGCAATTTTTCCACCCTTCTTAGCCATATTTAATGCACCCGGCGCAAATGTTTTCTTACCTAACGATTTAACTACAGCGTTATTTGCATCCACATCTAAGATACCTGCTTCTGCCCATGGTAAAACATATTGTAGAGTGTGATAAATTACATCTGGCAGATCTCCCGCTGCTGCAGCTGCAGTAGCTCTTGTGCCAAGATCTTTCTCTTCAATAGGAATGACTTCAACTTTGATGCCTGTTTTAGCTTCAAAAGCTTTTGCCATCTCCTCTTGTTTTGCCATTCTTGCTGGTTGGACCTCTGTAGTCCAAAATTTAATATCTGCAAAACTAGTGTTAGAAATTAGAAATACTAGAGCAAATATATTAATTATGATTTTTCTAATCATACGTTCCCCCCTCTTATAATGTTCCTCTCTGATATTTAATTTTATCTGATGCACGCGATTTTTTCATTGCGATAAATCTAGCAGTGTAATAAATTTTTAACAACACCAATGATTAGTCAAAATCCTTTTAAATCTCACAAATGTCAAAAATTATTATTAAAAATTTAGAGAAATCTTTTGGTAATAATAAAGTCATTGATAATTTTAACATAGATATAAAAGATCAAGAATTTATTGTATTAGTAGGTCCGTCTGGTTGTGGAAAATCAACTTTATTAAGGATGATATCTGGACTAGAAAGTATTGACGAGGGAGAAATTTTTTTAGACGGTAAATTAATTAATAATTTAATTCCCTCTAAACGTAAAATCGCAATGGTCTTTCAATCCTACGCTTTATATCCGCACATGAATGTTTTCGAAAATATATCTTTTGGATTAAAGATGGAAAAAATTTCAAAAGATGAGATTAACAAAAAAGTAAATCAAGCAGCTAATATACTTCAAATTCAAGATTTACTTGAGAGAAAACCAAAACAGCTTTCTGGAGGTCAAAAACAAAGGGTTGCGATTGGTAGAGCGATAACAAGAAGCCCTAAAGTTTTTTTATTTGATGAGCCCTTATCTAATCTTGATGCAGCTTTAAGATCAGAAATGAGAGTTGAAATATCTAAACTTCATAAAAAAATCAATTCGAACATGATTTATGTAACTCACGACCAAGTGGAAGCAATGACATTAGCTGATAGAATAGTGGTCTTAAATAAAGGAATTATTGAACAATTTGGAACGCCTAATGATATTTATACAAATCCAAATAATATTTTTGTAGCTGAATTTATTGGATCTCCAAAAATGAACATTCTAAAAGTTGAAAAAGAACAAATTATTAATTCAAACACTTTAAACTTATTCAATAATAATATTAATTTTAGTAATCATATTTTTAATGATGAAATTTATCTTGGCATCAGACCTGAAGATATAAGTCTTAGAGATAATCATGAAATTAAATTAGAGGTAAAAATAGAACATACAGAGAATTTAGGATTTGAAAAAATTATTCATACAAAAATTTCTGATAATGAGATCGTAATTAAATCTTCAGAAAATGTGAACAAACACTCCCTAAAAATTTCTTTCGCAAAAGATAAAGTGTTATTTTTTGACAAATCTAAAAATAGGATGAGATAGATCCGTTGAGAAAAAAATTTTCACTTATTATTTTTACTGATCTTGATGGCTCGCTATTACATAGGGAAACCTTTAAATTTGATTCAATTAAAGATTACATCAAAAATCTTGTTGAAAGTGGAATAATCATAATCCCAAATTCTAGTAAAACTGAAAAAGAAATAGATAAATTCAATGAAGAACTAGGTATTAAACTTCCATATATCTCAGAGAATGGATCCTCGATACATGGATTAAATTTAATTAATTCTAATTTTCCTAATAAAATTATTCTTAGCAGAGAAAAAGAGGAATTATTAAAAGTATTTGAGTCAAAAGTACCAGAAAATATAATAAATAAATGTCTCTTAATTTCAAAACTAGACAAAAAAAAACAGGAAAAAATATTTGGCCAGAAAGATAAAAAACTTAAAGATGTTTTAGATAGAAAATATACTTTACCTTTTTTATTTACTGGAGAAAAAAAAGAGAAAAATAGATTATTAAAAATTTTAAATGCTAACTCATTAACGCTACAGGAAGGTGGACGTGTTTCAAATCTTTGTGACAATGTTGATAAAGTAAAATCTATGAACAAAGTTATTAGAATTTTAAAAAAAACTGAAGATAAAATAAAAACAATTGCAGTTGGTGATAATTATAATGATTTAGATATGCTTAAAAATAGTGATGTCCCTTGTTTAGTATTCAATGATCAATTTAAACTTGATCAAATTAATATTGCTAATCTTGTATTTTCTAATCAGCCATCTCCAGAGGGCTGGGCTGATGTGATTAAAATGGCTCTAGCTAAATTAAATTATAATGTCTAAACTTTATTATGAGTGAATTTTCTCAAAATGGAATAATTTCTACCCTACACGACTTTGGAACTAGATCTACAGCCGAAATTGAAAAAGACTTATTAAAATTTTCTAAAGAAAGAAAAATGGAATTAATTTTACCTTGTCTTTATTCAGAATTAGAGGGGAATGCTTTACCAAATATTGTAGAGGAAATCAGCAAAACAAAATATTTAGATCATATTATAGTTGGTCTTGATAAGGCGAATGAAAAGCAAGCAAAAAAAGCCTGGAAGTTTTTTAAAAAATTAAAAACACCCTTTTCTTTATTATGGAATGATGGACCTGCATTAAAAAAACTTGATAAAGAATTAAAGAAAAAAGATCTTTCACCGAGCGAACTTGGCAAAGGAAGAAATGTTTGGTATTGCATAGGAATGTCTATAGCAAGAGACACAGCACGATCTGTTGCTCTTCACGATTGTGATATAAAAACTTACGATAGAAGAATGCTGGCAAAACTATTTTATCCGGTTGTAAATCCTCTTTTTAACTTTGAATTTTGTAAAGGATATTATCCAAGAATTGCCAATGGAAAGATGAATGGTCGTGTTGCAAGATTATTAGTTTTTCCATTGTTAACAGCTTTAGAGAAGACAATTGGCACAAGTGATTACTTGGAGTTTATGAAATCTTTTAAATATCCGTTAGCTGGAGAATTTTCATTTAGACGGAACGTTTTACCTGAATTAAGAATTTCATCAGATTGGGGTATTGAAGTTGGGATTTTATCTGAAATGCAAAGAAGCTTTTCTCCACAAAATATTTGTCAGGTAGATTTAGCTGACACTTATGATCACAAACACCAGATTTTATCTAGTGATGATGAGACTAAAGGTTTATCTAGAATGTCAATTGATATTATTAAAACATTTATAAAAAAGTTAGCCACTCAGGGAAATACTTTTAGTAGAGAAAAGTTTAGATCTCTTAAAGCAACTTATTATAGATCAGCTTTAGATTTGATAGATATCTATAGAAGTGATGCTTACATGAATGGTCTAAAATTTGACTCTCATATTGAGGAAAAAGCTGTTGAATTATTTGCAGTTAATATTATGAAAGCAGGTGAAGCTTTTATTCTTAATCCAATGGATACACCTTTTATACCTACGTGGAGTAGGGTTAAAAGCGCAATACCAGATTTTTTATCAAGATTAAAAGAAGTTGTTAATGAAGATAACAAAAAATATTCTTAATGGTCATTCAAAAGGATCAAAAAAAAATTATATCTATACTAAAAAAAATCTATCGACAGATTTTAACTAAAAAAAATATAGATTTATTAAAGAATGAAGTAGTACAATTAATCGAAGGCTTTAATAAAAAAAATCGAGTAAAGAAGATAAATATCTCTGAAAAAACTTCACTAGTTATCAGCTATGGAGACAATATTTATTCAAGTCAATCAAGTTCAATGAAAATTTTTCAAAAATTTTTTCAAAAAAATTTAGAAAAATTATTTGATACAATTCATTTCCTACCCTTTTATCCTTCAAGCAGCGATAGTGGTTTTGCCGTAAAAGATCATTACCAGATTGATAGAAAAATTGGAAATTGGTCTGATTTAAAAAAAATTTCTAAATCAAAAAAAATTATGGCTGATGTGGTTATTAACCATGCTTCAGCGAGAGGTTTATGGTTCAAAAATTTTTTAAAAAGAAAAAAACCTGGTAAAGATTATTTTTTAACAGTCAACTCAAAGTTTAATACTTCTAAAGTAGTAAGGCCAAGAGACCACAAATTACTAAAAAAAATTAAAATTTTTGAAAAAAATGATTATCTTTGGCGTACTTTTAGTCCAGATCAAATAGATCTAAATTTTAAAAATCCCTCTGTGTTGCTAAGATTTATTAAAATTATAATCCATCTTATTAATAATGGTGTTACAATTTTTAGACTAGATGCTATTGCTTATCTATGGAAACAAAATGGCACTAAGTGTATTAATTTAAGTCAAACCCATGAAATCATAAAACTTTTAAGAGTTGTAACTAGTCTTCTTAATATACAAACATTAATTATTACAGAAACAAACTTACCTGAAAAAGAAAATTTAAGTTATTTTGGAAAAAATAATGAGGCAAATTGGGTTTATAATTTTTCTCTGCCACCGTTGTTAATTCACGCATTCCTATTTGAAAATAGCTCATATTTAAATCAATGGAGCAGAAAACTTCCATCTACAAAGTATGGAAATTGTTATCTAAATTTTATTGCTTCACATGATGGTATAGGTATTAGGCCTACTGAGGGAATACTTAATGAAAAAACATTAAGCAGTTTCCTAAAAAGATTAAAAAAAAATGGATCAAAATTTTCTTACAGAAAAGTTCAAAATAAATCAAAAAAAGTATACGAAGCTAATATTACGGTTTTTGATGCATTAAAAAAATCTGATTTTGATCCAAAAGGTTTGTTTTTTTTAGAAAGGTACATCTCTGCGCACGCTATAATGGTCTCTTTTGAGGGTGTCCCAGCGGTTTATTTCAATTCCTTATTTGGAAAATCCAATGATGAAGCAAAATATATAATTACTGGGAACAATAGAGACGTAAATAGGTATAAGTGGAATTTTAATAATATTACTACAAAGCTTAGGGATAAAAAATCTAAACAAAGTATTTTCTATCGAAATATTGGAGCTTTATTAGAAATAAAAAGAAAACAAAAAGCTTTTCATCCCAATGCCTCAAGAATTAATATCAGTCTTGGACCAAAAATATTTTGTTTTAAAAGAATAAGTAAAGATAAAAAACAATCAATTATTTGTATAACTAACTTATCATCAAAGATACAAAATCCAAATTTTAAAAAAATAGGTAGTTATAGGGATCTGTTAAATTCAAATTTAAAATTTAGAGAAGGAAACTCATTAATTTTAAAACCGTTCCAAACGGTATGGTTAACAAATAACTAAAATTTTTTTAACCTACTAATGCCTTTTCTAGATACTTTTTATCTAAATCACAATCCTTGTAGCCACGCTTAACCACATTCAAATATCTTTCTGTTGGAAACCTAAATGGAGTTTTTTCTACCATTGTATAAGTCATTACTTTTTTTCCATTATAATTAAAATAAAATTTTTTATATAGAATTGGAAAATCTTCATAAATATCTAATTTCTTTTCATCACTTTTAGAAATTTCGAATAATCCTCCTGGCACAACTGAATTTTTATTCGGCTCAATATCAGCTGCGCGGTATTTGCTCCTAAAAGTCAATCTGAAATCTTTCAAATTTATCTTTTTGAGAAAGATGCTATCTTTACATCTTTTTTTCATTTGAAAATGATGAAGATTACTGCCGTAAGCAAAATAAAGCATCTAGCGATCTACGATTTCTATTTTTTTTTCTTTAATAAATTCTAAAATTTGAGAACTGCAATTATCTATTTTGGATTTGTTTTCAGATCTAAGAACAACCGACACTCCTAATTTTCCAGCGTGAAAAAAAGGGTAACTACCAATTTCAACATCTTGATTTTGATTTTGAACTTGTTTTAGTGATTTTGCAATTTCACTTTCTACGGTTTTAAAATTTAATGTATGACTTAATATAGGTTCACCTCCAACAATCTTATTTGTTAAGCCACCTAACATAGATTTCATTATTGAAGGTACACCTGGTAAACAAAATACATTTTTTACACTAAATCCTGGAGCACCACTTGTTGGATTTAAGATCAACTCAGCATTCTCAGGCATCCAAGCCATTCTTTGTCTACCTTCATTAAATTCACCAGGTTGATAGTAAGATTCTAAAATTTTAAAGGCCTCTTTATGTATCTCATACTTTATCCCAAAAGTTTTAGCCACAGACTCAGCGGTAATATCATCATGAGTAGGTCCTATCCCACCAGTTGTAAAAACATAATTATTTTCGTTTCTCAATACATTAAGGGTATCAATAATAATTTTTTCAACATCAGGTATAACTCGTACCTCGTTAACTTTTACTCCAATTGAATTTAACCAGGTTGCTAAAGTACTAGTATTAGTATCTTGTGTTCTACCAGAAAGAATTTCATTACCTATAATTAGGATAGCAGCATTTACTTTTGTGTTTTTTGTCATTTTATATGTATAATTTGAAAATGAAATTTACCAAGTCTTTATTAAAAGGTAAACTAATCAAAAGATACAAGCGTTTTTTTGTTGATGTACAATTAAATAAAGAAATTGTTACGGCTCATTGTCCAAATACTGGCTCTATGAAAGGCCTTCTCGATGAAGGTAATGAGGTTTATTTACTAAAAAATGACGATCCAAAAAGAAAATTAAAATATGGCCTAGAAATCATTAAAGCTAAAAATAATTTAGTTGGAGTTAATACTCATATGGCTAACAAGATTGTAAATCATGGATTATCTAATAATTTAATTAAAGAATTGAATAAAAATGACACAATTAAATCTGAGGTTTTTTATAATAAAGAAACTAGGTTTGATTTCTTAGTCGAGAAAAATAAGCAAAAAAGCTTTATTGAAGTAAAAAATGTAACCCTTTTTAGAGATAAAAAAACTGCTGAATTTCCTGATGCAATTACAACAAGAGGCTCTAAACATCTTCTTACCCTTATTGATGCCATAAAAAAGGGGTATAAAACATATTTAATATTCCTGGTTCAAATTCAAAATATGGAATATTTTAAAATAGCTAAAGATATTGATGATGAATATCATAAGAATTATTTGAAAGCTAAAAAAGCAGGTGTTAATTTTTTAGCTTATAGGTGTAAAATTAATTCAAAAGAAATTTTAATAGAAAAGAAATTAAAAATTATTAATGGCTGATTATTCAGAAAAGTTTGAAAAGATGAGGATTGCTGGAAAGCTTGCTGCTCAAACACTTGATATGCTTACAGAAAATATCAAAGAAGGTATTTCAACAGCTCAAATTGATAAACTTGGATACGAGTTCATAAGAGACAACGGTGGTTACTCTGCTCCTCAATACTATCGAGGATTTACTAAATCATTATGTACATCTCTTAATCATGTTGTTTGTCATGGTATACCTTCAGAGGATAGAATTTTAGAAGAAGGCGATGCAGTTAATGTTGATGTAACGGCTATAGTTAATGATTACTATGGGGATACAAGCAGAATGTTTTGCATTGGGAATATTTCTGTAAAGTTAAACAATCTTATTAATGCAACTTATGACTCAATGATGAAAGCTATTAAAATTTTAAAACCTGGAATTAAGATGGGAGACATAGGTTATGAAATTCAATCGAATGTTGAGGAAAAAGGTTTTTCTGTGGTAAGAGATTTTTGTGGACACGGAATTGGTTCTGTTTTTCATGAGCCACCAAATGTTTTACACTATGGCAAAAAAAACACTGGTATGGAATTAAAGCCTGGAATGACTTTTACAATAGAACCTATGATTAACGAAGGTAAATTTGATACAAAATTGCTCAATGATGGTTGGACTGCAGTTACTAAAGATAAATCTTTATCTGCGCAATTTGAGCATACAGTTGGAATTACAGAAAATGGTTATGAAATCTTTACAGAATCTGCTAAAGGTTATTCAAAGCCCCCATACTTATAATTAATGATAAAAAGATACTCAAGAAAAGAACTCACTGATATTTGGTCAGAGGAAAATAAATATAAAATCTGGCTAGATGTTGAGATTGCGGCAGCTCAAGCAATGGAAAAGCTAGGTCAAATACCAAAAGGTGTATCATCAGTTGTTAGGAAAAAAGCAAGAATTAATGTCAAAAGAATTCATCAAATTGAAAATCAAGTAAAACATGATGTAATTGCTTTTTTAACTTCGGTTACTGAAAAAGCAGGAATTAAAGCAAGATATCTTCATCAAGGCATGACTTCTTCTGATGTTTTAGATACAAGTTATAATATTCAACTAGTGCAATCAGGAAAAATAATCCTTAAAGACCTGGACCAAATTTTAAAAGTTCTAAAAAAACAAGCAAAAAAATATAAATTCACACCTTGTATGGGAAGAAGTCATGGAATTCATGCTGAGCCAATTACATTTGGTTTAAAACTTGCATCTTTTTACGAGGAATTTAAAAGAAATAAAAAAAGATTAATAAGTGCAATAGATGAAGTATCAACATGTGCAGTATCAGGTGCTGTAGGAACTTTTGCAAACATTCATCCAAATGTTGAAAAATATGTTGCCAAAAAACTTAATCTAAAAATTGAACCGATTTCAACTCAAGTGATCCCTAGGGATAGACATGCTTTCTATTTCTCAGTTTTAGGAATTATCGCTGGTTCGATAGAGCGAGCTGCTACTGAAATAAGACATCTTCAAAGAACAGAAGTTTATGAGTTGCAAGAATTTTTTTCAAAAAATCAAAAAGGTTCTTCAGCTATGCCTCATAAAAAAAATCCAATCTTAAGTGAAAATTTAACAGGTCTTGCAAGAATGATTAGAAGCGCAGTTGTTCCTGCGTTAGAAAATATAGCTTTATGGCATGAAAGAGATATTTCTCACTCAAGTGTAGAGAGAAATATCGGCCCAGATGCCAACATAACTCTAGATTTTGCGTTGGTTAGATTAGCAAATATTTTAGACAATATGATTGTTTATCCAAACAAAATGCTTGAAAATTTAAATATCACAAAGGGTTTAATTTTTTCTCAAGAATTAATGCTTGAGCTTACGAAAACTGGTTTAACTAGAGAAAAATCTTATAAAATGGTTCAAACATATTCAAAAAGATGTTTTTCTGAAAATCTAAATTTGTATGAAGCTATTCAATCCGATAAATATATAATGAGTAAAATCTCATCAAAAAAATTGAGATCTATTTTTAGTTACTCTAAGCATTTTAAGAATATAAATTTAATTTTTAGAAGAGTTTTTAAATAATGAAAAAAGGAAAAAAATTATACGAGGGTAAAGCAAAGATTATTTATGCAACACAAGATAAGAATTTGGTAATACAATATTTTAAAGATGACGCTACTGCGTTTAATAACCAAAAAAAATCTACAATTGAGGGAAAAGGAGTTTTAAATAATAGAATTTCAGAACATATTCTCTCAAATCTCTCACAAATAGGAATTAAAAATCACTTAGTCAAAAGATTGAATATGCGTGAACAAGTAATAAAGTTGGTTGAAATTTTACCAATCGAATTTGTTGTCAGAAATGTTGCTACTGGTTCGTTAACCAAAAGACTTGGTATAGAAGATGGAACTGTTCTTAAAGAACCCTTAATTGAGTATTGCTTGAAAGACGACAAACTTGGAGATCCATTGATAGCTGAAGAGCATATTTATGCTTTTGAATGGGCAACAAAAAAAGAGATAGATAAAGTTAAAAAAATGATACTAAGAATAAACGATTTCATGATTGGTATGTTTAGAGGGGTTGGCATCAACCTTATTGATTTCAAATTAGAATTTGGAAGAATAAAAATTAATGGAAAAAATGAAATAATTTTAGCTGATGAAATAAGTCCAGATACTTGTAGATTGTGGGACTCAATAACTGATAAAAAACTCGATAAAGATAGATTTAGAAAAGATTTAGGAGGATTAATACCTGCTTACACTGAAGTTGCTAAAAGATTAGGGATATTGCATGAACAGTCTAATATATCTGCTGTGAATGTAACAAAATTATCATCCGTAAAGAAAAAAAAGTAAATGAAAATATCAGCAATAATAACATTAAAAAAAGATGTTTTAGATCCTCAAGGAAAAGTAATACATCAAACTTTGGAAGATATGAATTTTAAAAATGTTAATGAGGTCAGACAAGGAAAATATTTTGAAATTGATGTTAACGAAAATGATCCAAAAAAAGCTAAAGAGATTGTAGAAAATATGTGTGAGAAACTTTTAGCTAATCTTGTCATTGAAAATTATAAAATTATTGAGATACAATAATTAATGAAATCATCAGTAATTACCTTTCCTGGTTCAAATTGCGATAGAGATATGGATGTTGCTTTAAAAAAGTTTGGTTTTAAAAATAAAATGATTTGGCATAACGATAATGAACTACCTAAAAGTGATTTAGTTGTTTTACCGGGTGGCTTCTCATATGGAGATTACCTGCGTTGTGGAAGTGTTGCTTCTAAATCCAAAATTATGCAATCAGTAATTAATTTTGCTAAATCAGGAGGTTTAGTTATGGGTATTTGCAACGGTTTTCAAATATTAGTTGAAACTGGTCTAGTCCCAGGAGTTTTATTAAGAAATAAATATTTAGAGTTTATTTGTAAGAACGTATTTGTAAAACTCGATAATAAAGATAATCCCTACTTCAAAAATCTTGAAAAAGATATTTTTGAACTTCACATTGCACACAACGAGGGAAACTATTTTTGTACTGAAGACCAATTAAAAGAAATTAAAGATAATAATCAGGTAGCAATCTATTATTGTAATAATGATGGCAAAATAGAGGAAGAATTTAATCCAAATGGCTCAATTAAAAATATTGCTGGAATTTTAAATAAAGAAAAAAATGTATTAGGAATGATGCCTCACCCTGAGCGAATGATTGATAGTTGTTTATCTGGTGAAGATGGTTCCTTATTTTTTAAAAACCTTCTTAATAATATAAAGTAATGCAAGTAAATGAAAAATTAGCAGTGGAACATGGACTTAAAGTTGAAGAATACAAACTTATTTGTGAATTACTTAAAAGGACTCCTAATCTTACAGAGCTTGGCATATTTTCAGCGATGTGGAACGAGCATTGCTCGTATAAATCTTCTAGACTCCATTTAAAGAAGTTACCCACTAAAGGAAAAAAAGTTATTCAGGGACCTGGTGAAAACGCTGGAGTAATTGACATCGAAGATGGAGATGCAATTGTTTTCAAAATTGAAAGTCATAATCATCCCTCTTTCATTGAGCCTTATCAAGGAGCAGCAACTGGCGTAGGAGGAATAATGAGAGACGTATTTACAATGGGAGCAAGACCGATAGCAAACTTAAACTCTATTCACTTTGGATCTACACAACATAAAAAAACCAAAAACTTATTAAGAGGTGTGGTTCATGGTATTGGAGGGTACGGAAATTGTATGGGTGTTCCTACTATTGGAGGTCAAACTTGTTTTGATAGATCTTATAATGGAAACATTTTAGTTAATGCAATGACTTTAGGATTAGTTAAAAAAAATAAAATTTTTTATTCTAAGGCAGCAGGGCTTAATAAGCCTGTTATATATGTTGGTTCTAAAACTGGAAGAGATGGAATTCACGGTGCAAGTATGGCATCTGCTAGCTTTGATGATAAAATTGAGGAAAAAAAACCTACCGTGCAAGTGGGAGACCCTTTCACAGAAAAACTTTTATTAGAAGCTTGCTTAGAACTAATGGCAGGAGACTCTATAATAGCTATTCAAGACATGGGGGCTGCTGGATTGACATCATCTAGTATTGAAATGGCATCTAAGGGTAGATTAGGAATTGAAATTAATTTAGATAAAGTTCCGTGTAGAGAAACCAAAATGACACCATATGAAATCATGTTATCTGAAAGCCAAGAAAGAATGCTAATTGTATTAGAGAATGGAAAAGAAAATTTAGCCAAAAAAATATTTGATAAATGGGGTTTAGATTTTGCAGTCATTGGAAAAACTACAAACACAAAGAACATAGAACTATTTTTTAATTCAGAACAAGTGGCAAAAATACCTATTAATATACTAGTAGAAAATTCCCCAATGTATGATCGCAAATGGAGAAAAACAAAATTACCGAAAAAAAATAAAATTCAAAAAAAAGACCTTAATAATTTAAAAATTTTAGACGTTTTAAAAAAGATGATATCAAATCCAAATGTATGTAGCAAAAAATGGATATGGGAACAATATGATCATACTGTGATGGGTGATACAATTCAAAAACCTGGGGGTAATTCTGGTGTTGTTAGGGTTCATGGAACAAACAAAGCTATAGCCGCAGCTGTAGACTCTTCTGCAGTTTATTGTTGGGCTCATCCACTCACTGGTGGAAAACAGATAGTGTGCGAAAGTTGGAGAAACTTAATTTCTGTTGGCGCTAAACCTGTGGCAATTACAAATTGTCTTAATTTTGGAAGTCCTGAAAAAGAGGAAAATATGGGTGAGTTTGTCGAATGCGTTGAAGGTATTGGCGAGGCTTCAAAATACTTAGCTTTTCCTGTGGTCTCAGGAAATGTTTCT
Source organism: uncultured Pelagibacteraceae bacterium (assembly GCA_902524535.1). Taxonomy (GTDB): domain Bacteria; phylum Pseudomonadota; class Alphaproteobacteria; order Pelagibacterales; family Pelagibacteraceae; genus Pelagibacter. The sequence continues at coordinate 87,378 of CABZDR010000002.1, forward strand.
TTTTACAATCAAACTAAGGAAATTGGAATTAAACCAACTCCTGTAATAGGTGGAGTGGGATTAATAAAAGATTACACTAAAATGATTACGATGAATTTTAAAAGTGAGGGAAATCTGGTTTTGGTCATAGGTAAAACAGAAGGTCATTTAGATCAAAGTTTATTTGCTAGAACAATTTTAGATGAAAAAAATGGCCCACCTCCCGAGATAAACTTGTTTAATGAAAAAAATAATGGCGAAATTATTTTAAAATTAATTGAAGATAATTATATTAAAAGTGCCCATGATGTATCTTTAGGAGGAATTTTAATGGGAGTTTCAAAAATGTGTATTGAGGGAAATATAGGGATTGAGATAAAAAAACCTAATTCTTTATTAAATGAATTTGAATACTTTTTTAGCGAAGACCAAGGAAGATACATTATAGAAATTTCAAAATCTGATATAAAAAAGGTAACTAGTATTTTAGAAAAAAACGCAGTTCATTATGATGAAATTGGAACATTAATTGGAAAATCAGTAAGTTTTAATGAAAAGACAATTGTTCCAGTTGACGAATTAAAGTCATACAATAATAATTGGCTTAAAAATTATATGAGATAATAAAATGGCAATGGATTTAAAAGAAATTGAAAGATTAATAAAAGAGGCCTTTTCGGATGCCACTGTTGAAATACAAGATTTGGCTGGTGATGGTAATCATTATTCAGCGACAGTTACTTCGTCAAAATTTTCTGGTAAAAGTAAGATTGAACAACACAAAATGGTATATAACTCTCTTAAAGGTAAAATGGGAAATGAGTTGCATGCTTTAGCACTCAAAACTAAGGAACAATAATGGATGAACAAGTAAAATCTTTAATACAGAATCACATAGACAATAATGAGGTTTGTTTGTTTATGAAAGGAACTCCTGATGCTCCTCAATGTGGATTTTCTATGGCGGTTGCAAATATACTTAAAATTCTTGAGGTAAATTATAAAGGTATAAATGTTTTAGAGGATCAAAAAATTAGAGAAGGAATTAAAGTTTTTAGTGATTGGCCGACTATTCCTCAACTATATGTAAAAAAAGAATTTGTTGGTGGATGTGATATTATTAAAGAAATGTTTGAAAATGGTGAACTAAAAAAAGCTTTTGATGACAAGGGTATTAATTACAAAAAATAATTTTATCTAGAATAATACTCAATTACTAAATTTGGCTCCATGACTATTGGATAAGGAACCTCTTCAAACTTAGGTACTCTTACAAATTTAAGTTTTTTATTTTTTTCATCCATTTGAATGTATTCAGGGATTTCTCTTTCTTTATTTGCCATAGCTATATCTATAATTGCTAGCTGTTTTGATTTGTCCTTAATCTCAATTAAGTCCTCCTCTTTTACTAAGTAACTAGAAATGTTTACTCTTTTACCATTGACCTTAACATGTCCATGATTAATTAGTTGTCTCGCAGAAAAAATAGTAGTTGCAAATTTTGCTCTATAAATAATTGCATCTAATCTTCTTTCTAATAAACCTATTAAATTTTCACCGGTATCACCTCTTTGCATACTTGCTTTTTTATAAATATTTCTAAATTGTCTCTCGTTAATATTACCATAATATGCTTTAAGTTTTTGTTTAGCTTGTAATTGAATTCCATAATCTGAGGGCTTAGAAGTTTTTGTTTGACCATGTTGACCCGGGCCATATGCTCTTGTGTTAAATGGACTTTTGGGTCTTCCCCATAAGTTAACTTTTAATCTTCTATCAATTTTATGTTTAGAGTTTAATCTTTTTGTCATTTAGTAAAAGGTTTTATAAACTTACTCATTATTTTGTCAATCAGCGTTTTTTACCAAGACTTGCAAATACACTTGATAAAATACGAGTTTCTTTATCTGAAAGTTCCATTCTATAAAAAATATTTCTTAAATTCTCAAGCATTATAGGTTTTTTTTCTTTTGGTTTAAAAAAGTTTATTTCGTTGAGATTATTAAGACATAAATTAATCATAGATTGAATTTCTTTTTTTGAGGCTTTCTTTACTTTTTTGGATTTTTTAAACTGGTTTGATTTAGAGCTTAAAAAACTTGATATAAATTGTGCAATGATAATAAGGCTGTGAGATAAATTCAAAGATTTAAAATTAATATTTGTTGGAATTTGTAAAGTGTAATTTGCATAACTAACTTCTTTATTTGATAAACCTGATGCTTCTGAGCCAAATAAAAATCCAATTTTTTTTCTAAAATCTATCTTTTTTAAACCTTCAAGATTAATATGTTTCAAATTTTTATTTCTAAATCTTGCAGATGTAGCAATCAATATATCGATATCTCCTAAGGAACTTTCTAAATTATTAAACACTTTACTTTTTTTTATAATATCTTTCGCCCCAACGGATGTCGCTAATATCTTATCATTAGGAAAAATAGGTTTTGGATCAATCAAATAGAGCTTTTGAAAATTAAAATTCTTTAACGCTCTTGCGCAAGCACCAATATTTTCTGAAAGTTGTGGTTTGTGTAAAATAAATGTAACTTTATTTTTGTTCATTTATTTGATGCCGTGATTTCTATCATAATTAGACAATTTAGATGGATTAATTCCTTGTAGAAATTTTTGGTCAACATCCCATATAGAAACCTTTAACGGATAACACTTTGCAACATCAGATGAATGTTCTGATCCACAGTCTCCACCTGGGCAAGCAGATAAGGCTCCTAATAAATCTGTGTCTGCAAAAAATTCTAAATAGTCGCCAGGTCTTACTGGGCTAGATTTCATAAAGTATTGTTTAGTATCATTGGTAAAACCAGTAAGCATAAATACATTTAAGACATCGTGTACAATTTTTTCTGCATCGTCTAATTTGACATTTTTCTCCTTAACTAAAGCTCTAGTTAAGTTCGAATGACAACAATAATGGTAATCGTTATTTGATGTTAGCTTATACGTATAAGGATCACATCTAGTACCAATGACATCATGAACTGAGCCCCCATCTTTATCATAACCATACCAATCTAATGTATCCCACGTAATTGTAGCCAATGATCTTAAATACGGAAAACTGCTGAACATTTTATCGCCAACTGAAATATGTGTTCCATATAGAGCTCTAGTTTTTCCAGAATAAAACTTTTCATTTAAATTATCAGCTTGAAATAAGTTTAAATCTCCAACTTGTGGTCCTTCAACACTCTCAATTCTAAAAAAATTACCTGATTTGACATTAAAAGTTTTAGCATCTCTCGGGGGGACCATAACTTCATCGATTTGTTTAATATGTTTTCTCGCTTCATGTAATATTTCAAGATTATTATTTATGCTATCATTGGGGTAACAAACGATGGGATCTGCTCCTACCCTACTTTCTATATCAGTAGGTATCTTTGAAAACTTCTTAATTTTCATTTATTTACTTGCAGGTGCTTTATCCTTAAATAACTTAAAATCTAAACTATCGATAAGAGCTTTAAATGATGCATCAATTATGTTTGGAGATACGCCAATAGTAAACCAATTTTTTCCTTGAGAGTCTGTGCTTTCAATCGATACTCTTGTTGTGGCTTCAGTTCCTGTGTTTAAAATTCTTACCTTATAGTCAACTAGTTTTAAATCTTTTAAATATTCAGAGTATTTTTCTAACTTAGTAACATTTTTTCTTATAGCGTTGTCTAAAGCATGAACGGGTCCATTACCCTCACCTTCGCAGACTATTTGTTCACCATCAACTTCTAATTTTGCTTTTGCTCTAGAAACTATCTTATCTTGATTGTTTTTTGAAACTGAAACGTCGTATTCTTTTATTGAAATATATCTTGGAATTTCTCCCATTACTCTTCTAGCCAATAATTCAAATGATGCATCGGCTCCATCATAACTGTAACCAATGAACTCTCTATCTTTAACTTCCTCTAATAGTTTTTTAACTTTAGGATCATTTTCCTTAATATCAATTCCAATAGTTTTAAGTCTAGACAGGATATTCGATTTACCTGACTGATCAGAAACAACTATATTTCTGTTATTACCAACTTCTTCAGGATTTATGTGCTCATAAGTTTTAGGATCTTTTTGAACGGCAGACACATGTAAACCACCTTTATGTGAAAACGCAGCAGCGCCCACATATGGTAAATGTTTATTTGGTTTTCTATTAAGTATCTCATCAAGCAACCTTGAACATTGTGTAATATGTTTGATATTCTTTTCTTTAATACTTATTTCAAATTTATCTGATAACTCTTTCTTAAGATGAAAAGTTGGAATAATTGACATTAAATTAGCATTACCACATCTTTCACCTAAGCCATTTATAGTGCCTTGAATTTGTCTCGCTCCAGATAAAACAGCTGCTATTGAGTTTGCAACAGCGTTACCAGTATCATTATGTGCATGAATACCTAAATTTTCACCAGGTATGTGTTCAGAAACTTCTTTTACAATCTTTGTTACTTCATGAGGAAGTGTGCCGCCATTAGTATCACATAGAACTATCCATTTAGCTCCGTTATCATAAGCAGCTCTGATACAGGCTAAAGCATATTCGGGGTTTGCCTTGTAGCCATCAAAGAAATGTTCTGCATCAAACATGAACTCTTTATTGTTTTTTACAAAATGCTTTGTTGTTTCTTTAATGTTTTCTAAATTTTCCTCTTTAGATATTCCTAAAGCAACATCGACATGAAAATCCCAAGACTTTCCAACTAAACAAACAGATTTAGTATTAGAATTTAAAATTGCTGACAAACTTGGATCATTTTCAGCACTTCGTCCCGCTTTTTTTGTCATTCCAAAAGCGGTAAAGGTAGAGTTCTTTAGATTTAAACCTTTCTGAAAAAATTCCGTATCAGACGGATTAGCACCTGGCCAACCTCCTTCAATGTAATCTACACCAAGATCATCTAAAGCATGCGCAATTTTTGCTTTTTCATCAATTGAAAAATGCACACCTTGAGTTTGTGCTCCATCTCTAAGTGTTGTGTCAAATATGTATAATCTTTCTTTACTCATTTAATTTTCCACAGTGTTTTACCATCTTTATCTTCTATTAAAACACCTTTGTGTAACAACTCATTTCTAATTTTATCAGCTAATTCATAATCTTTTTTATCTCTCGCTAGATTTCTTTCTTCAATTTTTTTTAAAATATCTTTTTCAGAGAGTTTTAAATTTTGTTTCTTAAAATTATCCCATTCCTCTTTAGACTGACACAATAGACCAATAAATTTACAAGCAGTTGTAAATTTTTGTTTTTTCTCTTGATTACCATCTTTAGCTTTATCATAAAGTTTATGTAATACAGCAATATATCCTGGTGTATTTAGGTCATCATACAAGGGTTTTAAATCATCATCTTCTATCAAAATCTTTTCTTTAACGGGCGTATAACAATTATACCATTTGTTAATAGTTTTTTCACAATTATCCATAAGTTTTTCGTTCCAGTCGAGAGGCTGACTATAATGAGAGCTAATTAATGCCAGCCTTAAAACTTGGCCATTAAATTTTTTTTTAAACTCACTTATCTTTAAAATGTTTCCTTGTGATTTAGCCATTTTTTCTTTTGACATTGTGATGAAATTATTATGCACCCAATAATTTGCAAATTTTTTTGTTTTATTGGCGCAAACCGACTGTGCTATCTCATTTTCATGATGTGGAAATATTAAGTCTCTACCCCCACCATGAATGTCAAATGTATTTCCAAGATATTTTTTTGACATTGCTGAACATTCTAAATGCCAACCCGGTCTTCCCTTGCCCCAGGGCGAATCCCATGAAGGCTCATTATTTATAGATGGTTTCCATAATACAAAGTCCTCTGGACTTTGCTTTTTATCTGATGGTTCGATTCTTGAGCCTGCAATCAAATCATCAATATTTTTATTTGATAGCTTCCCATAATCCTCAAATTTTTTCACCTTAAAATATACATGTTTTTCATTTTCATAGGCAAATTGACCTTTGATTAATTCATTTATCATATCAATCATTAATTCGATATTTTCTGTAGCCTTAGGTTCATAAGTTGGAGGTTCACAATTTAAATAATTACAATCCTCATGAAACTTTTTTGTAACATTAGTAGTCAATTCAGTTATAGAAATTTTTTTTTCTTCAGATGACTTGATAATTTTATCGTCAATATCTGTAATATTACGCACGTAGGTAACAGATTTATGTCCGTACTTGCATTTTAATACTTTAAATAAAATATCAAAAACTATTAAAGGTCTTGCATTTCCAATATGTGGATCATCATAAACTGTAGGACCACAAACATACATTCCAATATTTTTTGGATCAATCGGATTAAATTTTTCTTTTTTATTTCCTAAACTATTAGATAAGAATATATCTTGATTCATTTAGTTCCAATTTCTAAATCCACTTGTAAGCGGAAATCTTCTATCTCTACCGAAAGCTTTTGATGTTACCTTTGGTCCAGGTGCTGCTTGAAACCTTTTATATTCAGATCTAGCTAATAATTGAGCTGTTTTTTCAACAATTTTTCTTTCAAAACCTTTTGATATAATCTTTTCTACTGAAATTTCTCTTTCTACTAAACCTTTTAAAATTTCATCTAAGATTTCATACTCTGGCAAGTTATCAGTATCTTTTTGGTTTTCTTTTAATTCAGCTGTCGGAGCCTTAGTAATTATATTATTAGGAATAACTTTTCCTTTAGGTCCTTTAAATAACTCAGAAAAATTTTCATTTCTCCACTTACATAACTTAAAAACATCTGTTTTCCATACATCTTTGATAGGGGCAAAACCTCCACACATATCACCATACAATGTTGAATACCCAACGGCATACTCGGATTTATTCCCAGTTGCAAGTACCATGTAACCATATCTGTTTGACAGGGCCATAAGCAATAATCCTCTTAACCTTGATTGAATATTTTCCTCTGTAACACCAGGTGAAAAATTTTTCCCATTAAATTTTCCTAAAGTTTTATCAATAATTTTCATGGCTTCATTTATTTCTATATTAGAAAATTTAATTTTCAAAAAATTAGCAGTATCATTTGCGTCATTTAAACTCTCTTTTCCTGTAAAAGGGCTTGGAAGCATAATAGCTTGCACTTTTTCAGGTCCAAAAGCATCAGTTGCTATTGCTGCAACAAGAGCAGAGTCAATTCCACCAGATAAACCTAAAACAACACCAGAAAATTTATTATTATTAACATAATCCCTTAATCCAAGAACTAGAGCTTTATACAGTCTTTCTATATCAGAGGTATTTTTATTTAGATTTCCACTACCAACCCATTTTTCATTTTGTTTTTCAAAATTTATAAATGAAACTTCCTCTTTAAACTCTGAGGAACAAAAAAATTTATTTCCATCATGATTTAAAGCAAAAGATGAACCATCAAATATTAGCTCATCTTGTCCGCCTGTTCTATTAAGGTAAATTAGTGGAAGTTCAGTTTCTTTTACTCGCGATAAAGCTATACGCTCTCTTTCAAAACTCTTAGTAATGGTAAATGGCGATGCATTTATTGCAATAATAATCTCTGCTCCAGATTTTGATAGTTTTTCGAGAACTTTTTTTTCCCAAATATCTTCACAAATTGGTAATCCGAACTTAATATTTTTTATGTCCGCACAATCCTCCAATTTACCTTGAGTGAATATTCTTTGTTCGTCAAAAACTCCAGTATTTGGAAGTTCAAATTTATCTTTAATTGCAACTATTCTACCGTTTTCGACAACATAAACTGAATTTTTTATTGATATCTTGTCTTTTCTGGGTGCCCCAAATATCAATGCTGATTTTCTATCTTTTGTAATTTCTACAAGTCTTTTTATTTCACTTTCAACTAAATTTAAAAAATCCTCTCTTAAAACTAAATCATCTATAGGGTATCCAGAAACATAAAGTTCTGGTGCAACTAATAAATCGACATCACTATCTAATTTTGATCTGATAGTTATTAATTTATTTACATTACCAGTAACATCACCCACTAAAGGATTTAATTGTGCTAGTGCAATTTTTAGTTTTTTAGTCATTTTTAAGATATAGTCACTTTTAATTAATATTGTATAGAATTAATAGTCATACTTAATAAGCCAATTCAATTAAATAAGCTTTTAAGAAGCTGCTTTAATAATGTTTTTTGCGTAATTAGAGTTTTTCTTAATTTCATCTGAAATTAAAAAAGCCATTTCTAGTGCTTGGTCTGAATTAAGTCTTGGATCACAATGAGTATGATATCTACTTGATAAATCTGCATCAGATATTTTTCTTGCTCCACCTGTGCATTCAGTCACATCTTGTCCAGTCATTTCTACATGTAATCCACCAGCATATGTTCCCTCTGATTGGTGTATACCAAAAACGTTTTTAACTTCTGCAACAACATTATTAAATGGTCTAGTTTTAAAACCAGTGGTTGATACAATAGTGTTACCATGCATAGGATCGCAAGACCAAATAACATTTAAACCCTCTTTTTTTATACCTCTAATTAATTTTGGTAAAAACTTCTCTACATTCTGATGACCGAATCGGGAAATTAAAGTTATTTTACCTTTTTCATTTTTCGGATTTAAAACTTCGCAAATTTTTGCAATTTCATCTGGTTTAGATGTTGGACCACATTTAATTCCTATCGGGTTTTCAATACCTTTACAAAATTCAACATGACCCCCATCAAGTTGTCTTGTTCTATCACCAATCCAAACGAAGTGAGCCGACGTATCATGATATTCTCCAGTGGTTGAGTCTACTCTAGTCATGCTTTCCTCAAAAGGTAGGTGCAAGGCTTCATGTGAAGTCCAAAAATTAACTGTGTATAATCTATTATTGAAGTCTGAAGTTATTCCACAAGCTTCCATAAAAGCTAGAGCATCAGCAATTTTATCCTCTAAGTCCTTAAACTTTTTAGCCTGGGGGCTTTTTTTAATATAATCTAAATTCCATAAATGAACTTTATTTAGATCTGCAAATCCACCTTTTGAAAATGCTCTTAATAAGTTAAGTGTAGATGCTGATTGAGAATAAGCTTTAAACATTCTTTTTGGATCTGGTCTTCTGGCTTTTTCATTAAAATCGATTGCGTTAATGTTATCTCCTAAATAACTTGGTAATTCTTTATCACCTTGTTTTTCTGTGGGCGCACTTCTAGGTTTTGAAAATTGTCCAGCAATTCTTCCAAGTTTAACAACTGGTAGTGATGCTGAATAAGTTAATATTAAAGACATTTGAAGGATAACTTTAAAAGTATCTCTAATATTATCCGGATGAAACTCTGCAAAACTTTCAGCACAGTCTCCTCCTTGTAGAAGGAATGCTTTACCATCAACAACTTTGGCTAATTGTTCTTTTAGGTGTCTCGTTTCGCCTGCAAATACAAGAGGAGGAAAAGTTTTAAGTTTATTTAAAACAGTATTTAATTCCTTCTCGTCATCATACGTAGGTATGTGTTTGACAGGAAACTTTCTCCAGCTATTAACTTTCCAGTTTTTCATATTCAACTCATGATTGTTGTAGCAGAGTTTTTATATTATTCAACGGTTACAGATTTGGCTAAATTTCTAGGCTTATCTATATCATAACCTTTTTTTAATGCAGAATAATAAGCAAGTTTTTGTAAAGGCACTGTTAAAAGAAAAGGTAAAAGATCTGCACCTGTAGTTTCAACCTCAATCGTTTCCCAAATATTTTCTGAAATAATTTCATCCTTACTCTTATTTGTAATTAGTAAGACTTTCGCACCTCTAGCAATTACTTCCTGCATGTTAGAAATAGTTTTTTTATAGTAATCATCCCTAGGGGCTAGAACAACTACTGGCATACCCTCCTCGATGAGTGCTAGCGGTCCATGTTTCATTTCACCTGCAGGATAACCTTCTGCATGAATGTATGATAATTCTTTAAGCTTCAATGCCCCTTCAAGTGCAATCGGATAAGAAAAGCCTCTACCTAAAAACATTGATCCTTTTGCGTCATTAAAAGTTTTGGATATTGTTTGAATTTTATTATCAATTGATAAAGTCTGTTGGACTAAATCAGGCAACTCTTTTAAATCTTTGAGTTTTTTGTTGAATAATTCTCTCTTGAGATCCTTTCTCAATAAACCAAGCTTTAAGGCTAATATATATAGTATCAAAATTTGTCCTAAAAAAGCTTTAGTCGAAGCAACACCAATTTCAGTGCCACAATGAATTGGCATTACAAATTCCGAATCTCTTGCAATTGAGCTTTCAATAACATTCACGACTGAACATGTTTTCATTTCCTTAGATTTACATAAGCTTAAGGCCGCATAAGTATCAGCTGTTTCACCTGATTGAGAGACAAATACGTATAGAGTATCTTTTTTAAATCTATTTTTTCTATATCTAAACTCTGAGGCTATATCTACATTAACATTTAAAGTCGTTAGCTCCTCAAACCAATACTTTGCCATCATGCATGAATGATAAGCTGTACCACAACCTATTAATGTAATTGATGAAATTTCATTTGTTTTCCAGGGAAAGTTAAAGATATTAATATCATTATTTGATGCATCTACGTACTCCTTAATTCCATTTTTGAGAGTAGTTGGTTGTTCCTCAATCTCTTTTGCCATGAAATGCTTATAATCACCTTTGTCATGTTTTTCCTCCTCCGATGACAATTCTAAAACTTTTTTATTAATTTTTATTCCATCTTCATTAAAAAATTCTACATGATCTTTTTTAATTACACAAAATTCTCCATCACTTAAGTAAGTTATTTTATTAGTCATTGATTTAAGAGCATAAGAATCTGAACCTAGATAATTTTCATTTGGACCGTAACCCACGGCCAAAGGTGATCCCCTTCTAGCTCCAATAATTAAATCTGGTTGATCTTTAAATATAATTCCTAAAGCAAAACTGCCATGAAGAGATTTTAAAGTTTTTGTAATTGAGTTAATAATATTTTCAGTCTTTAAATTCTCTGTAATTAAATGAACTATTACTTCAGTATCTGTTTGTGATTTAAATTTATGGCCCTTACTTACCAAAAATTTTTTTAACAACGTAGAATTTTCAATTATACCATTATGAACAACTGAAACGTTTTGAGAAGAGTGAGGATGAGCATTTATACTATTAGGTAGACCATGTGTTGCCCATCTTACGTGACCGATCCCGATCGTACCTACCATATTTTGAACCACTGAATTTTTTTCAAGATTGTCAACTCTGCCTTCTGATTTTACCTCATTAATAGATCCAGCATGAAGAGTTGCGATACCTGCTGAGTCATAGCCCCTATATTCCAACTTTTTAAGAGAATTAATAATTGAGGCAGAAACCGATTTATTGCTATTGATGCCAATAATTCCACACATATTTATTTTTTCTTTCTTCTATAATTTTTAATCTCTGATTGTAAGGTTCTTGTTAGAGCTAGTGTCTTTTTTTTTACATTTTTTGTTATGACTGAGCCTGCACCAACAACACTTTTTTCACCTATTATAATTGGAGCAACCAATGATGAATTAGAACCAATAAAAGCACTATCCTTAATTATTGTTTTATTTTTTTTTGTTCCATCATAATTACATGTAATAGTTCCGGCTCCAACATTAACTGACTTACCTATAGTGCTATCGCCGATATATGATAAATGATTTACCTTAGATTTTATTCCTAGTGTAGATTTTTTTATTTCAACAAAATTACCAACTCTAGATCCTTTTTTTAAAGTTGTGCCAGGTCTTATTCGTGCATAAGGACCAATCTCAACACTGTTCTCAATTTTACAATTTTCAAGATGTGAAAAAGATTTAATAACAACATTATTACCAATTTTAACTTTTGACCCAATCACAACATAAGGCTCAATAATTACACTTTTTCCAATTTTTGTATCATCCGAAAAAAAAATAGTGTCAGGTCCTGACATTTCAACACCTGATTTCAAAAACTTTTTTCTAAGTTTATCTTGTAGCTTTTGTGAATTTATTTGTTTCATCTAGGAAATTCTTTATATTAAGTATATATTTTTCTTAATTCACAAATTATTTCTTAAAAATACTTTTGATTATGAGCCAACAATATACAATTCTTTTTGATTTAGATGGTACCTTAGTGGATACAGCACCAGATTTAATGCGTGCTCATAATCATGTCATGAAAAAATTTGGATACCCTACAAAATCTACAGAGGAAATAAGAAATTTAGTTGGTCAAGGTGCGGGCGCTATGCTTGGTAGATCTATTTGGGGACAAGCTAAAAAAGAATTTGGCAAAGTTCAGGATAAAAATGTTAAAGAAGAAATGGTTAAAGATTTTGTAGACTTTTACGGTAAAAATATTGTCAATGAAAGTACATTAATTAATGGTGTTAAAGATTTTTTAATTTGGGCCAAAGAAAAAAATATATCTATGGCTGTTTGTACAAATAAACAAGAGCATCTAGCAGTTGATCTATTAAAAAAAATTGGCATTTATGACTTTTTTGAGTATGTTGCTGGACACAACACTTTCGATTATTGTAAACCAGATCCAAGACACCTAACCTCAGTTATAGAGATATTAAATGGAGATATAAAAAAAAGCCTGATGATTGGTGATAGTGAGACAGACGCCAATGCTGCTAAAGACGCTGGAATACCAGTTATTCTACTAGAAGACGGATATACAGAAAAAAAAATAACAGAAATTTATCACAATCACTTAATAAAAGACTTTGTAGGTATTGAAAAAATTGTATCAAAATATCTTTAAGATTGATTATTTTTTTTTAACTATTAAAAACTAAATCGTAAATAAGGAGTTTTTTTGATAGTTCATAATGTTAAAGTTTATCCATCCAAAATCCATCTACCGAAAAAAAAACAGCTCGCCTGGAAATTAGCTGAAATAGCAAGCGATAACGTAAAACTTAACAAAGATTGTATTGAAATGGTTATTAATAGAATAATTGATAATGCATCTGTAGCGATAGCATCATTAAATAGAGGACCAGTAATTTCGTCTAGAGAGATGGCCTTAAAACATTCTAGAAAAAATGGAGCCACATTATTTGGAGTAAATAGTAAGCTAAAGTTTGATTGTGAATGGGCAGCATGGTCAAACGGTACAGCAGTAAGAGAATTAGATTTTCATGATACTTTTTTAGCAGCTGACTATAGTCATCCTGGAGATAATATACCTCCACTTATAAGCGTGGCTCAACAAAATAAAAAAAGTGGTTTAGATCTTTTAAAAGGAATCATCACTGCATATGAAGTTCAAGTAAATTTAGTAAAAGGAATTTGTTTGCATAAGCATAAAGTTGATCACATTGCCCATTTAGGTCCAAGTGTTGCTGCTGGATTAGGAACAATGCTTAAATTAAACATTGAAACTATTTATCAAGCTATACAGCAAGCGTTGCACACAACTATTTCTACCAGACAATCAAGAAAGGGAGAAATATCAAGTTGGAAAGCTTATGCTCCTGCTCATGCAGGAAAACTTGCGATAGAAGCTGTAGATAGAGTCATGCGAGGTGAAGGAGCCCCAAGTCCAATTTATGAAGGTGAAGACAGTGTAATAGCAAGAATTTTAGATGGAAAAAAAGCTTTGTACAAAGTCCCTTTGCCTAAAAAAGGTGAAACCAAAAAAGCAATATTAGAAACGTATACAAAAGAATATTCGGCTGAATATCAATCTCAAGCTTTAATAGATTTAGCAAAGAAACTAAGAAAAAAAATAGATAATTTAAGTCAAATTAAAAAAATAGATATTTATACAAGTCATCATACCCATTACGTTATTGGAACAGGCGCAAATGATCCTCAAAAAATGGATCCAAATGCAAGCAGAGAAACTTTAGATCACTCAATTATGTACATATTTGCTGTCGCTTTAGAGGATGGTGATTGGCATCATATAAAGTCTTATACGAAAGCTAGGGCGAAAAGGAAAAGTACCTTGAAAATTTGGAGATCAATTAAAACTCACGAGGATAAAAAATGGACTAAAAAGTACCACAATCCAAACCCTAAAAAAAAGTCATTCGGTGCTAAAGTTGTTATTACTCTAAAAAATGGAAAAAAAATATCAGAGCAACAAGATAGAGCGGATGCACATCCCTATGGATCTCGACCATTTAAAAGACTGAACTATATAAACAAATTTTTAACTTTAACTGAGAATATTATTGATAAAAAAGAGAGTGATAGGTTTTTAAAAACTGTTCAAAACTTAAAAAAATTAAAATCTGGACAACTAGATAAGCTCAATATTGAGATAAAAAGAAATAAAATTAAAAAAAATCTAAAGAAAGGTATTTTCTAATGCATTTTGTTGAAAAAGAGCCTCCACAAAAAAGAATGGATTTGGATGATAAACTTAAATCTAATAAAATTTTAAGAGTTCCTGGAGCATATAACCCTCTGACTGCTAAATTAATTGAAGAAATAGGCTATGATGCGGTTTATGTCTCTGGCGGTGTGATGGCTAATGATCTTGGTTTTCCAGATATTGGATTAACCACATTACAAGATGTCAGTACTAGATCATATTTAATTTCAAGAGTTACAAATTTACCTACAATCGTTGACATTGATACAGGTTTTAGATCTTGTAAAGAAACTATTGAAACTTTTGAGCAATTTGGGATTTCAGCTGTACATTTAGAGGATCAAATTGAAAGGAAAAGATGTGGTCATCTTGATAATAAAGAATTAATTTCGACTGATGCAATGGTTAAAAAAATTAAAGAATGTGTTTCTGCAAAAAAAGACAAAAATTTTAAAATCATTGCAAGATCAGATGCAAAAAGTGTTGAGGGGATCGATAAGATGATAGAGAGATGTAAAGCATACATCGATGCTGGAGCCGAAATAGTTTTTCCAGAAGCATTAAGTGATGAAAAAGATTTTGAGAAAGTTAGAAAAGAATTGTCTTGCTACTTATTGGCGAATATGACTGAATTCGGTAAATCAAAATTATTTAATTATAAAGAATTAGAGCAATTAGGTTACAACATAGTGATTTATCCTGTTACCACTCAACGGTTGGCTATGAAAAATGTTGAGGATGGGTTGAGAGACATTTATGCAAATGGACATCAAAATAATATTATTGATAAAATGCAAACAAGAAAAAGATTATATGAGCTTGTTGACTACGAAAAATATAATAGTTTAGACGAAAAAATATATAATTTTAGTACTGAAGGACATGAATAATGAGTGATGATATAAAAAAAGGTCTACTTGGAATTGTAGTCGATGAAACAGAAGTTTCAAAAGTCATGCCTGAAATTAATTCTCTCACTTATAGAGGATACGCTGCTCAAGATTTGTGTGCTAAATGTAAATTTGAAGAAGTAGCATATCTAATTCTAAATGGAGAGCTTCCAAATAAAAAACAATTAAGAAAATTTGAAAAGCAAGAGAGAAAAGAGAGGAAATTATCTAAAACTTTACTTGAAGATATCAAAAAATTTCCAAAAAAAGCTCATCCCATGGATGTTGCAAGAACAGCTGTGAGTATTATGGGGCTTGAGGATAAAGAGACAAAAGACAACTCACCAAAAGCTAACATGCGGAAAGTGATGCGAATTTTCGCAAAAATGCCTGTCGCTCTTGCAGCTTTTTATAGATCAAGAAAAGGTAAAAAAATTATTCCTCCAAAAAGTAATTTATCCTTTTCGGAGAATTTTTTTCATATGTGTTTTGGTAAAGTGCCTAATAAAGATATTGTAAAAGCTTTTGATGTATCTTTAATTCTTTATGCTGAACATAGTTTTAATGTCTCAACTTTTACAGCAAGAACAATTACCAGCAGTTTGTCAGATATTCATGGTGCAATCACTGGGGCAATTGCAAGTTTAAAAGGTCCGTTACACGGCGGTGCAAATGAAGAGGTGATGCATATGATGAATAAAATTAAAAAGCCAGAAAATGCACTTAAATGGATTAATAAAGCACTTGATAATAAAGATGTTGTTATGGGATTTGGCCATAGAGTTTACAAAAGTGGAGACTCAAGAGTGCCAACTATGAGAGAGTATTTTGGCAAAGTAGCAAAAATTAAAAAAGATAAAAAATTTGAAAAAATTTACGACATAGTTGAAAAAGTGATGATCGACAGGAAAAACATTTACCCCAACGTTGATTATCCGACTGGACCTACTTACCATTTGATGGGTTTCGATACTGATTTTTTTACACCCATTTTTGTGATATCAAGAATAACTGGTTGGTCAGCTCATATTATCGAACAACACGCTGCAAATAAACTTATTAGACCACTTGCTAGTTATAAAGGTAGTCAACATCGTAAAGTGGTTCGATTAAACCAAAGATAAAGTAATTATTTATGACTTAATGTTGTAACCTTTTTTCAAAAGTATTGTTACGACCATCACACAAATCACCAAAAACGAAATCATTGTCCCAATACTAATCCAAATATTAAAATCTGAAACACCGTAAAATGAAAATCGTAATCCATTAATTAAATAGACTACAGGATTAAAATATGTAACCATTTGCCAGAATTCTGGCAACATATCTAACGAATATAAACTTCCGCCTAAGAAGACCATCGGTGTAATCACCAAAGAGGGTATGATAGACATTTGTTCAAAATTTGTGCTCATCAAACCAATTAAAAATCCAAATAATGCAAAAGTAAATGAAACTAGAACTAACAAAAAAATCATTAATAATGGATGCTTAACTTCAACATCAACAAAAAACATCGATGTTATAAATATCATTACACCTACAATTAATGTTTTAGTTGCTCCAGCTCCCACGAAAGCCAAAACTACTTCAAAGGTAGAAATAGGTGCAGCTAAAATTTCATAAATTGTTCCATTAAATTTAGGAAAAAAAATTCCAAAAGATGTATTACTGATTGATTGTGTTAGTAAAGTTAACATCAATAAACCAGGAACAATATATGATCCATAACTTATACCATCGATTTTTTGAACATATCCTCCAATTACTGAACCAAAAACAATAAAATATAATGATGTAGATAAAACAGGTGATAATAGTGATTGAGTTAAGGTTCTTCTAAACCGATCCATTTCATGTAAATAAATTGCTTTCAACGCTTGAAAATTAAATTTCATTGTTCTCCCTAACTAATGATACGAATATTTTTTCAAGATTACTTTGTTCAGTTTTAAGGTCTCTGAGCTTCAAGCCAGTATCTTTAATATCTTGTAATAAATTTGTTATACCAGTTTGCTTTTCGTGAAGATTGTAAGTGTAAATTAATGACATTTTGTTAACACCAAAATTTAGACTATATTTATTTAGAGACTCAGGTATTTTTATAATTTCATCTTGTAATTCAATAGTTAAAGTTTTTTGCCCCATCTTTTTTAACAATTCTTTTTTTTCCTCAACGACGATGATTTCACCTTGATTTATAACACCAACTCTATCAGCTATAGCTTCTGCTTCCTCAATGTAATGAGTGGTTAAAATAACTGTCACTCCTGTCTCTCGTAAATTCTCGACCACCTTCCACATTTCCTGTCTTAATTCTACATCTACACCTGCTGTCGGTTCATCTAAAAATAATATTTGAGGTTCATGAGACAAAGCTTTAGCAATCAAAACTCTCCTTTTCATTCCTCCTGATAACTGACGGAGTATTCGATCCTTTTTATCCCATAAACTTAACTGTTTTAAAACTTTTTCAATATGGGCAGGATCTGGTTTTTTTCCATACAAACCTCTTGAATAAGATACATTGTTAAAAACTGTTTCAAATTGCTCTAAAGTTAATTCTTGAGGAACTAAACCAATTCTAGATCTTGTTTCTCTATAATCATCAATAATATCGAAACCTTCTACAGCGATTTTACCACTGGTAGGTTTTACAATACCACAAATAATATTAATCAAAGTAGTTTTACCAGCTCCATTTGGACCTAGCATTGCAAAAATCTCACCTTTTTTTATATAGAGATTAATATTTTTTAAGGCAGTTAAACCATTTTTATAAACTTTCGAGAGATTATTAATCGCAATTTGATTGTCTAGCATGAAGCCAGATATATAACTATTAATTCACTTAATACAATCTTGTATATTAAAAGCTTTTAGCTTTAAGAACTAAGAATGGTAAAAAAGTTGCAATTATAAAAGATAAAAATAACAAAGACTGTGACACAATAGGTGCAAATAATTCTTTAGAAAATATAACACCAACTAATATACTTTTTGAAAAATCAGGAGCTGGAAACATCAAAAATCCCCCAATTAATCCAGCAAAAATTGAAACATAAGCAGTTTTTTCATTTATGTGCTTATTATAAAAACTATAGAAGACCGTTAAGACAAATGCACAACAAAATAAGTCAGCCAATAAAAAAAGGTATAATATATCAAATCCTTTTGATGCAATAATAAAAGATATAAGAGATAAAAATAATATTATATATTTTGAAAAATTTAGACTTTTCTTTTTATCTAGATTAAAAGCTGCATTTCCATCAACTACAATAAGGCTTGATATTGCATTTACTAAGGTATCAACGGTGGAAATAGTAAGCGCTAAACCTAGTACAATCACAAAAAAAGATAAAAATTTTGTCTGTTCTTTTAAAAGTAATGTGAAAAATCCAAGATCAGGGCGAATAGTTGGGTCTAATGAAAAGGCGACCATTCCTGTAAAACCCATAAAAAAAACTATCGGTACGATAATAAAAAATGAAATTACTAAACTTTTTTTTAAAGTTTCAAAATTTTTTGCTGCATACACTCTCTGCCAATTACCTTGATGGAATAGATTTGTTGCAGCAACGGCAATAAAAAAAGTCAAACCTGCTGTATAACTAGGAACATACGATAAACTTAAAAGCTGAGGATTTTTTTCTTTTACAAAGTCTATTGAAAAGTCAGATCCTGTGAAAATGTTAATATATATTAAAGAGATCAATAATAAAATTCCAATAACTATCATTTGAATATTATCTGTGAATATCGATGCTCTTAATCCTCCATATAAGGTGTAGACAAGTGTAGATATCAATACAATCAATGCTGTTACCCAAAGTTCTGTTCCAGAAATATAATTAATCAAAACTGCTACCGCAGTAACCTCTGCGCATAAAAAAATAAACATATAAAATATTGTTAATAACAAAATAAGTTTGAATAAACTTTTTTCAAACTTTTTTCTCATAAACTCTATTAATGAAGATCCTCGAGGAAGTTCTTTTCTAATTTTTTTTCCAAGATATATTAAAAAAAACATGGGAAAAGCAGTTCCCAAAGAGTATCCTATAACAGCGCCTATACCTCCCCAAGTTGCTGCTGAAGCTGGTCCAAACAAAATCCAAGCTCCTAAAGCAGATGCAGTTAAACTAGTAGTTAATGAGAAAACACCTATATTTCTATTAGCTGTAAGATAGTTATTTAATCCTTGATATTTATTTGAATTATATAGACCCAAAATTACAAATATTAGACTACTAGTTATAACTAATATTAAAGATGTGGATTGTGTTAAAAGATATGTTTTTTCCATTATTCTCCCTTTCTGAATTACCGGACAGGTTCAAAGGGTTTATTCTCAGTCTATTCAGACACCCCTTAAAGTTATAATTATACTTTGTTATCCATTATTTCAATCATACACTTAGTTGCATACTCCCTCCATTCTGTTGAGCTTTTGCCTTTAAGGCTATCTAAGTGATCTCGGTTATTTTTTATATCATTTTTATGCTTGATTTTATCTTGCTCATCTAAATTTGACTCCATTTTTGTCAAATTAGTTTCCATGGCTTTTATCCAATTATTCCCTAACTCTACACACTTTTTGTCATCTTTTTCATCACAGATCTGTTTAAAAAAATTAAAAATAACTTCGTCAGTTTTTACAGGATTTTTCATTTAAGAAATATTATTTTTTAAAACAATTGTTAACTAAAATTGCCATTAAAATCC
Organism: uncultured Pelagibacteraceae bacterium; assembly: GCA_902524535.1. Classification (GTDB taxonomy): domain Bacteria; phylum Pseudomonadota; class Alphaproteobacteria; order Pelagibacterales; family Pelagibacteraceae; genus Pelagibacter. The sequence goes on from CABZDR010000002.1 coordinate 107,284, forward strand.
AAATTACAAAAACTTCACCGTTTGTGAAGGAATAATCTGCGCCAGCAAAACCAGCAACAATATTTATAGCGTAAATAATTATTGTAGAAATTACTAAGCTAAAAATTAAATTAATTAATCCAGTTACGTATTTCATATTTAAAGATTATCTATATTTCTGTCTAAAGCAAATTTAAAATTTCTATTTATAAGTGATGTTTTTTTTGATGCGCGAATATTATAAAAATATCAGGTTGTATTCAAACATTTTATTTTAATTTTAATTAAATATAATTCTTGAATACAACCTACTTAAAACTTAGTTTTTTGCTAAGGAGGTTATTCAAATGAATCAAAAGCCACCTGACACTTAGCTGGGTAGCTACATATCAAAAAAACAATATAAGATGAAAATCCACTTGGATTTAAAAGCCAAAAAGGCGATATAGAGGAGCTCTTTTGGTGAAAGAGCTAAAAGAGCGAACCTCTGACAAAAAAGATTTAATGTGGTGCTCTAAACTTGCTATGACAAGCCTTACAATTCGCCCACATAAATTTACCTAAAGTACTTCTAACATCATCCGAAGTTTCAATTATTTTCGTAAGTTGTATCATATCATTTGAAGATTTAGTCATCAGAGCATTGAACTCGTCTTTATTTTCCCAAATAATTGGGAGAGCCTCTGTTTTAAATCCTTCTTTAGTATTTTCAGGAAAATATTCAATTAGTGTTTTGTAATTTTCGCTCATCTCAATCATTAAAGTTTTCGCTTTTTCAAATTCATCTTTACTTGCTAAGGCTTGCACCCTTTTTGCAGTACTATAATTTTTGCTAAAAAGCGCTTTTCTTCCCTTAATTATCTCCTCAACTGAAAGATCAAGTTCAGATTTTACTGGAAGTGACAAAATAACAAAAAATGAAATAAAGAAAATATACTTTAATATAATAATATTATATTTTAATAACATATGAGACTAACAAATAGCTTAACAGAATACGGCTTCATTTCCAAAGTTTTTCATTGGTTAAGTGCCGCAGTCTTGATAATTCAAATTCCCCTAGGTTTCTATTTAGTTGATATGGATTTTGGTGATAAGAGGTTAACTGTTGAAAGTATCCATGTAACTCTTGGTTTAAGTATATTTTATCTAATTTTATTTAGACTTTTATACAAAACATTAAATCCAACACCTCGACTACAAAATAGTCTTTTTCCTGGACAAAAGATTATTGCAAAACTAAATCACATTTTTTTATATGTTTCAATTTTAGTAATAACTATATCTGGTGCTTTGAAAAAATTATTCAATGGAGAAGAGCTTGATATGTTTTTTTTTAATATTGAAATTAAAGATAATTTTGAATTAGCAGAAATCTTTTATGAAATTCATATTGTTGGGAATTATACATTAATAGCTCTTATATCGTTACATATTTTTGCAGTTATAATTCATAAAATTTTATTTAAAGAAAATTTACTAAAAAGAATTTTATAAAATAATACAGATTAATTTGTCTTTAAATCTTATAATATTTTTATATTTCAACTCAATTTCTTGAACTCCAAGATCAATTTGTTCTCTCGAAAAATTTACTAAGGTAGAGATGTATTTATTTTTGATCATTTTTATATATTCTTTTTTATGAACTTTTACATCAAAAAAAAAATTTTTTTTAGTCCTATAAGAATACAGCTTGGTAACAATCTTTAATATCTCCTTATCTCTTTTAAGAGATTGTTCTAGTTTATGTTTCATTAATTTAAAGGTTGGAATTTCATTTTTATTTGTTTCAAGAGTAAAAATTAAAATTTTGCCTTTTGCATTTAATCTTTTTTTTAAAAATCTTAATAATTTTTTAATTTCTATGAATTTCATTAAATGAATTGTTTGTTTTATCAAAATTAAATCAAATTTTTGATTACTAACTGAGGAATAATCTAAAGCACTAATTTTTTTGAAATTTATTCTTTTATCTCTATCTTTATGATTAATAATATCTATACCTAGCGGTTTTATTTTAAACTTAAACTTTGAGTTTAAAGCACCTAAAATCTTGCCCCGACCACAGCCGATATCTAAAATTTTTGAGTTAGAATTTAGATTAAAATTTTTTAATAAAAAAGTGTTAAATGCATTAATATATTTTTGTGAAGATAACCAAGTTTTATTATCCCAATTTCTAACATTTTTTTTTACCATAGTTATTTAAATCCTAAACTTAGAGTCAAATCTTTGATAAATTTTATCTAAATAATAAAATAATGATAATCCTCTTAAAATCATAAATAAACAGAGTGAAATCCAAACTCCTGTATTAAATAAATACTTGGTTAAAGTTATTGAGATTAATAAATAACAAAACACTGAAAAAATCATCGCATTTCTCAACTCTTTTGTTTGAGAAGATCCAATAAAAATACCATCAAATTGATAACAGAACGATGCAATAAATGGTAATAAGATTAACCAAATTACATAAGATGAACTTAACTTTCTGATATTTTCAATATCAGACATTAAATTAATTACATGTTCATTAATAAAAAAATAAATAATTGAAATAAACAGACCTGTTATCGAACTTAGTAAAAAAGAATTTTTAATAATTGTTTTAAAAAGTTTTAAATCTTTTTTTCCAAGAGAGAACCCAACCATTCCTTCAGTAGAAAACGCATAAGCATCTAAAATAAATGCTGATAAGAAAACTAAATTTATTAAAATGGCATTAACTGCAACATAATCTTCTCCTATTTGAGTTCCTAAATAAGTAAACCATAAAAAGGAAAATGTTAATAAAATGGTTCTAATAAAGATATCAAAATTTATATTAAAAATATCTTTCATCTTTTTTAGATTAAATAAATTTAATACATCGATTTTAATAATAGTAAATTTATTTAGATAATTAAAAGTATAAATCAAAAATATTAGAGATGTAATTAATGCAGAAAACAAAGTGCCATATGCAACTCCTTTAATATTTAAATCAAATTTTGTAACTAAAACAACACTTAAAAATATATTTAGAATAGAAAAAAAACCTACCACTAAACTAGAAATTTTAGTTTTTTGTAAACCGACAAATAAGCCTGTAATAATATACAAAGTTAACTCACCAGGAGCTGAGTAAATTCTTATGTTAAAATACTGAATGTAAAATTCTTTTGTTAACTCAGATAAATTAAATATTTTTAAGCTTAAATTTAGAATAAACGTTTGAGATACAAAAATTAGAGCTGATACTATCAATACAAAGAATAAATTTCTTAAAACTATATTTAAAATTTCTAGATAACTGTTTTGCCCAAAAGCTTGTGAAACCATACCCACAGTTCCCATTCTTAAAAAGCCAAAACTCCAAAACAACATAGAGAATAAATTTGCTGCAACCGATGTTGCTGTTAAATAAGAAAGATTTCCAAGATTTCCCATTAGAGCTGTATCAATAATTGCAACCAATGGAATTGCTAAATTTGCAAAGAAAATAGGAATAGATAATTTTAAGATGTAAGATATTGAAGATTTTTGCATTTAATCAACTTAATTTGTATTTTTTGATTAATGGCAAGCAACACCAAATTTTTTAAGTCTCCAATAATTATATGGCCAAGGTGTTAGAAATCCAACTATAAGCATTAATGGCACAACCCACCAAGTTAATATTGCACCACCTGTTAAAAGATAATCTGTTAAATTCATTGCAACTTCCATGCTTATCATTGAAATAAAACTCATACCAAGTGCTGTTCTGAGCGCATTACTAAAACTAAAATTTTGCTTAATCAAAATTATTGTCTCAAGAATTATACTAGTGATTAAACCATTAATAATTGCTAAAATCATTATCCCTAATACTGGAAATGGTATTTTTGTTAATTGAAAATATAAAATCGTACCAAAATCTCCGATAGCACAACCCAGCAAACACCATGCAGTATTTTTAGCACTTTGTTTCCAAGTTTTTGGGCAACGCCAGTCAAATGTAGTGGATTCCATATTTATGTGATAATATTTATTTATGATTTTTAAACAAGTTTTCGATAAAAAATCTAGTACCTACACTTACATAATTGCCTCAGCAAAAGGAAGAGAGGCTTTGATCATAGACCCTGTTTTAGAAAATGTTGAGGACTATATAAAAATACTCAATCAATTAAATCTAAAATTAGTAAAGGTGATAGATACTCACATACATGCTGACCATGTAACTGGTGCGGGAAAATTAAGAGACAAAACAAAATGCGTAACTATTATGGGTGAGCATACCCCAACTGATGCTGTAGAAGTAAAAGTTAAAGATGATGAAATAATTAAGTTAGATAAACTTAATTTTAGAGCAATTTATACTCCAGGACATACCTCTGATAGTTTTTGCTTTTTAATGGATAAATATTTATTTTCTGGGGACACATTACTTATCAATGGTACCGGCAGAACTGATTTTCAAAATGGTAGCTCTACAGATGCATATAACTCAATTTTTAATAGGCTCTTAAAACTTCCTGATGATACACTTTTATACCCTGCACATGATTATAAGGGAGAAACTGTCAGCACTATTGGTAAAGAAAAAAGATCTAACCCAAGGCTACAAGTCAGAAATGTAGATGAATATATCGAAATTATGAATAATCTAGACCTTAAGAAACCAGAAAAAATTGATTATAACGTTACGAGTAATCTTAAATTAGGAATTTAGGTTTTAATCGAAGATTTGATCGCTTCGTATAGCAAATCTTTGGTTGTTTCACCTACGCTTCTATATATTTCTTTATTATCTTTAAAAATCAAAAGTGTAGTTTGAAACTGAACTTTTAATAATTCAGCAATTTCTCCATTTGTGACGTCAAAAGAGAAGTATTCAATATTATCAAATTTAATATCTGATAATCCACCTTCTTTTTTGGCGGTTTTTAAAATTTTCATTTGTCCTGCACAAGACGAACAATATTTAATCCAAGAACTTACAATTACAACTTTACCTTCGGATTGTGCTTTATCGAATAATTTTTTATCAAAAGTCGTTTCTTTCTCTATTGCATTGGCGTTTATTGAAAATAAACAAATAATAATAAATAAAAGTTTTTTCATAGCGATCTTATACAACAAAAATTAAAAACCAATAAGAAGCTAGACCTGAAAATATTGTCGCAATGATACTTCTTGAAAAAATCCCAATTACCACAGCAATTATAGCTGCGATTATCTTTGGATTATCCTGGATTTGAAATAGTCCTGCATCATTTATGAAGATTGCTGGAAAAATGATTGCAGGAAATATCGCGGACGGTACAAAAGACAATATCTCTCTAATTCTATCATTAAACATTTCTTTTTTAATTAAAGCAATCATAGTAAATCTTGTGAGATAAGTGATTAGTCCACAATATATTATTAAAGCCCAATTACTCATTTGTTTTAATCATTTTCGTTAAAATAATTGCTGAAAGTAATCCAATTAATGCAGCAACAATTACATAAGCTTTAAATGGGATTATATTATAGCCAAGAGTAGCAACAAGTCCTGAAACAATTATTACAAATACATTTACAAATTTTCTAAAGTCGTTAATTAGTAATGCTAAAAAAGTTAATGGAATTGCAAAACTTAATCCAAGTTTTTCTGGAATAGCAGCACCTAGTATAATTCCTAAAAAGGTTGTTGATTGCCATATTATCCAACAAGTTGCGCCACCACCAACTAAATGAAAGTATTTATTTTCATCTTTATTCTTTTTGAAGTATTCATTTGATCTAGCAAATGCCTGGTCAATTAAAAAATACGAGATAATAATTTTCCAAATTAATTTTAAATCTGATAAATGTTCAGAAACAACAGCCCCATAAAGTAAGTGTCTTGAGTTCACGGCTCCTACTGAGCTTATAATCACCAAAGAAGAGGCGCCCCCTGAAAATAATTGTAAAAGAACTATTTGAGATGCTCCTCCAAATATAATTAAAGACATACCCATTGTTTCCATAGGTGTAAATCCAACATCAATAGCTAGAACACCAAATATTAAACCAAAAGGCACCACAGGGATCATTAGGGGACTTACATCAATCACGCCTTTTAAAAATATCTTTAACTTACCATTCATTTTATTAAAGAGGCTTTTATTAGAAGCAAACTATATGATCAATATGAATTGGTCTTTTTATGCCAAATTTTTCATCTACTTCATGTTGATGAATATGATGAGAGTGAACAAATACAGGAATTAGAGTGTTAGTGGGAGTTTTGAGGGTGTAAATAAAGTTAGTACCTCTAAATTTTCTATCGATCACCTCAAATTTTAAATTGCTTGTATCATCATGATGTAAGTCTTCTGGTTGAATTAAAAGCTTTACACTAGATCCTATCGGGAATGGTTTAACAAAATTACCAGTGATTGTTCCAAGATCTTTATTTTCAAGACTTTTGGGGCTTGTAACTTCTGCAGGAATTAAAATTCCTCTATTTAAAAAATTAACTACCTCTACAGAATTTGGTAAATGGTAAACATTATAAGGATCATCAAATTGTTTAAGCTCTTGATTTAAAATTATTCCACATTTTGATCCCAAGTAAAATGCTTCATAAGAATCATGGGTAACTATAATTGCTGTTATCTTTGAATTTTTAAGTATTTTTTTTAACTTTTCTTGTATCTCCTCTTTAAAACTTTGATCTACATTCGACAATGGTTCATCTAAAAGTAACAATTCAGGCTTAGTTATAAGAGATCTTGCGAGTGAAGCTCTTTGAGCTTCGCCAGCACTTATTTCATGGGGAAATTTATTCAGTATGTGAGAAATATCTAATAAGTTAATTAATTCCTCAAAATTTATTGATTTGTCTTTTTTGATCTCATTTCTTTCAGCTCCTAATAATATATTCTTTTTAACTGTGTAGTGCGGAAATAAACTGTTTTCCTGAAAAGCTAAGGATATGTTTCTTTTCTCTGGTTCGATATTAATATTTTCTGAGGACAAAGTTTTTCCTTTGAGCGCGATTGAACCTTTATTTATATTTTCCAAACCTGCAATAGTTCTCAAAATTGTCGTTTTGCCAATACCTGAGGGTCCCAATAAACATATGATGTCCCCTTCTTTTTCTATAGAAAAGGAAACATTCTTTACCTTAACTTTATTTCCGATCTTAAAGTCAACGTTTTTAATTTCAAAAAAATTATCACTCATTATTTTCTCTTAAAATATATTTTGATGTTACTATAATAAATAAACTAGCAATTAAAATTAAAAATAAGGAAGGTACTGCTGCAGCTTCTAATAAATCTTCAGATGCAGAGATATATGCGGTGGTAGCAAAGGTTTCAAAATTAAAAGGTCTTAAAATAAGAGTTATTGGTAATTCCCTAATTATTTCTAAAGAGATAAGTATGATAATAAACAAAAGGGAATTTCTTAAAAAAGGTATGTGAATATTTGTAAAAGTTTTTCTTTTAGAATAGCCAAGTAAGTAAGCACTCTCATCGACAGAAATATTCATCTTTTCATATCCTGATTTTATTCCATTAAAAGCTAATGAATAAAATCTGATAAAGTAAACTAAAACTAATCCAAACACAGATCCTATAAATATTTTTTTGATTGAAGAAAATCCAAATGATTTAATTATACTATCATCGAACCAAGCTATAAAAGTAATGAAAGCAATTGCTAAAATCACTCCAGGTATAGCATAGCCTGAAATTGATAATGTAGATAAAAAATTGAGAGTTTTATTATTTGAAACTCTATTGCCATAATTTGATATTAAAGAAAATATTATTAAAACTAAACTAGATAATAAAACTAAGTACAAAGTATTCAAAACTAAATTAGTTATTTCTAAATCAAACAAATTTTCAGGAAATTTTATTGTCCAGTAAAGCATTTGACTTAGTGGAAATAAAAAACTCACAAAAAAAATAAAAAAACAAAAGATAAAAGCTAAATAAGCATTAATTCCAAAGAGTTTTATTTTTACTTTTTGTTTAAATCCACCTTTCGAATTAAAATGATATTTAGCTCGTCTTCTAGATAGATTTTCTAAAATAAATAATGAAAATATAAATAATAATAAAAAAAAAGATATACGATTAGCAAAAGCTAAATCATCAAAATAAATCCAAGAGTTATAAATACCTGTAGTCAAAGTATTTATTGAAAAAAAGTCAACTGCACCGAACTCTGCTAAAGTTTCCATTGCTACCAAAGATAAACCCGCAACTATAGCCGGTCTTGCTGCAGGCAATATTACTTTAAAAAAGGATTTAAATCTTGAAAAGCCTAAATTTTTTCCAAGATCAATAAGATTTTGCGACTGATATAAAAATGATGCCCTAGCAAGTATATACACATATGCATATAAAGAGAAAGATATTGATAATATCGCTCCAAACATACCATCAAATTTAGGAATATTTTTATTATAATTTGCCTCGCCAAATAAGTTTTTTAAAATTGTAAATGCAGTTCCATAATTTTCAAAAAAGGCAGTTAAAGAGTATGCATAAATGTAGGGTGGGACTGCAAAAGATAATATCAATGCCCATTTAAAAAAATTACTTCCTGGAAATTCATAGAAAGATACCAGGTAAGCAGTGCCAGTACCAATCATGAAGGTAAGTAATAAAACTGATAACAAAAGAGTAAGTGAATTAAAAATATACTCAATTAAAAAAGTATTTTTTAATATTTCATAATAATTAGATGTAGCTTCAAAAAAACTTGCAAATACAGTTATCACTGGAATTAGCACAATTAAAGAAATTAAAAAAGATGAAACAAACCAACTATTGAATTTCATATTATAATCCGCCTTATGAACATGAAAAAAGTAAAGTGTCCACAATTAACTTTCACTAATAGTGGACACTATTTAAGAAAATCAAAAATTAAATACTTTTAGGATATGCGGAACCTCCTCAGTCTTAATTTCTGTTATTTTTCTTTTATTTATCCTTTCATTGATTTTTTTACACTCAATTAAACATGGGGAACATGCAACCGAAGATTTATTAAAATCAACTTCAGAAATAAATTTTTCTTTTTCTTTTTCTTTTGCCATACTTAATTCCAACCAGCGGCTGTCATAACCTCTACTGCGGCAGCTTGATTTTTTCCATAAGAATCTAGTTTAGTCTTCATGTCTTGTTTGAAATCTAATCCTAAGTTATTAACAACTAGTGGACTTGGTGAAACACCATCAATCATTGGAAACTCAAAAGTATTATTTGTAAAATGCTCCTGAGACTGCGGAGTTAATAAAAACTCTACAAGTTTGACAGCGTTAGTTTTATTTGGTGCACCTTTTACTAAGGCTGCACAACTAACATTCATATGTGTTCCTCTGTCATTTTGATTAGGGAAAAAAGCTTTAACTTTTTTAGCTGCTTCTTGTTGTTCTGCACCTTTTTTTCCAGATAACATCAGAGCTAAATAGTATGTGTTAGCCACTGCAATATCTGCTTCACCAGCAGCCACTGCTATTATTTGAGCTCTGTCATTACCGGTTGGTGCTCTTGCCATGTTAGCGACAACTCCTTCGGCCCATGCAGCTGTTGCAGCTTTTCCATTGTTTTTTATCAATGATGCTACAAGAGATTTGTTGTAAATATTGCTAGATTTTCTAATTACTAATCTACCTTTCCATTTAGGATCAGCTAGACCTTCATAAGTCATTCCAGATAATTCAGCGCCAGTTACTCTTTCAGGTGAATAATAAATTATTCTTGCTCTTTTTGCGATTCCAACCCACTTGCTTGTTCTAAAAGTTTTTGGAACAGCTGCTTTAATAGCAGGGGATGTTAAACCACCTTGAAGTGTGCCTTTCGCATCCATAGCACCACACCTTCCAGCATCTGCTGTGATATATAGGTCGGCTGAAGTATCTGCGCCCTCGCTAATTATTCTTTTTTCTAAGGCACCAGATTTGCCATTAATTAAATTTACTTTTATGCCAGTTAAATTTGTAAAATTGGAATAAAGTTCTGAGTCTGCTTTGTAATGTCTTGCATTAAAAACATTAACTTCATTTGCGATAGAAAAAGTTGATACAAATAAAGATGTGATTATTGCAAAAATCGTTACTTTTTTCATTCGTTCTCCATTTCTCCGCATTATTTAGTTGAAAATGATAACTATTCGCAATGATAATGATAATCAATCGCAACAATGTCGCACACGGATAGTCTTAAAGAGAATTATCTAAAAATGCCGTATTAAGCTTCCCAGTCGCCAATTTTACTGAATAAAAAATTTCTAAATGCTTGAACTCTAGCGGTATTTTTTAAGGATTGAGGATACACAAAATGGGCTTCTGTAATTGGACCTTCAGATTTTGGTAATACCTTTATAACTTTGTTTGAGTCACTTACCAAATATTCAGGTAATGCTGCTAAACCAACTCCAGACTCAACAGCTAAGAGTAAACCCATAACACTGTTAACTTTCATTATAGTTTTTCTTTTTTTGCCATCGTGCATACCAAGTTTTAAAGCCCAATCTGGATTATAAACTGGAGATGGTGCTCCTTTACCAAATGAGATAAACTTATGCTTGTTCAAATCTCCTATAGTTTTAGGCATTCCATTTTTTTCAAGGTATTTATTTGAACCATAAATATAGTATTTAATATCAACTAATTTTTTTTGAATGTAATTAAGCTGTTTAGGTCTTCTCATAAAAATACCTATATCTGCTTGTCTTGTGCTCAAATCTAATTCTTTATCATCAAATACAAGTTCGATCTCTATTTCTGGATGAAGTCTCATAAATTCTTGTATTCTAGGAGTTAACCAATGTGTACCAAAACTTCTAACAGTGGTGATAGTTAATTTACCAGTAGGTTTATTTTTTTGATCACCTAATGAAGTTTCTACCTCTTTTAACTTGCTAATTACCTCATGTGCAGTTTTGAAAACATACTCACCATTTTCAGTAAGTGTTAATCCCCTTGCGTGCCTTTCAAATAATTGAACTTTCAAATCTTGTTCAAGGGATTGTATTTGTCTGCTTATAGCTGACTGACTTAGATTTAAATTGACAGTTGCACTAGTAAAACTACCAGCTTCTGCAACAGCATGAAAGATTTTTAATTTATCCCAATCCATTATTTGTTTAAATCAATTAAAACCCTTCCAGTGATCTCACCTTTAAGTATTTTAGGATAAGTTTCAATCAATTCCTCTAAACTTATTGTTTGAATAGACTTTTCTAATAAATCAAAATCAATTAAATTAGCTGCTTCTCCCCAAATAAATTCTCTTCTTTTAATACTGCAGTTTGCAGAGTCCATGCCCCAAAGTTTTATACCTCTTAACATAAACGGAATAACATTGGTGTTAAGTTCATTTGTACTTGCATTACCACAAACTGCTATAATACCTGTTGGATTTGTTTGCACTATTGCGTTGGCTAAAATTTTTCCACCAACAGTATCAACGACCCCATCCCATAAGCCTTTATCAATTAATTTTGGATCTTTATCAAATTCAGCCCGATTTATAACGTTTTTTGCACCAAGTGATTTCAAATACTCTGTTTTTGAATCTTTTCCAGAAACAGCTGTAACCTCATAACCCATTTTATTTAAAATCATCACAGCAACACTTCCTACACCGCCTGTTGCTCCTGTGACTAAAACATTTTTTACTTTTTCACCAAGTAACAACTCTTCTCTTGCTTTTATAGCGAATGCTGCCATTAAAGATGTGAAACCTGCAGTACCTAAAGTCATAGCTTGTTTACTTGTTAAGTTTTTTGGTTTTTTTACTAAGAAATCTCCATTGACTTTTGCAATTTGTGAGTATCCACCATAAAATATTTCTCCAACCCTAAATCCTGTCAAAATTATCTCATCACCTTCCTTAAATTTTGAATTTTGACTTTCAATTACAGTTCCTGAGAAATCGATACCAGGGATGTGGGGAAACTCTTTTACTAACCGCCCACCATTTTTTAAAATCATGCCATCTTTAAAATTTAAGTCTGAAAAATCTACTTTGACTGTAACATCCCCATGTTTTAAGAAATTTTTATCGATAGATTTTACTTCTCTTATAAATTCTTCACCTTTTTGATCTAAAACTAATGCTTTAAATTGATCTGACACTTTACTCTTTTGATATACTTATAAATCTTAGATATCTATTTTGATAACTTAGATCATCTTTAAATTGACCTAAATAATAATTTGTAACAGTTGTAGCTTGCTCTTTTTTAATACCTCTCATGGTCATACATTGATGAGTTGAATCTATTGTAACAGCTACTCCCTTGGCATCTAAAGATTGCATAAGGGTATTCGCAATTTGCATAGTAAGTCTCTCTTGTGTTTGAAGTCTTTTAGAGAATACTTCAACAACTCTAGCCAATTTACTTAAGCCAACTACTCTATTTTTAGGAATGTATGCAACATGTGCTTTTCCTATGATGGGTGCCATATGGTGTTCACAATGACTTTGTACGGAAATATTTTTTTGGACAACCATATCATCATAACCATCAACATCTCCAAATGTTTTATCTAAAATTTGATTAGGATCCTCATTGTATCCTTTAAAATACTCCTTAAAGGCTTTAACTACTCTTTTTGGAGTTTCCAATAAGCCCTCTCTATTTGGATCTTCACCCATCCAAGCTAAGATTGTTTTAAAAGCGTCCTCAGCTTCTTTATCTGAGATTTTATTTTTTTGTTTATTGATATCTGTATCTTTAACAAGTTTCATGCAGAGTTTTATACCTATATTTTGTTAATTTTAAAATATTTAAAATACAGCTATATGTGCTACATAATAACTGTATATGTTCAAAAAAAGAGAAAATGTAGTCGAAATCGAAGAAGGCAATCTTCTATCTCCAAAATTTGATAATGATGGACTTATTCCAGTTATTACAATGTGTGCAAAAACAAAAGAGATTTTAATGCACGGCTATATGAATGTTGAGGCGCTAAAAAAAACAATTGAAACAAAAGAGGCTCATTATTTTAGTCGATCAAGAAATGTTATTTGGCATAAAGGAAAAACAAGTGGTTTTACTCAAAAAGTAAATGAAATAAGAATTGACGATGATCAAGATTCTATATGGTTAACTGTAGATATTGGTGATGGTGCAAGTTGTCATGTCGGTTATAGATCATGTTTTTATAGATCAATTCCCTTAGGACCAATCGATAATGGACGTAAAGTTGAAATGAAATTTTTAGAAAAAGAAAAAAAATTTGATCCAGAAAAAGTTTATAAAGGTCAACCAAATCCTACTAAGATATAAGACTTATGAAAGTGTTAAGCCCTTTTGGCCCTAAGATTGCTATAGTCAAAATTCCAAAAAAAATTATAAGTAATATCAATTTAGAAGTAGATAAAATTATAGGTGATAAAAAGAGATTAAAAAAAAGTGATTACTCAAAAAAATTGGTTGGTCAAGTGATGCAAGAAATAAAATTAGATAATAAATTTATCAAAAAGAATCTTTTAAAATTTGTTAAAGATAATATCAAGAAATATATAAAGCAAAGTTCTAAAAGAAATGTAAAAAAGATAAGTCTTAAAAGTCTTTGGGTAGTTAGACAATTTAAAAATGAGTATAATCCAATTCATTTTCATAGTGGTAATATTTCAGGTGTCGGTTATTTAAAAATACCCAAAAATATTACCAAAAGTAAAAAAAGACTTAAAACAAATGGAACTATAGATTTTATCCATGGCTCAAAATCATTTTTAAGTGATAGTTTATTTAATCATAATCCAAAAGTTGGTGATATGATTTTATTTCCAAACAATTTAATGCATACCGCTTACCCTTTTAAAAGAGAGGGAGAGCGAAGATCTTTTTCTTTTAATGTGGAGATTGATAAAAAAACATTTGATATTTTTAATGGATAAAATTCAAAAAAACGTTTTAGGTGAGGATTTAGAGCTATGTTCTAATAACCCTTTAACCGGCTGGTATAGAGATGGATGTTGCAATACCGATGAAAATGATCATGGTTTACACACCGTTTGTGCAAAAGTAACTACAGAATTTTTAGAATGGTGTAAAGATGCTGGTAATGATTTAATTACACCTCACCCTGAATTTGGTTTTCCAGGACTTAAAGATGGTGATGGTTGGTGTGTTTGTGCAACTTGGTACGCAAGAGCTGTAGAAGCTGGAAAAGGTTGTCCTATTTATTTAAAAAGTACTCATGAAAATACTTTAAAGTTGCTTCCAATTGAAACATTAAAAAAATTTGCAATAGATTTGTCTTAATTACATGTTCCCATATCTTGGTCCACCTCCACCTTCAGGAGTAACCCAAGTAATGTTTTGTGATGGTTCTTTAATATCACAAGTTTTACAGTGAATACAATTTTGAGAATTAATTACAAATTTATTAATATTATTTTCTCTTTGAACCTCATAAACACCTGCAGGACAATATCTCTGGGCAGGCTCATCATATTCTTCCAAAGTATAACTAATGGGTAAATTTGGATCCTTTAACTTTAAGTGAATTGGTTGATTATCGGCATGATTAGTCCCTGTCAAATAGACAGAGCTTGTTTTATCAAAAGTAAGAACATTATCTGGTTTAGGATAATCAATTTTGGGCATCTCTTTAGCTGATTTTAATGTCTGATGATCTGCATGTTTATGTTTTAATGTGAATGGAAGTTTGCCTCTAAACAGAATTTGGTCAATTCCTGTAAAAATAATCCCCAATATTAAACCCCAGCTAAAACTAGGTTTTACATTTCTAGCTTTATATAACTCATCATATAACCAACTTTGTTTGAACTTTTCCTCAAAGTTAGATAAATCCTTATCATTTTTAATGTGTTCATTAATTGCTTCAGCAGCTATCATTCCACTTTTCATAGCAGTATGAGAACCTTTTATTTTTGGCATGTTTAATGTTCCAGCATCACATCCAATAAGTAATGCACCAGGCATAAACATTTTTGGTAAACTTTGGAAACCACCTTCAATCAATGCTCTTGCGCCATAGGAAATTCTTTTTCCTCCCTCTATCATTTTTTTTATAGCTGGATGGGTTTTAAATCTCTGAAACTCATCGAATGGGGATAAATGGGGATTTTTATAATCTAATCCAATTACATATCCTAAAAAAATTTGTTTATTTTCAGCATGATAGATAAAACTTCCACCGTAAGTGCTGTTATCCAATGGCCAACCAGCACTATGTATAACCATTCCTTCATGATGATTTTTATCTTCTATTTCCCAAATTTCTTTAAAACCAATTCCATACTGTTGAGGATCTTTTCCTTTATCAAGTTCAAACTTTTTAATTAATTGTTTTCCTAAATGTCCTCTGCATCCTTCAGCAAATACAGTAACCTTCCCTAACAATTCTATTCCAGGTTCAAAACTATCTTTTTTATTTCCGTCTTTGTCTACTCCCATGTCTTGAGTAGCTACACCTTTAACTGAACCATCTTCATCATATAAAATTTCACTAGCTGGAAAACCTGGAAAAATTTCGACACCTAAACTTTCCGCTTGTTCTGCTAACCATCTACACAAATTAGCAAGACTAATTATATAATTTTTATGGTTTTGTTGAACAGACGGCAATAACCACGTTGGCCAACTTAATGATTTTGTTTTACTTAAAAATAAAAATTTTTCTTTAGTGACTTTAGTTTTAATTGGCGCATTTAATTCTTTCCAGTTTGGAAACAATTCATCTAGAGCTCTAGTTTCAAAAACATTTCCACTTAATATATGAGCACCAATCTCCGAAGCCTTTTCTAGAATACAAACATTTAAACCTGGGTTTAGTTGTTTTAATTTAATTGCAGTTGCTAATCCAGATGGACCACCACCTACAATAACAACATCATATTCCATTTTCTCTCTGGACATAGGTTAATTTTTTACAGATTATATTATTTTTGTATAGTGTTTAATTTGTTCAGTTCTTCTAAAAATTTTGGTAGTGCATCAAATAAATCTGCCTCTAAACCATAATCTGCAACACTAAAAATTGGAGCTTCGCCGTCCTTATTTATGGCAACAATTACTTTGCTCTCTTTCATTCCAGCTAAATGCTGAATAGCACCAGAAATTCCTACAGCAATGTATAGGTCCGGCACAACGACTTTGCCAGTTTGTCCAACTTGATGATCATTTGTTATATAACCTGCATCGACTGCAGCTCTCGATGCACCGATAGCAGCATTAAGTTTATCCGCAACAGCAGTAATTAATTTAAAATTTTCACCACTTTGCATACCTCTGCCACCAGAAACGACTACTCTAGCAGTTCCCAATTCTGGTCTATCTGATTTGATTTCCTCTTTTTTTATAAATTTAGTGATTTCTGTTGCTTCAGCAGCATCACCATTTTGTATTTCAGCTGACCCACCTGATGTTGGAGCGGGTTCAAAAGATGTGGGTCTGATTGTTACACACTTTATTTTATCATTGCTTTTTACCGTAGCAAATGCATTGCCTGCATAAATTGGTCTTTGAAATGTATCTTCGGATATTACTTTCGTAATGTCACTAATCTGAGAAACATCTAATAGCGCTGCAACTCTTGGCATTAAGTTCTTTCCAAAAGTATTCGCTGAACATATTATATGAGAATAATTTCCAGAAAGTTTAATAATAACTGATGTGTAATTTTCTGCTAAATAATTTTCATAAATTGGATTATTTACATTTATAACCTTTTTAACATTAGGAACCTGAGAAATTGATTTTGCTACTTCTTCAGAATTTGATCCAATTACTAAAACATGAACATCTTCATTAATTTGCGATGCAGCAGAAATTGCATTTAAAGTAAAAGGTTTAACCTCTTTATTGTTATGTTCTGCTATTAATAAAACTGACATTATATTACTTTAGCCTCATTTTTTAATTTTTGAACTAATTCTTCAACACTTGCGACTTTAATCCCAGCCTTTCTTTTTGGGGGCTCTTCTACTTTAATTTGTTCTATTCTTGATTTTACGTCGACTCCAAGATCACCAGCACTTACTTGCTCTATAGGTTTCTTCTTGGCCTTCATTATATTAGGTAAAGATGCATATCTTGGTTCATTTAATCTTAAGTCACAAGTAACTATAGCAGGTACTTTCACCTCAATAGTCTCCAGTCCTTCATCTACCTCCCTAGTGACCTCCAATGATTTTTCTTTTACTTCTATTTTTGATGCAAATGTTGCTTGTGGCCAATTTAATAACGCAGCTAACATTTGACCGGTTTGATTGCAATCATCATCAATAGCTTGTTTACCCATAAAAACTAGATCTGGCTTTTCTTTTTCAACAATCTTTTTTAAAATTTTGGAAACTGCCAAAGGTTCTATTACCCCATCAACTTTTACTAATATACCTCTATCAGCTCCAACAGCTAATGCTTTTCTTACAGTCTCTTGAGCCTTTTCTTCTCCTACCGAAACTGCTACAACTTCTTTAGCCTTGCCTGCTTCTTTAATTTTTACTGCTTCCTCTATTGCATTATCATCTGGAGGATTTGTAGACATCTTAACATTTTCAGTAACTACCCCAGAGTTATCCTCTTTTACTCTTATTTGAACGTTATAATCAATAACTCTTTTGACTGCGACTAGGATTTTCATTAAGCTCTCAATAATTTATTTTCATTATCATAAGGGCTTTCTTCCAAAATTGTTGCCTCGTACATTTTTCCTAGTATATCAACTTTTAGTTTTTCACCAACATTAGCTAAATCAGGTTTGACCATTGCTAGTGCGATTGATTTATCTAATCTAAAACCATACTCACCACCTGTAGCTCTTCCAACCACTTTGTTATCTTTATAAATTGGATTGTTTCCTAAAACATCCGAGTCTGTTGTATTATGAACCTCAAGAGTTACTAACTTATTATCAAAACCTTTTTCTCTCCATTTATTAAGCGCTTCTAAACCAATAAAGTTCCCTTTATTTGGATGAACAAATCGATCTAAACCTGACTCATATGGAGAATATTCAATTGACAATTCTGTACCTACAAGTTTGTAAGATTTCTCAATTCTTAAACTGTTCATCGCTCGTATACCAAAAGGTTTCAGTCCTAAGTCTTTACCGGCTTCCATCAACTTATCAAAAATATGATTTTGATATTCAATTGGATGGTGAAGCTCCCATCCTAACTCTCCAACAAAATTTACTCGCATTGCATTTACTGGTGCATATCCAACATTGACATTTTTAGCAGTAAGCCATTTAAAGTTTTCATTTGAAAAATCATCTGTTGAAACTTTCTGCATCAGTTCCCTTGCTTTTGGCCCCGCAACTACAAGGACTCCAGTGCTATTTGTAAGATCCTCAAATATAACTGATCCATCTGTTGGCATCCATTTTTGGATCCAATCGTGGTCTAATCTTAAATTTGCACCTGCTGATACAAGATAGTAACTATTTTCTGCTTCTTTCATAATTGTAAATTCTGAATGCACACCACCTTTTGTGTTAAGGGCATGGCATAAATTTATTCTACCGATTTTTTTAGGTAGTTTATTTGCAACTAAATAATCTAAAAACTCCTCTGCTTTTGGACCTCTAATTCTACATTTTGCAAATGCAGTCATATCTAATAATCCAACGTTTTTTTTCACGTTTTCACATTCTCTTTTAATTGCATCAAACCATTTAGATCTTCTAAATGACCAATCATCTTTTTGTTCCATACCATCAGTTGCAAAAAAATTTGGTCTTTCCCAACCAAATTTTTGACCAAAAACTGCTCCAAGTTCTTTCATTCTTTCGTAACAAGGTGATGTTCTAAGTGGTCTTGCAGCTGGTCTTTCTTCATCAGGATAATGAACAATAAAAACGTGGCTGTATGCCTCCTCATTTTTTGCTTTCAAATAAGACTTAGTTGCATAGTTACCGTAACGTCTTGGCTCAACACCAAGCATGTCAATTGTTGGTTCACCATCAACGATCCACTCTGCCAATTGCCAACCTGCGCCACCCGCAGCAGTAATTCCAAAACTATGACCTTCATTAATCCAAAAGTTTTTTAATCCCCAAGCAGGACCAACTATCGGGTTTCCATCAGGAGTATAACAAATTGCCCCGTTGTAAACTTTTTTAACACCAACTTCACCAAAAGCAGGCACACGATGTATTGCGCCTTCAATATGTGGAGCAAGTCTATCTAGATCTTCCTGAAATAATTCATACTCTGAATTTTTTGATGGTCCTTCCACATAACAAGCAGGGGCACCATCCTCATATGGGCCTAGAATTAATCCACCAGCTTCTTCTCTCATATACCATCTGCTATCACTATCTCTTAATACACCCATCTCAGGTAGTCCCTCTTTTTTTCTTTTTTGAATTTCTGGATGAGGTTCAGTAACAATGTACTGATGCTCTACGGGTATAACCGGAATATCTAATCCTACCATTTCTCCAGTTTGTCTGGCAAAATTACCTGAACAAGAAATCACATGTTCACATTCAATCGGTCCCTTGTCAGTTTCAACAATCCATCCATCTTTTGTTTGTCTCATTGATAAAACAGTAGTATTACGATAAATTTCAGCTCCTCTATTTCTTGCCCCTGTTGCAAGAGCTTGTGTTAAATCTGCTGGTTGAATATATCCATCTTCTGGATGTTGAATGGCTCCAATTAAATCATCGGTATGACACAAAGGCCAAATTTCTTTTACTTGTTGAGGTGTTAAAAATTTTACATCAACTCCTATAGTTTTTGCTACTCCTGCATACTGATGATATTCATCCATCCTGTCTTTCGTACTTGCGAGACGTATATTTGAAACAACACTAAACCCAACATTTTTTCCTGTTTCTTCTTCTAATGTTTTATAAAGATTAACAGCATATTTATGAAGCTGACCAACTGAATAACTCATATTAAATAGAGGCAATAGTCCAGCAGCATGCCAAGTTGAACCTGAAGTTAATTCTTTACGCTCAACTAAAACGACATCTGACCATCCTTTTTTTGCTAAATGGTATAGAGCACTAACACCAACAACTCCTCCACCAACTACAACTACTTTTGTTTTAGTTTTCATAAAATGATTCCTACTAAATTTTTATTCATTTCGAAACAAAATTGTATAAATGATCTCAAATTGAACTTCCTAATGGTTCGGGACTTGAAACCATTGTTGTCAACCAACAGTTATTTAGAGGTCCATCCCCCGAGTATTTTTCAACTTGCCAATTGAACTTATGATAAGTCTTTTCTTTATCTAATAAAATAACCTCAAATTGAACCCAGCTATCTCCTGCTCTAGTTTGAGTAATAGTATGACTTAAATGATTTATCATCATTTGATAATTATTACCTTTGATCATCTTCTTAAACCTATCTAAGGGTCCTGTAGCTCGTTTATTATTAGGGTGAGCAAAATTCCAGGTTTGTTCTATACCACTATCCTTAAATTTTTCGTTATTTTTTTGTAAACCAAGTAATTGTATCTTAACAACTTCAGCTGGTTGAATAGAACTATTAGGCTTAATTAGCTCGGCTTTTGAAATTGAAGTTGAAATGAAAAAAATAATTAATACTTTTAAATATTTCCTGAGCATTTTTTAAGAATTTTTTTAATTAAGATATTTCTCTATTTCAATCTTAGTACATTTATTCTCAACATAAATTATATTATTTGCCTCAGCTATTTTTCTAGCTTCAGGACTTTTGATATCCAGCTGTAACCACAAGACTTTTGCCCTTATTTTGACTGCTTCGTTAGCAATTTCAGCAGCTTCATTTGATGGCCTAAAAACATCAATTATATCCACTTGTCCGTCAATTTCAGAAACTTTTGCATAAACTTTCTCACCTAGAATTTTTTCACCTCTAATAGTTGGATTAACTGGATAGACTTTATAGCCATTATTTTGAAGATATTTCATTACAATTGATGAAGTTTTTTCTAAGTCCTTACTTGCGCCGACTAAAGCAATATTCTTATATTTAGCTAAAATATCTTTAGTCTCTACCATCTTATCTATTTTTCCAAACTGGTTTTCTTTTTTCTATGAAAGCAGAAATTC
Source organism: uncultured Pelagibacteraceae bacterium (assembly GCA_902524535.1). Lineage (GTDB taxonomy): Bacteria > Pseudomonadota > Alphaproteobacteria > Pelagibacterales > Pelagibacteraceae > Pelagibacter. Next base: position 128,273 of record CABZDR010000002.1, read on the forward strand.
CCTCTTTTGCATCCATTGCCATCATATTTATTGTCATCATCTTACTTGTGTGTACGTAAGCTTTTCTGAGTGGCATTTCTAATTGTTTATAAAAAGTTTGTTTTCCAATTTTAATTGTAAGATTAGATTTAGATGCAATTTTTTTTGCAATTTTTAAAACTTCCTTGTTTAACTTTGATTTTGGAAAATAGCCATTGATCAATCCAATTTCTTTTGCGTAATTTGCTCTAATTGGTTCTCCAGTTAATAACATTTTCATCATTGGTTTTCTGTTAATTTTTCGACTAACAGCAACCATAGGTGTACTACAAAATAAACCGATGTTTACCCCTGGAGTGGCAAATAATGCTTCTTTAGTGCTATAAGCCAAATCACAACTGGCAACTAATTGACATCCTGCTGCATAAGCTGCTCCATGCACTTTTGCAATCACTGGTTTTCTACCTTCAACTATCCGCAGCATTAGTTTTGAGCACAAATTAAATAATCTTTGATATTTTTTTTTGCTTTTCAAATTTCTTACTTCTTTTAAATTATGACCTGCACTAAACCCTTTTCCTGCACCCTCAAGAATTATTACTTTAGTTTTTCTATCGTCATCTAATTTTTTAAAAACTTTGATTAGATCATTTAAATTTTTAAATGATAAAGAATTGTATGTTTCCGGTTCATTAATAATTATTCGTGAAATATCATTTAATTTTATAACTTTAATATTCATTAATTATTATTTTAGTTTGCCTTCTTCTCTCATCTTGGCTCTTATTTTAGTTGCAGAGATTTCTTGAATTTCTTTTGAGAGCTCAATTTCTTCAATTTGATAACCAACCCCCCTACCATAACAAATATTTGTTATATTTGGTACTAACACAATTTTGTATCGTCCTTCAAATTCAGGTTTAAGTCTATCCTCTATATTTTTTTTCACAGTTTCAAAATCAAATGGATTATCATCAACCCCTTGAACATCTCTAATCTGTATACAAACTTGACCTGTCTTTTTTAAAATTTCTTTAAATAATGCATAATGACCATCGTGAAAGGGTTGCCACCTTCCTAGCATTTGAGCGGTTGGTTTTTTGTTGTCCCACTTATAGGTCATTTTTAATCTCCTTAAGTATTTTTGGAGCCCAATTTTTAGCATCTTGTGAGGTAACATGAAAGTTATACTTATCAGGCTTTACAAACATTTTATTAGTATCTTCAAATCTACCTTCTTTAATAGTATCAACCCAAATAATAAAATCCGCAGGAAATAATTTCCTAGCCTCAGGTGTTGGGCATATGAAATCAGCTACGACAAAACTTCCATCTTCTTTTAGCTTTAAGGCAAAATCAGCCATTCTTTTTGATTGTCTTTTTCTTCCTTCCTCTGAAAAATCCCAGTCATTTGCCTCTTTTCTCACTTGGTCAGCGTTTAATCTTTTGGCATTAAGTAATGGAGCCAACTCATTAGCCAAGGTTGTTTTTCCTGACCCAGGCAGACCCATTATTAAAATAATTTTCATAATTGTTTTGTGGCAATAAAAATCGATTCTATCAAGCTGAATTTCTTTGACAGCTTTTTTAAAAAAGATAATCATCCTATTAAATGAACTTTTCTCTAGAAATAGGCCCGACTACTGACCTGGATACTGTTCCTCCGGTTAAAGATATTTACATAACAATGTTACCAGGTGGGGACTATAAAGAGACAGCACAACAAGCAGTTGAGTTAGTTAAAAAAGGTTTCAATCCTGTTCCTCACTTTCCAGCAAGATCAATGCAGAATGAAAAACAACTAAAAGATTATGTTTTAAGGTGTAAAGATGGTGGCGTAAAACAAGTTCTAGTAATTGGTGGTGGAAGAGAACCAATGGGAAAATTTGACAGCTCGTTTCAACTTTTGGAGACTGGTTATTTTGAGAAGATGACAATAGGAATTGCTGGACACCCAGAGGGGAGTCCTGATATATCCGACTCAGATTTAGAAAAAGCTATGATAGATAAAAAGCCTTATGCTGATTATATAGTAACACAGTGGTTATTAGATCCCCAGCCTATTATAGATTTTGTATCTAAACAAAGCGTACCAGTGCATGTAGGAATTACTGGCCCTCTTAAAATATCAAGCTTGATTAAGTTTGCAAACATTGTAGGAGCAAAAAATTCCTTAAATTTTCTTAAATCTAATTTTACTAAGGCTTTAGATTTATTAAAACCTAAAGACCCTAATGATTTAATTGGGAAACTTAAATCACATACTGATTTCTTTCACATTTATACATTTGGCGGCTTGAAGGAAACTAACAAGTGGTTGAAGGAGAATAGTTATGTCTAAAGAATTTGACTATACAAAATTAAAGCATTTTACTTCAGTAGATCAATCAGATCGAAAAGTTCCATACAATTTAAGACAAAGTGGTCCAACAAAAGTTGAGATGTTGATTTCTACAAGGGTAAGAAAGTCACCGTATTGGCATTTATCAATGCAAGCTGGATGTTGGAGAGCAACTGTTTATAATCGTATTTATCATCCAAGAGGATACGTAAAACCAGAACATGGTGGGGCTATGGTGGAATATGATGCTATTGTAAACCATGTTACAATGTGGAATGTTGCTGTTGAAAGACAAATACAAGTTAAAGGTCCTGATGCAGAAAAATTTGTTGATTACGTAATCACAAGAGACGCAACTAAGATCTCACCAATGAGAGCAAGATATGTAATTTTGTGTAATGCTTATGGTGGAGTTTTGAATGATCCAATTCTTCTAAGAATTTCAAAAGATGAATTTTGGTTTTCATTATCAGACTCTGATATAGGGATGTATTTACAAGGTGTAAATGCAGATGGAAGATTTAATTGCACTATAGAAGAAATAGATGCATGTCCGGTACAAATACAAGGTCCTAAATCAAAAGCACTTATGAAAGATTTATTAGGAGATCAAGTTGATTTAGAAGATATGCCTTTTTATGGATTAGCTGAAGTTAAAGTAGCTGGAAGAAGTTGTGTTATTTCTCAGTCAGGTTTTTCGGGTGAGGCTGGATATGAAATTTATTTAAGAGATGCAACCCTATATGCCGACGAAATGTGGAATGCTGTTCTTAAAGTTGGAAAGAAACATAATTTGATGGTTATTGCTCCTGCTCATCACAGAAGAATACAAGCAGGTATACTATCTTGGGGACAGGATATGGATCAACAACATAATCCTTTTCAATGTAATTTAGGCTATCAAGTTTCTTTATCAGGTAAAGGCGAGTGGAATAAAAAATCTGATTATGTGGGTAAGGCAGTTTTAGAAAAAATGGGAGCAGAGCTTAAAGCTGGAAAAAAACCTTATAAGTTACAATTGGTTGGGCTTGAAATGGGTGGAAAACCGATTGATGACTACGCCCCTGATTTTTGGTTAATATCAAATGAAAACGGTGGAGATCCAGTTGGATTTATTACTTCCCCTTGGTATCATCCAGAAAAAAAGATAAATATCGCTATGGGATATGTACCTTTTGATGGAACTCTTAATGCAAATGGTTTTCCAAAAGGAAAAGTGGGCACAAAATATAAAGTTCATTTACCTGAAAAATATTCTAGCACTCCCGGCAAACCAGTTGATGCAGTGGTTACAGATATACCATTTAAAGAGTCATATAACGCTAATACAAGAGAAGTATCTAAAGGCTAAAAAATTTGAGGATATAATCAATTTAAGTTACTTATGACAAAAGGTTTCTTAATTGTAGTTTGCATTACTATCACAATTGTTCTAATACTTTTCCCATTAATCGTTACATATAAAGAACAAAAAAATAAAAAAAATTAAATGTTTGGAGAGTTTCTTAATATAATCTTTAAATCTATTAAATTAGATAAAACTCTTTACGCCGATAGTAAAAATTTTGGAGAGGCTGCAATATATTTTGCTGGCTTAATAATGATATTAGATGGTATAGCGGGTGCAGTTGCAGCAAATAATATAATTAAAACGGCTGTTGCAATGTCAGGATTAACAGCGATAATCACATGGTTTATATGGGCAATTTTAATCTTTGTCATCGGTGTAAAACTATTCCCAGATAAACAAACTAAAACACCTTTTAAAAAAGTTTTAACGGCAGTTGGATTTGCACATGCACCTGGCTTATTAAGATTTTTTGCAGTCACTCCTGATTTAATGATACCAATAATATTATTAACTCAATTCTGGATTTTTGCTGCTTTAATCATTTCAACAAAACAAATCCTTAGTCTTAAATCAAATTTAAAATCTTTTGGAATAGTTTTTTTATCATTCCTAATTATTGTTTTTTTATCAATCTCATTTGTTATGAGCAGAATGAATATGATGCCAGTAAATTCTATCTAAATAGGAAAAATTGTTTTTGACACTCTACAAGATTTGCAAATTTTAAAACCTGTAAGAATTAAATTTTGAGAGACGCTCTCATCTTTGCTTTTACATTCATCACAAATATCATCTAATTCCTTAATATATTTTTCCTCAATGTCTTTATCCTCAATCATAATCTATAAAATTACATTAATTCTTTTTTAAAATATAAATTTTATTGATATTTTTATCTATTTTTGAAATAAAGTTTAAACAAATAATCATGAAAAAGAGTAATAATTTGAAAGTTGCTATAGTAATGGGTAGTCAGTCTGATGCTAAAACCATGGCTTTGTGCACTAAGGTACTAAAAAATTTTGGCATTAAATTTGAGACAAAAATAATTTCAGCTCATCGTACACCAAAAAGAATGTATGAATTTGCCCAAACAGCTGAAAAAAATAAATTTGGAGTTATAATTGCTGGCGCTGGTGGTTCAGCACATTTACCTGGCATGATTTCATCATTAACATCTATTCCTGTTTTGGGTGTTCCAATAGAAAGTAAAAATCTTAAAGGACTTGATAGCTTACTTTCAATCGTTCAAATGCCAAAAGGTATACCCGTTGGAACTTTGGCGATAGGAGATAATGGAGCAATTAATGCAGGCCTATTAGCTGTATCAATTATAGCTAATACCAGCAGTGCAATTAAGAAAAAATTAAATAATTGGCGTAAATTACAAACAAAATCAGTTAAAAGAAAACCTAAATTTTAAAAATGTCAGAAATAAATCTAGGTATTATTGGCGGTGGTCAATTGGGAAGCATGCTGTCTGAAGCTGCAAAAAAACTTAATATAAATACAATTATTTATTGTGACGATAAAGAAGCACCAGCTCAAAATTTTTGTGATCAATTTATATATGGTGACTATGATGATAAAGATAAAATAAAAGAATTTGTAAATAAAGTAAATTTAATTACCTTCGAATTTGAAAATATTCCGTATGAGACTCTGAATGAAATGAACAAAATAAAGAAGGTTTTACCAAGGCCATCTGTAAATAGATTAATTCATCATAGGCTAGCAGAGAAAGATTTTATTAACAAACTAAATTTAAGAACAACAAAATATGTTTCTGTTGAGAAAAAATCTGATTTAGAATCGTTAACTGATTTTTTACCAGGAATTTTAAAAACTACAACGATGGGGTATGACGGTAAAGGTCAGTATCCTATAAGATCTATCAAAGATATAAGTTCTTTGAACATTGATTTTTCAAAGGGTTACATACTTGAAAAAATTGTTAAACTAAAAAAAGAAATTTCAGTAATAATAACAAGATTTGGAATGAATGATTATGAAATATATGAACCAATTGAAAACACTCATGAAGATCAAATACTAAAATACTCAATAATACCTGCTGAAATAAGCGAAAAATTGTTTAATGAATCTAAAAATTGGTCAATTAGAATAGCTGAGGAATTGAAATATATTGGTACTTTGTGTGTGGAATTTTTTATCGATAGAAATGAAAATTTATATGTAAATGAAATTGCACCTAGAGTTCATAATTCTGGTCATTTAACTATTAACGCTTACAATGTTAGTCAATTTGAAAATCATATAAGAGCTATTTGTTCTCTGGAAAAAATTCCCATTAAAAAGATTTCTAATGCAAAAATGACTAATCTAATTGGAAACCAAATAGTACCCTATAAAAAAAATTTAAAACTAAATCAAAATGAATTTTTTTTTGATTATCTAAAAAAAGAAATAAAAGCAAATAGGAAAATGGGTCATATAACAAAACTTGTTTAAATGTTTAAAATAATAGAAGGTAATTTTAATAATCCAGAAGTAAATGAGCTTTTAAAAAAACATTTTATCGAGCTAAGAGCAGCTTCACCTGAAGAAAGTACTCATGTTTTAGATATACCTGGACTCAAAGCTCCTTCAATTAAATTTTGGAGTTTGTGGGATGATAGTAAATTATTGGGCTGTGGTGCTTTAAAATTTTTAGATAAAGAACATGGCGAATTTAAATCAATAAGAATTCATGATAATTTTAGAAGACAAAATATTGGAGCCAAACTTATTGAACATTTAATTATTGAAGCTAAAAAACTAAAAATTAAAAGAATTAGTATCGAAACAGGTGCAGGTAAATTTTTCGAGCCAGCCAGAAAACTCTTTGAGAAATGTAAGTTTAAACCCTGTGAACCTTTTGCTCATTATAAATCTGATCCAAATTCTTTATATTATACATTGCAAATCTACAATGATTGAAACAAAAAGTACAAAAAAGTATCAATTTAGTTGACAAAACTCCTTAAATTTTAAAGAAACATAAATACTTAATTATAAGTATTAAATTAACATAACGAAAAGTAAGAAAAAAATATGAGTCTACAAGGAAAAGTAAAGTGGTTCAATCCAACCAAAGGTTTTGGTTTTATTGAAAGAGACGATAAAGAAAAAGATGTGTTTGTACATGTTTCAGCAGTGAGAGATGCTGGTATGAATGGTTTAGATGAGGGTCAAGCTTTGACTTTCGATGTTGAAGATGGTCCTAAAGGTCCTTCAGCAGTTAATTTAAAAACTGCATAATTTTCATAATATCATTTATTGGCTACATTAATTTTATTTTAAATTACTGAAATTTAAAAAGTTTCTGTAGCCAGTATTAAATTTTTTAACATTTAAAAATTTTATGATAGGAATTCTTGGAGGTATGGGAACACAGGCAGGTCTAGATTTTTGTAACAAACTTGCAATCTTAAATAGGGGTAAAATAGATCAACAATATCCTTTGTTTGTACTTTATAATAAAGCAAATATTCCAAGAAGACTAGACTCAATCGGTATCCTTACAAATAATATATCTAAAAACTTAAGGAAAAAAAAAAATAGAGAGAAATATCAGCTTGTTTTAAAAAGTTTGATAGAGGGATGTCAACTTCTTAAGAAGAGTAAATGTAAGTTTCTAGTTATACCTTGTAATACGGCTCATTATTGGTACGAAGATTTAAAAAAAAAAATTAATTTACCAATAATTAATATGCCAAAAGAAGTTTATAATCATACCAAAAAATATTGTAAAAAAAATTCATCGATAGGCCTACTAGCAACAGAAGGTACATTAAAAACAGGAATATATAATAAATTTTTTGATCAAAAATATAATTTAATTTATCCGAATCAACAAATTCAAAAAAATTCAGTAAATACATCGATAGAATTAGTCAAAATGGGTAATGTAAAAGCTGCAAATAAAAAGATTAAAACTGCCATAGATTATTTAATTAGAAAAAAATGTAAAAAAATAATCCTTGGATGTACTGAACTGCCTGTTGCAATTTTTGCTTTTAAGTCATTTAATAAAATCAAAACATCAAAAATATTTTTAGATCCAAATTTAATTTTAGCAAATGCAGCTATGAAAAAATATAACAAATGATACATGAATCAAAAGAAAAACCTTATGTGTTATATGTTGCTGAAAAGATATATTTAGAAATTTCAAAGATAAGACAAAATAACGATTATTCAAATTCTGAAGCTGTTAAAAATTTTATAGGAACCAAGCTCTATAAAGACATAAGTAGTGGTAATTTTCATGATCAATGGCTAAAAAAATTGGAGAATAATAACTTCATTGATGAAAAAAATAATATTAAAATTCCAGATGAAACAATTAAATTATTACGTATTCAAAAAGATATGATGATTAAACAATTGATTCTGTTTCCTGACCTCTATTATACACAAAGTCAGATCCCTCTTGAAGTTTCTCAACGTGCTTTTGACCACTTATGGAGAATTTGTGAAAGTTATGAATTGTGGTGTAAAGAAACTAAGCAAAAAGATTTAATTAAATTAAATATTATAGATTAATGTTTAAGTAATCAATTTTATATCATAACTATTTAATAAAATTTTAATATTCAAAATGATTAGAGTTTTTCCTATAATGTTTATTTTGTTGTGGTCTTCTGCATTCATAACAACCAAGCCAATCATAGATAATAGTGATCCTTTTACAGCATTAGCTTTTAGGTTTTTTTTGGTAGCAATTGGATTTTATTTATTTTCGTTTTTTTTTAAAAAATCTTTGATAATTAATAAAACAAGTTTAATTGAGTCTGTTTTTAGTGGAGTTCTTTTTCATGGATTTTATTTGGGTGGAGTATTTTATTCAATCTCAATTGGAATGCCTACGGGAATAGCCGCTTTAATAGTTACTCTTCAACCAATTTTAACCAACCTATTAAGTGGACCAATATTAAATGAAAAGGTGTCTTTGAAGCAGTGGATAGGGGTTTTTCTTGGATTTTGTGGTGCCATATTAGTTTTAGGTTTAGATATTGGCTCAAACATTCCGTTAAAAGGGTTAATAGCAACAATAATAGCTCTAATTTCAATAACATTATCTACAATTTGGCAAAAAAAATTGAGTAAAAATTTACCTTTGGTGGTAAGTAATTTCTATCAAGCTTTTGGTGGGTGTTTATTCCATATTCTTATAATTATTTTTTTTGTTGAACCATACATAAATTTTAATAAAACATTCTTTTTAGCGATGAGCCATCAAATATTTCTTGTCTCATTTGGAGCATTTACAATCTTAATGTTTCTTATTAAAAAAAATTCGGCAAGCAAAACAGTATCTATATTCTTTTTAATACCATCAACATCTGCATTAATGGCTTGGTTTTTTCTTAACGAAAAATTAACTAGTATGGATATTGTAGGTTTTATAATTGCATCAATTGGGGTTTATATTGCTACAAGAGATTAAGGATTATTTTATATTTTCAAAAACACTAAAAAGATATATTAATCTCATATTCTAATTAAAAAAAACTATCATGGTTAAACCGAAATCAGATATCGAAATAGCAAGGAAAGCTAAAATGAAACCGATTAGTAAAATTTTAGCTAAAATTAAAGTTCCAGATAAAAGCAGTGCTTTTAGTCCAATGGGTAGGCATATTGCAAAAATAAATTTTGATTTTATAGAAAAACTTCAGAAAAAAAAAGATGGTAAATTAATACTTGTAACTGCGATAACTCCTACACCAGCTGGCGAAGGCAAGACAACCACTTCCGTTGGTTTAAGCGATGGATTGAATAAAATTGGAAAAAAATCAATTGTTTGTCTTAGAGAGCCAAGTCTGGGACCCTCATTTGGAATGAAAGGCGGTGCTGCGGGCGGTGGTTATGCTCAAGTTGTCCCTATGGAACAAATTAATCTTCATTTTACTGGTGACTTTCATGCAATAACTTCTGCACATAATCTATTATCTGCGATGATTGATAATCATATTTATTGGGGCAATCAACTCAATATAGATGAAAATAGAATTGTTTGGAAACGTGTAATGGATATGAATGATCGTGCATTAAGATTTATTGAAATCAATACTGATGGAGTTGCTAAGGATTTTAAAAGAATTGATGGTTTTGATATAACTGTAGCTTCAGAGGTGATGGCCATATTTTGTCTCTCAAATGATTTAAAAGATTTGGAAAAAAGGATAGGTAAAATTACATTTGCATACGATAAACAAGGAAATCCACTTTATGCAAAAGATTTAAAAGCTCATGGCCCTATGACTGTGCTGCTTAAGGAAGCGATCAGACCAAACGTAACTCAAAGTTTAGAAAATAATCCTGCGATAATACATGGTGGTCCGTTTGCAAATATTGCTCATGGATGTAATTCTGTAATAGCTACAAAGACTGCTTTAAAATTATCTGATTACGTAGTCACTGAGGCAGGTTTTGGTGCTGATCTTGGAGCTGAAAAATTTTTAAATATCAAATGTAGAAAGGCAGGCATTAAACCAAACTGTGTTGTGATTGTCGCAACAATTAGAGCTTTGAAGATGCATGGAGGTATAGAAAAAGAGGATTTAGAAAGAGAAGATGTGAATGCTTTAAAAAAAGGTCTAGTTAATTTAGAAAGACATATTGATAATATTAAAAAATTTGGTTTAGAACCAGTTGTTGCTATAAATCATTTTGCATTAGATACAAAAAAAGAAGTGGATACAGTTTTAAATTTCTGTAAAAAAAATGAAGTTGAAGTAAGTGAATGCAAACATTGGGCAAAAGGTGGCAATGGTATAAAAGATCTTGCTAAAAAAGTTGTTAAAATTTGTAAAAAAAATAGCAATTTTAACTTTCTATATGAGGAAAAACTTAGTTTAATTGAAAAAATTGAACTAATTACAAAACAAATCTATAAAGCAAGTAAAGTAACGATAAGTGATAAAGCAAAAAATCAATTAAAAATTTTTGAAAATGATGGTCATAGTCATCTTCCAGTATGTATTGCAAAAACACAGTATAGTTTTTCAACAGATCCGAAACTAAAAGGTGCTCCCTCAAATCATGAGATACCAATAAGAGAAGTAAGATTATCATCTGGAGCAGAGTTTGTTGTTGTAGTATGCGGCTCAATAATGACCATGCCAGGTTTACCAAAAGTACCAGCAGCTGATAATATAAAATTAAATAAAAAAGGTCAGATTGAAGGGCTTTTCTGATCTAAATTTTCAATCCAATTTTTTAATTCTAACATCTTTTTTTTTTTATTTGTAATTGATATTTCTTTTTCAATATAAGAAATATGTTTTTCTAAATCATTTTCGTTATTAAAAACTTTTCTAGTTTCTATTAACCTGTTTCTTCTAAAATTAATTAAATTGATCATTTTTTCATAAGTTATTTCTGGATGATATTGGAGACCCCAAACTTCAGCATTACCAATTTTTAAGTAAAGACTTTGAACTTTATTCACTTTGTTAGACGCTAAACAAATTCCATTCTTTGGTATTTTTACAACTTCATCGTAATTAAATGCAGGAGAGTTAAACTTTTTTTCTTTACCTTTATATAACGGATGAGCCAAGCCTTTTTCATTTAATGTTATTTCTTTAGCTATACCTACATGTGAAGTACTCGCTTTTTTAACCTGACCTCCTGCAGCAGTAACTGCAACTTGCATACCCCAACAAATGGCTAAAATATTTTTTACTTTTTTTTGGCAATTTTTCATAAACTCAATCTGTTTTCTTATTTCTGGAGTATCGTTATAAATATTTAAGCTACTCCCTCCCCAGATTAATCCATCATAAGTGTGCAACTTTTCGTTGAATATTTGAGTGTTTTGATCTGAGGATGGATTTACAACATCAAGAATTAATTTTTTACCAAGATAGTTTAGGCTATCTTTTAAACTTTCAGTATGTGTTTGAATTCCTGCTTCAGAAAAATTTTTATTTTCTTCAGCCAAATTACCTTCGACAATAAGGATTTTTTTCATGCTAATAATTTCTTTTTAATAAATAACTTTTAAGATTTATAATTTTTTAGGGAGCAATAATAAATATTTAGTTACCAGATAAAATTTAAAAACAATCTACAGTTGTAATAAGATGCTTAGTTGCGAAGATTAAGTTTTTTAGATTAATAATGATTATTAATTGCAGAAACCGAAGGTATGTGATTAGATTATAGCTTATTATAATGTTTAACATAACTAAATATAAGGGAGGAATAATGTTAGCAAATATAATTAAAAGGCTAGCTTCTACTCTAACAGTAGTTATCGCTTTATTTTCTTCACTTACTTTACCTCAAAGTGTATCTGCTGCTGAGACGCAATATTTTCCAGTAGCTAGTAGTCGTGTTGGACCTTACTCAGCAATGGGTACTGGTTACTACGGGGCTCAAATTGATTACATGAACTATGTAAACATGACAGGTGGAGTAAACGGAGTAATGCTTACATGGCAAGAATGTGAGACTGAGTATAATGCGGTAAAAACAGTAGAATGTTACCAAAGACTTTTAGAAAAAGATGGTCAAAGAATAGTAGTGTTTGATACTTTAGGAACACCAGGAGCGTACGCAGTAATTAACCGAATGGCTAAAGACAATGTGGTTTTAGCTCAATATGGTTATGGAAGAACTGATGGTGCTGATGGAAGAGTATGGCCTTGGGTATTTAATGCTGCAAGTCACTACTGGTCACAAATAGCTGTTAAATTAAAATTTATGGCACAGATCGAAGGCGGAATCGATAAGATGAAAGGTAAAAAAATCGTTCATTTACACATTGACTCTGCTTACGGAAGAGAGCCATTACCAGCTATGAGAAAAATTTGTAATGACTGGGGAGTTGAATTGATTGAAATCTCAATTCCACCTCCAGGTCTAGAACAACAATCTCAGTGGTTACAAATTAGAAAAGAAAAGCCTGATTGGGTAACTTTTTGGGGAGCGGGTTCTGGTATGAATTCAACAGCAATGACTAATGCTGCTAGAATTAATTTCCCAAGAGATAGGATGATGTATGTAACTTTTGGTGCTGCTGAAGAGGATATGTATCCAGCAGGTGACGCAGCTAAGGGAACTTATGCTGTTGCAAATGCTTTACCAGGAGAATATCCATTAGTTAAAGACATCAAAGATAAAGTATATGGTGCTGGAAAAGGTAACTTAGCTGATCCAAATAGGATTGGTTCAGTTTACTGGAATAGAGGACTAGGTGCTGCAGTTATGTGGATTGAGGCATTAAGAATTGCTCAAAAAATGCATAACAAAGTTGGTAAAGCAGTAACTGGTGCTGAGTTTAGAGATGGTTATGAAAATTTAAACATGACTGAAGCTAGACTTACTGAACTTGGAGTTGGAGGAATGTTAGCTCCATTCGCTATTTCATGTGCAAACCATGAAGGTGCCGGTAAATTTGCTGTAATGCAGTGGGATGGAACAAAGTTCAATCAGGTAACTGGTTGGGAAGCTCCAGGTGATCCTGCATTTATTAGAGGTCTAGTTGAAGACTCTGCAGCAAAATTTGCTAAAGAGAACAACATTACACCGAAAAAATGCAGTTAATTAATTTAGAGATAAATTAATACCAATAATCGAAGGGGGAGTTTAGATAATCAAATTATTTTAAACTCCCCCTTTAAATAAAATTTAATATAAATATAATAGAAAAAAATTTAATGAGTACTTCAACTAACATCCTTGATATTAAAAATATTGAAGTAATGTATGACAATGTCATTTTAGCATTACATGATGTTTCGTTAAAAGTGCCTAAAGGAAAAGTGGTAGCATTACTTGGAGCTAATGGCGCAGGTAAAAGTACTACACTAAAAGCAGTTTCAACTATGTTAGCCTCAGAAAGAGGCAAAGTTACAAAAGGTTCAATTGATTATGATGGCACTTCTATTGATAAACAAAACCCTTCACAAATGGTTGGGCTTGGTATGGTTCAAGTATTAGAGGGTAGAAGATGCTTTGGTCACTTGACTGTTGAAGAGAACATTATCTCAGGGGCTTATTCAAGGAAATTATCAAAAGGTGACATCAATCAAGAATTAGAAAAAATATATACATATTTTATAAGATTAAAGGAAAGAAGAAAAAGTCAAGCAGCATTTACATCAGGCGGAGAGCAACAAATGATAGCAGTCGCAAGAGCCATGATGGCAAAACCTAAAATGCTCCTTTTGGATGAACCTACTATGGGTTTAGCACCACAATTAGTGGCTGAAATCTTTAATATTGTAAAAGAATTAAACCAAAAAGAAGGTGTTAGTATTTTACTTGCTGAGCAAAATACCAACGTTGCACTAAAAAACTCAGATTACGGGTACATTATTGAAACAGGAAGAGTTATGTTAGATGGAACAGCCAAAAGTTTATTGAGTAATGACCAGGTAAAAGAATTGTATTTAGGTATTTCAAAGAAAGGTAGAAAAAATTTCAGAGACGTACTTAAAGAAGAAAGTTTAACTAAGAAAAAAATTAACTAAAGATGACACAAGAAAGAAAATTTAAAATAGGGAAACCAATATTAGAAGTAAAAAATATCTCACTTTCTTTTGGTGGTGTTAAAGCAATAACTGATACCTCGTTCGATGTACTCGAGCATGAAGTTAGAGCTATAATAGGACCTAATGGAGCTGGAAAAAGCTCAATGCTTAATTGTATAAACGGAATTTATAAGCCTCAACAAGGAACTGTTTCTTTTAAAGGAAAAGAAATACCAAACATTACCCCCAATATCATGGCGCAAATGGGTCTTTCTAGAACATTTCAAAACTTAGCTCTATTTAAAAGAATGTCTGTCCTGGATAATATTTTAGTAGGCCGTAAGCTTCATACAAAAACAAATTTTCTTGAAGTTGCTTTTCAACTACCTAAAGTAAAAAAAGAGGAAAAACTAAATAGAGATAGATCTGAGGAGATAGTTAGTTTTTTAGAGATTGAAGATATTAAAGACACACCAGTTGGAAAACTTCCCTATGGACTACAAAAAAAAGTTGAGTTAGGTAGGGCCCTTGCAACAGACTCCTCAATAATTTTATTAGACGAACCAATGGCAGGAATGAACGTTGAGGAAAAGAGAGATATGTGCAGATTTATTTTAAAAGTAAATGATGAATTGGGTACCACTATGGTTCTTATTGAACATGACATGGGAGTAGTTATGGACATATCAGATAGAGTTGTAGTGCTTGATTATGGTAAAGTTATTGGAGATGGTACGCCTGATGAAGTAAGATCAAATCAAAAAGTAATAGACGCTTATTTAGGGGTGGAACACTAGGATTAAAATATGGTTGATGAATTATTATTTTTTATGGAAGTTTTGGTTGGCGGTTTGCTTGCCGGAACTATGTACTCACTTGTAGCTTTAGGATTTGTTCTAATTTTTAAAGCTTCAGCAACATTTAATTTCTCACAAGGGGCTATGGTTTTTTTCTCAGTTCTAGCTTTTTGTGGTTTCATGCAAGATTTTAACATACCTTTTGTACTTGCATTTATTTTAGCTGCTTTTTTAATGGTAGTAGTTGGTTTGTGTACTGAAAGATTTGTTTTAAGACCTTTGATGAATGCTAGCGAGGATACAGTGCTAATGGCTACAATCGGTCTAGGATATGTTTTAGAAGGTTTGGCTCAGGCAGCGTGGGGAGTAGAAGTTAGAAGACTAGATTTAGGTATAGGAGATTTTCCAGTGCCGTGGATCGCTGATAACTTAAAACTATTTATTAGTGCTCTTGATATTACCGCAGGACTTGTTGCAGCTATTATGATTATTGGTTTATTCCTTCTATTTAAATATACAAAAATTGGTCTTGGTTTGAGAGCTGTTGCAGATGATGCTGGTGCCGCTAGTTCAATAGGAATTCCTTTAAAACATATTATGTTATTAGTTTGGTCTGCTGCGGGGGTTGTAGCTTTGGTTGCAGGATGTATGTGGGGTGCAAGAGCAGGTGTTCAATTTGCTCTTGTTGACTTAGCTTTAAAAGCTTTGCCAGTATTAATTATAGGTGGTTTTTCATCTATTCCAGGAGCAATTATCGGAGGCTTAATTATTGGTGCTGTGGAGAAGGTGTTAGAAGTATACATTGGACCGTTTTTTGGAGGAGCTATTGAAGGTTGGGCTCCTTACGTATTAGCAATATTCTTTTTATTATATAGACCGGAAGGTTTATTTGGAGAAAAAATTATTAGGAGAGTTTAATTTATGAAACCAGTTTTTATGACTTATACAAAAAAAGACCTAATTAACTTAGCTGTTTGTATGGTTCTGAGTGTATTTGTAATACCAACATTTATTACAACAGAATATTGGTACACTTCTATATTGATTCCTTGGCTTTGTTTGGCTTTAGCTACAATTGGACAACAAATTGTTATGGGTTACACAGGACAGCTAGCTTTGGGTGCAGCTGGTTTTATGGCTGCAGGGGCATTCGCCATGTTTAATCTTATTTTACGAGTGCCTGATCTTGGTTTCGTAGGCTCACTAATAGTGTCAGGTTTAATTGCTGCAGCTTTTGGAATTTTATTTGGTCTTCCTAGTTTAAAAGTAAGAGGAATTTATCTAATGGTAGCCACGTTAGCTTCGCAGTTTTTTATTATATGGATGATAGATAAATTTGGTTGGTTTAAAAACTACGACTCATCAGGAATTATAACTGCTCAAGATATAGTTATCTTAGGAAAACCATTTACAACTCCATTAGCCATGTATTTTGTCTGTTTAGCTGTTACCACAGTATTAACCTTACTAGCGATGAACATGGCTAGAGGTAGCACTGGCAGGAATTGGATGGCAGTAAGAGATATGGATATAGCTGCAGAGTCAATGGGAGTTTCATTATTAAGAACAAAGGTACAAGCATTTGCCATCAGCGCATTTTATTGTGGTGTTGCAGGTGCACTTTTTGCATTTTGTTATCTTAAATCTTTAGAGCCAGTTGCATTTGATATTAAACTATCTTTTAAAATATTATTTATGTGTATTTTGGGTGGGCTAGGCACAATTAATGGTGCTTTTATTGGTGCAGCATTTATCCTACTTTTTCCCGTTCTCTTAAACGCAATTGGTAACAATGTATTTCATGGTGCAATTGACGCAACAATTATATCTTCTATAGAGCAAGTGATATTTGGTGGGTTGATGATTATTTTTATGATTTATGAGCCTTTAGGGATGGCAAAACTTTGGGAAAACATCAAACAAAAATGGAAGACAAAAATTCCTTCGTCAACAAATATAAAGTCTTCTCTTAGCAAAAAAACCTAATAGTGGATAAAAAAAAGTTAATTTTTGCATTACTGGTTGGAATTATTATAGGGTTGCTTGTAGAAAATAACTTTCTAATCGGCTAAATTTTTTTATTATATATTATCGTCTTTAGCAAATGAGCCATCAACGGTATATTTTTTTTATTAATTTTTTTTAAAATATAAGGAGCAATTTCTCTAGCTAATTGCTCACCTTCGACTGTATCTTTTGGCATAAACTTTTTTTTAGCTGCTGCAAATGTAAAACCTTTACCCAAAAAATCTCCCATTTTACTATTCCTTCCACCCACAGCACTCACATATAAATCGCCAATACCAGCAAGCCCTAATATCGTCGATTCATCTCCTTTAAAATATTTTATTAAAAATTTCATCTCATTTACACTTTTTTGGAATAAGTCTGATGCAGTGTTAAAATTTTGACCTGAGCCTATTACCATTGCATATATATTTTTTATCGCTGAGCAAATTTCTACTCCAATAACATCTTTAGAAAATTCAGTTCGATAGTATTTGGTAGATATTTGTTTTCCAATCCATTTGGCAACTTTGATATTCTTATTTGCTACTACCACGCTTGTTTTATTTTTTCTTGCTAATTCTTTAGCTAAACAAGGTCCTTTTAAAACGGATACATTTGCAACATTGTAATTATTTTTAAGTAACGCTGAAATAGTTAAGAGTTTTTTTCTTTTTTTATCATATTTTAGTCCTTTAGTAAGAACTAGTAATGGTGCTTTTATTTTTAAGTCTTTTAACTCTTTTCCAATAAAATCAATTCCAGCAAGACTCAATGCAATTACAATTAAATCAAATTTTTCTTTAAATATTTTTTTTGAATAATTTTTAAATTTTAGCTTTTTGGGTAAATTCATTTTTAAAGAAGAATGAAATTTTTTTTTTGATACTAAATTTTTAATAAAAACTTTGTTGTATGGTTCTGTAATTATAACTCTATTATTATTTTCTAAACATGGTATTGAAAAAGCAGAACCCATTGCACCACCACCAATAACTAATATTTTTTTCATAAAGTTTTTCTTTGTATAAATATTAATATAGGTTTATTCATAGTTTGAATATAAAAAAAATTTAAAATGCAAAATCTTAAATGGAAATACTCTAAATTCTTAATAAATAAAAACTTTCAATTTAGTAGAAGATATGTTCTAAAATATTTACCCTCAAATTTATTGGTTAATTCTCACAAAAGTATATCAAAATGGAAAGGATATAATCCAACTCCTCTATTAAAATTAAATAAACTAAATAAAAATCTTCAACTTAAGAATATATTTTACAAAGACGAATCAAAGCGATTTCACTTGAAATCCTTTAAAGCTCTGGGTGGAGCTTATGCAGTAGAGAAAATTTCAAAAAAAAATAACAGAATAATTGTTTCATCGGCAACAGCTGGTAATCATGGTAGATCTGTAGCATGGGGAGCGCAAAGACTAAAATTACAGTGTAAAATTTTTGTTAGTCAATATGTAAGCGAAACAAGGGTAAAAGAAATCAAAAAACTTGGAGCCGAAGTAATTAGAGTAAGAGGAAATTATGAAGCTTCATTGAGAGAATGCCAGTTACTTTCAAAAAAAAATAATTGGAAAATTGTTCAAGATGTATCGTCAAAAAATTATAGATATATTCCTAAACTGACAATGGCAGGGTACTCTATTTTGATTAAAGAAATCTCCAAACAAACCAATCAATATATTACTCATATATTTCTTCAAGCGGGTGTTGGCGGTTTAGCTGCAGGTTTGGTTGCTGGAGTAGCAAAACATTTTAAAAAAATTCCAAAAATTATTATTGTTGAGCCAGACAGAGCTGATTGTGTACTTCAAAGTATCAAAAACAATAAATTAAAAAAAATAAGAATAAAAAGAGAGAGTATTATGGGCGGTATGTCTTGTAATGAAATGTCTCTTGTACCTTGGCAAATATTAAAAAAAGCAAGCAATTGTTGTGTCTCAATTTCGGATAATAATGTTGCTAAAACAGTAGCTAGCTTAAAAGATAAAAAGTTTAGCAAAAATTCAATTATAGGTGGTGAATGCGCTACTCCAGGAATTATTGCTTTGATTGGAATTTGTAACGACAAAAAAGCTAAAAAATTGATAAACCTTAATGAAAATTCAAATGTCTTAGTCATTGGATGCGAAGGTAATGCAGATGTTAAACTTTACAAACAACTGTTATCTAAGGGTAGAAAATAGATAATTATGTCAAAAAATGCAATTACCTGGATCAGAGAAGATTTTAGAATAGAAAGTAACCCTGCTCTTTCTTACGCAACTCAAAATCATGAGAGAGTGCTAGCCCTATACATTTATAACAAAAATGATTTTGATGCTAAAAGAGAAGCACAAAAATGGTGGCTTTCAAAATCATTAGAAATCTATAAATCTGAACTATCTAGGTTTAAGATCAATCTTCAAATACTAGCAGGTGATGAACTGGATATATTTTCAAAAATTAATAAAAAAGATAATATTTCTGTATACTGGAATAAAATTTACGAGCCGGACGTAATCGCGAAAGGGAAAAAAATTAGAGACATTTTTGTTAAAAATGAAATTAATTATAAATATTTTAAAGGGAATATTTTAAATGAGTTTCAAGAAGTAACTAAAAATGATGGAACGCCTTTCAAAGTGTTTACTCCTTTTTGGAAAAATGCTGAACAAAAATTTTTAGGATTACCACCGAGTAAAAATTATAGTATTAAAAAAAAAACAAAGTCACTAGCATTCTTTAAAAATTGTATAGAGCCAAAGGATATTCTTCCAAAAAAAAATTGGTATAAAAAGTTTGAAAAATATTGGAAGGTATCTGAGGACGAGTCTAAAAAAATTCTGAAAAATCTAATTGATGGTAAAATTAAAGATTATGGAACTGCAAGAGATTATCCTTCTGTTGATGGTACATCTAAATTATCTCCTTATATCAAACATGGACAAATTCACGTAAACACTATTTGGAAAAAGTGCAGTGAAATTAAATCTAAAGGGATTGGTTACAGAAAATATATTAATGAACTAGGTTGGCGTGAATTTTCGCACAGTCTAATTAATTATTTTCCAGAATTTTTAAAAGGAAATTATAGAAAAGAATTTGATAAGTTCCCCTGGGTCAAGAATGAAAAGTTTTTAAAGGCGTGGAAATCAGGTATGACGGGTTATCCGATTGTCGATGCTGGGATGAGAGAACTTTATGAGACTGGATGGATGCATAACCGAATAAGAATGGTTGTAGGTTCCTTTTTAGTGAAACATTTAAGAATAAATTGGACTGAAGGTGAAAAACATTTCAGAAATTGCTTATTAGATTTCAATAAAGCTAATAATGTTGCTCAATGGCAATGGGTTGCAGGATGTGGAGCGGATGCAGCTCCTTACTTCAGAATTTTCAATCCTATTCTTCAAGGAGAAAAATTTGATAAAGAGGGCGTATATGTTAAGAGGTGGATTCCTGAGCTAAATAAAGTTCCAAAAAAATTTATACATAAGCCATGGGAGATGGAGATAAAATTCCAAGAAGCAATTAAAACAATCATAGGGAAAAAATATCCAAAACCAATAGTTGTCCATGAAGAGGCACGTAAAGCTGCCTTGGAAGCTTTCCAAACTTTAAAAAAAAATTAAGTCTCGCCTAAAAAATGATGAATTATAGATCTTGTTTGTGGATTTATTCTATGTTCAAACAAATAGATTCCTTGCCAAGTTCCAAGTAATAATTTTCCGTCTTTGATGCTTAAAGATATTTGATTATTAGTTATTGCTGATTTTATATGTGCCGGCATATCATCTTTACCTTCTGTGGTGTGAATATACAATTTGTTGTCCATGGGAACTAAACTATTAAAATAATTTATTAAATCTTTTTGAACGTCTGGATCTGCATTTTCCTGTACAACTAATGATGCACTAGTATGCTGAATACTCAGATTTATTATACCAGTTTTAAAATCATTTTTTTTTATCCATTCAAGAGTTTGATCAGTAAAGTCATATAATTTCTGACCATTGGTATTTATTTTCAAATTATAAAATTTTTGTTTCATATATTGTATTTCATCGAAGTTAATTCATATAATCTACTAATTGTACGTTTAAAAGGCTGCTCTAATGATCTTGAGGTAGTAAATTCATGTATGTTCTGACTTGCTGTCACAGCTATAGGTAAATTTTTATCATATATAATATCTATTAAGGTTATAAACCTTTGCTGTTGATTAGAATTAATATCGTTAAACTGCGGGATTTTTTCGATAATCATAAATTTTAAATTTTTTACAATTTCTAAATAATCCTCTGCTCCTAAATTATTGTCACAGAGCTCATCAAAATTAAATCTAGAAATACCTTCGTAAAAATTTTTTATCTCAAATATTCTTCCTTTAATATTTAAATTCTTTGAAAAATTTTTTTTATTTTTTGTAATAACTCTAAAAAATTTATTAATTTCAAAATTATTCTCTTCATTGAGAGGGAAAAAAAAGCGTTGTTTCTGATTATCTTTTGATCTTCTATAATCTTCCTCAATCCTTAATTCATGTTCTATTGACTTTGACTGCATAATGTTAATGAAAGGCTTGAATTGATCTCTTTGTAATCCATCTTTATAGAGATCTGAGATTTTTGTATTTGAGGTAATGATTATTTTAATATTTCGTTTAAATATTTGCTCAAATAACTTTCCAAGTATCATTGCATCTACAATGTTAGTTACCTGGAATTCATCAAAGTAAATTAATGATATTTTAGATTTCAAATCATTTACAAATGAGTTTATAATATTTTCATCGCTACTACCCTTGTTCTCATGAATAAAATCATGAAAATTAATCATAAATTCGTTGAAATGAAGTCTTTGCTTTTTGGTATCTATAAAATCAAAAAAAAAATCTAAAATCATTGTTTTACCTACGCCTACACCTCCAAATAGATAAAAGCCCAACTCATCAGAGTTTTTTTCAAAAATCTTTTTTAATAATGAATTTTTAAAATTTTTATTATGGTAACTTTCAAGTTGTTCAACGACTTTAATTTGATTTTGATTAATATTGAATTTATTTTTTTTACAATGTTCCAAAAATAAATCTTTAAAATTCATTTCTTCGTTTTAAAATCTATTCCATATTCTGATCTCGGCCCTTTTCTTAGTCCATAAGGTCCAGCTATAAAAATTGTTAAAGGCTTTGTTCCAGGTTTAATATCAACTCTATGTAAATTATTTGCAGATCTAAACCCTACGTACCCCGGAGCTCTCCAGTATCTTCCTGACTCTATTGTTTCCCAGTACCCGTCCCTCAACACAATTGTTACATAAGGAAATGTATGATTGTGTACTCCAACACCGTGATCATCAGCAAGCATTTCATGTATCAATATGTTAAAAGGAAACCATTTGGGTCTTTTTCTAAACAAAACATAGTATCGATTCATCCATGGCTTAGCTAATTCAAATTGGGGATGCGATGGCCCTCTATCCAATACTACCCTTTTTCTACCTAGAGCATCTAATAATCTTAAAATCATCCTAATTTATTTTAACAATTCCATTATTTTTTATAATATAAATTTTCGAATTGTTTACATATGGTTTGGATATTTTATTTCTGCTCACTTTATACACTAAATCAATATTTCCATTTTTAATATTTACTTTTGTTATTTTTCCATTTTTAGTTGTTAAATAAATTTTATCAGTTGTCGCAACAAAACCGTTTATTTCAAGATTTTTACGTTTTTTTGGATTTAAATTATAAAACAAATCTGTAATTCTTATTATATTACCTGAGTTTTTTTCTAAAATGTATAAATAACCTTTTGGAGAAATTGTTAATAAAATATTATTAATTATCACTGGCCTTAAATATGAACTTATATCTTGTTTCCAATTTACAAAACCTAAATTTACATCAAGTGAAATAAAAGAATTATTATTATTTGAAAAATAAAGATTATTTTCATCAAGCACTAGATCAGAATTTTTTATTAAAAAAGATTGCAAACTTTCACCATATTCCATGGTTGAAGTTATCCAATTCAAATTTCCATTGGACTTATCAAGTGAAATGATTTCACCTCTTGTGTTGTTAAAAATTACACTCTCATTATTAATCACTATAGATGTCTGTTTTTGAGAATTAATTAATCTTTTTTCTCCAACAAAGTCCCAAAGCTTTATACCATCTAATAAAGAATAACAAGAAAACGTATTATTTGCATCTAAAACATAAAATTTATTATTTTCAATTTTTATTTGCGATATCAATGAAACATTATGTTCTGTTTTCCAAATTAATTTTCCATCATATGTATTAATTAAATATATTTTCGCAAAATTATCTGTGACTAGTAAATTTTTTCCACTTCTTTCAAATTTAAGTAAGGGAGATAATTTTTTTTCTTTCTTACTATAATGATTTACTTTCCATGAAATTTTTGACTCTTCACCAAATTTTATAATAGATCCTTTGCTATCAAAGAATATTAAATTATTATCAATAAATATTGCCTTTGGCTCGAATTGATCAAAATACTCTATTTTACTAAAGTTATACTTAGATATATTTTTAAAATTTGCATCTACCTTTAAAGCACCAAAATTGTTTCCTTTATATTTATTTCTATTTTCAGAAAAATTTTTTATTACTATCTCTAATTTGGGATTAAATTCATTCTCATTTGATACTTCTTTTTTAAAAAGTTCTTTTATTTGATTATTTTCTTTACTTTCTAAGCTTATTGTTTCTTTTGTCCAAATACCAGACTTCGTATCAAATGAACAGCTGTTCAGTATTAATATACTTAAAATTATAAATATACTCTTAATCACTTAAGTCTCTATTTAATCTTCTTTTTGCACTGGTAAGTATATCTGTGTTAGAATTTTCCGTCGAAACTATCTTTTCAAAAAAATCCTTAGATTTTTGTTTCTCACCTTTGCTATAAAAAAACTCTGCAACAAGATATAATGCGTGTGATTTCCAAACGCTATCTGAATTTAACAAAGGATTTAAAATATTTAATAACTCTATTTCGTTAATTTGATCAGCATTAAATAATGCTTTTTTATAGATAATCAAATTTTTAATTTCGAAATCAAGGGAAGTTTTGTCAATTAAAATATCAAACAAATTATTAATTTCGCTTTTATCATCTATTAAATTATTATCTATTATAAAATATAATGCTAGAGGTGAGTAAGTTGCATCTTTGTCGTTTATAATATTTTTAAGTATCGGTATAATATTTGATTTATTAGCAGCTTCATACTCAATTACAGCACTATTATATCTATTTGAAATGTCTTCTCGCTTTTTATCAAGATATATTTGGTAGGAGTAAAAGCTTATAATTAAAACAATAAAAAATATTATTGATGAAATTAGCGTTTTTTTATTATTTAATATAAAGTTTTTAATTCTTTCATTTCTTGTTCTAGTATCTATTATTGAAGTATCTTCATCCATATTTAAATCATATTTCTAAGTACATACTGAAGAATTCCACCATTTTTATAATACTCTAATTCATTTTTAGTATCTATCCTACACAATGTTTTTATTTTTTTTATTTCACCAGCTAAATATTTTATCTCAACTATTAAATGATCTGATGGATTTACTCCATTCTCTATTCCATTAATACTTATCAATTCTGATCCAATTAATTTTAAGTTTTTTCTATTAACATCGTTAATAAATTGTAAAGGCAAAATTCCCATACCTATTAAATTTGATCTATGAATTCTTTCAAAACTTTCTGCTATAACTGCTTTTACTCCTAATAACTTTGTTCCTTTAGCAGCCCAATCTCTAGATGATCCTGTGCCATATTCTTTACCACCTATAACTATAAGGTCGGTTCCTCTTTTTTTATATTCTACTACTGCATCGTAAATAGGCATTATTTTTTCCTCTGGATATAATTTTGTAAAGCCACCCTCAGTTCCAGGGGCCATTTCATTTTTAATTCTAATATTAGCAAAAGTGCCTCTCATCATAACTTCATGATTGCCTCTTCTAGATCCATATGAATTATAATCTTTTGGCAGGATCTGATGTTTCATAAAGTACTCGCCCGTTGGACTTTCTTTTTGAATATTACCTGCAGGAGAAATATGATCGGTAGTCACCATATCGCCCAAAATTAACAGTGGTCTAGCATTTTTAATTTCCTTAAAACCCTCTGGCTGATCAGAGAGATCATCAAAAAAGGGTGGTTTTTTTACGTATGTTGAATTTTCTTCCCAGTTATAAATACTACTCTTTTCTGTTTTAATTTGTTGCCATTGTTTGGGACCTTCAGAAACATTAGAGTATCTCTTAACAAACATATCAGGGTTTAAAGATAATTTTAATGTATCCTCAATTTCTTTATTGCTTGGCCAAATATCTTTCATAAAAATATCATTACCATCTTTGTCTTTACCTAATGGATCTTTATATAGATCAAACTCCATATGACCAGCTAATGCATATGCAACAACCAACGGGGGTGACGCTAAGTAGTTTGCTTTGATGTGTGGTGAGATCCTTCCTTCAAAGTTTCTATTACCTGATAAAACTGAAACTGCATAAATATTTTCTTTTTGTATTGCCTCAACAATATTATCTGGCAAAGGACCAGAGTTACCAATGCAAGTAGTACAGCCATAGCCAACTAAATTAAATCCAAGCTTATCTAAATAAGTATTTAATCCTGCTTTTTCTAAATAATCAGTTACAACTTGTGATCCAGGAGCTAATGAAGTTTTTACCCAAGGTTTTACCTCCAAACCAAGCTCTACTGCTTTCTTTGCTAATAAACCAGCACCTATAAGTACATTTGGATTTGAAGTATTAGTACATGAAGTTATAGCGGCAATTAATATTGAACCATCTTTAATTTCATAATCTGTATTTGAAACTTTTGAGTTTGAGTAATCTTTTTTCTTAGTAGTTTCAAAAAAACTTTTCTTAAAATTGTCTGAGGCATTAGTTAATAAAACTTTATCCTGGGGTCTCTTTGGACCAGATATTGTTGGAACTATTGTAGACATATCTAATGATATGCTGTCAGTAAATTCAATATCGTTACTAGCCCACAAACCTTGAGCTTTTGCATACTCCTCAACAATATTTACTGTTAATGTATCTCTACCTGAAAATTTTAAGTATTTTAATGTTTCATTATCAATTGGAAAAAAACCACAAGTTGCACCATATTCTGGAGCCATATTAGCTATAGTGGCACGATCAGCCAAAGTTAAATTTTTTAATCCATCTCCGTAAAACTCTACAAATTTTCCAACTACTCCTTTGTCTCTTAACATTTTTACCACTGTTAAAACTAAATCAGTAGCTGTAGTACCCTCTGGCATTTTATTATTTAACTCAAAACCGATGACTTCTGGTATCAGCATTGAAATTGGTTGACCCAACATTCCTGCTTCTGCCTCAATACCTCCAACACCCCAACCTAACACTGATAAGCCATTGACCATTGTCGTATGACTATCGGTTCCAACTAACGTGTCTGGAAAAAGATATTTATCTCCATCAAATTCTTCGTTCCAAACTACTTTAGATAAATATTCTAAGTTTACTTGATGACAAATACCAGTGCCTGGTGGAACTATTCTAAAATTATTAAATGCTTGTTGACCCCACTTTAAAAAAGAATACCTTTCTCCATTCCGCTCGAATTCAATTTCAACATTCTTTTCAAAAGAGTTTGATTTAGCAGATTGATCAACTTGAACAGAATGATCAATTACTAAATCTACGGCTGACAATGGGTTTATTGAATTAGGATCTTTGTTCTTTTTTTTTACTGCTTCACGCATAGCTGCTAAATCTGCTACTGCAGGTATGCCAGTGTAATCTTGTAGTAAAACTCTTGCAGGCCTATAGGCAATTTCTGTTTTTGAAGTCTTATTTTTTAGCCATTCTTTTAAGGCTTCAATTTGTTTTTTTGTTACTGTTACGTCATCCTCATATCTTAAAAGGTTTTCTAAAAGAACCTTTAAAGATTTTGGTAATTTTGAGATACCATTAAGCCCATTACTTTCAGCTTTTAAAAGTGAATAAATCTTATAATTTTTGCCATTGATATTGAAATCTGACAAAGACTTATAAGAGTTTTTTATTCCTGGTTTCATAACTTATATATAAAAAGTAATTATGCTCAAAAGAAGAAGGCATGACATAACATAATTAAAATATTTTATAAATTTATCATTTGTCGCAAATTTCCTCAAAAATTTACCTATTAAAGTCCATAAAGTAATACTAGTTATAGAAAAAAGAAAAGCCAATAGTATCACTTGAGTCGCATAATTAAGATAATTTTCCCCTAATTCAACATAAGTAGATACAACTATAATCGCAACTGTTACTCCTTTGGGGTTCAGGTATTGAAATAAAAATGTTTCGATAAATTTTACTGGGTTTTCTTTTGTTGTATCATCTGAAGTTTTAGAAAAAGCAATTTTATAAGCAAGATAAATTAAAAATAATGTACCCAAATATTTAATAATAATTTGTATTGAAGGAAATAATTTAAAAATATTTATTAAACCAACTGATAGAAAAATCACCAATGATGTGAAACCTAGTGTCACCCCAAGAATATGGGGAATAGTTTTTTTAACTCCAAAATTAAAACCTGAATAAGACGCGACAACATTATTCGGGCCAGGTGTATAAGCTGTCACAAACCAAAATAGTGAAATCGATAATATTTCAGGGTGCATAAATTTAAGCTATAGGTAAACCGTCATCTGCTTTTTGAGAAGGATGAACTAATGTAACTTTTCCGTCTGTATCGATAGAACCTAAAATTAAAACTTGTGATACCACACCTGCAATATTCTTTTCTGGAAAGTTACACACCCCAATTACCTGTTTTCCGACTAAATTATCTTTATTATAAAAATGAGTTATTTGAGCAGATGATTGCTTAACACCAATATTTTTACCAAAATCAACTTTTAATACTAATGATGGCTTTCTTGCTTTCTCATTTTTTTCAACAGAAATTACTGTTCCTAGACGGATATCTATTTTTTCAAAATCTTGATAGGTTATTTGTTCTTTCATAATAATAATATATAATTAAAACGTGGCGAGTATAGATAACATATTATTTGAAAAATCAATAAAAATTCTTAAGGATCTTATATCCTTTAAAACTATTTCGGGGGAAAATAATTCATCCTTAATTAATTATTGTGAAAATATACTTTCAAAAAGTGGAGCAAACTCTTTTAAAGTTTTTGATGCAGATAAAAAAAGAGTAAATCTCTTTGCAACTTTAAAAGCAAAAAAATCTAATGGTAAAGAACCAATTATTTTATCAGGTCACACAGATGTTGTACCCGTTTCCAAAGGTTGGTCTACCGATCCATTTGTTGCAGAAATAAAAAATGATAAATTATATGGAAGAGGCTCATGTGACATGAAAGGGTTTTTAGCATGTTCATTAGCTTTTGCAGATATTTTTTCAAAGTCAAATCTGTCTCGCGATATACATTTTTCTTTAACATTTGATGAAGAGACTGCTTGCGTTGGAGCTCCTTTGTTAATTAAAGAACTTAAGAAAAGAAAAATTACAAACGGCATATGTATTGTTGGAGAGCCTACAAAGATGAAAATTATAGACTCTCATAAAGCGTGTTACGAATACACTACTTTTTTTGAAGGTCTTGCTGGACATAGTTCTAAACCAGATGAAGGGGTTAATGCAGCAGAATACGCTTCAAGATACGTAAATAAACTTATGTCTCTAAGAAATGATTTAAAAAATAGAGAACCTGACAACTCTATATTTACACCGCCTTACTCAACATTATCTATTGGTGGGATTTTTGGAGGAATAGCCCATAACGTTATAGCAGATAAATGTCATATAAATTGGGAGACAAGACCAGTTAATAAACAAGATGGAATTTTCCTAAATAATGAAATTGATAATTATGCAAACGAACTATTAACTGAAATGAAAAAAAAATATCCGAATGCTTCAATTAGAAAAAAAATAATTGGTGAAATAATTGGTTTTAATAGAGTTCAAAACTCTAAAGCTTGTGAATTTGTCTCTAGTATTACCGGTGATAATAAAAGAGAAGTTGTTTCTTTTGGAACTGAGGCTGGACTATTTCAAGAAATCGGTATAAGCACTGTTGTTTGTGGACCTGGTTCAATTGAACAAGCCCATACTATTGATGAATTTATTGAATTAAATGAAATTAAAAAATGTTTATCTTTTTTAGAAGGAGTTAAAGAAAGATCTGTAATTAATTAATAATCAGTTCCAGCCACCAACTGATTTTACCTCTAAAAATTCCTGCAGACCATGTTCACCTGCTTCTCTCCCAATTCCAGAATGTTTAAAACCTCCAAATGGAGTGTCAATTGCGATCCCTGCACCATTAACATCTACCATTCCAGATCTTAATTTTTTAGCAACTCTTCTGGCTTTTTCTTGATCTTTAGTTTGAATATAATTTGTTAGGCCATAAGGAGTGTCATTAGCAATTTTGATAGCTTCATCTTCAGTTTCAAATGGGATCACAGATAAAACTGGTCCAAATATTTCAGTCCTAGCAATTTCCATTTTATTATCTACATCAACAAAAACAGTTGGTTTTACAAAATATCCTTTTTCTAGACCACTAGGTTTTCCAAGTCCTCCTGCGATTAATTTTGCACCTTCATCAATCCCCTTTTGAATTAATGCCTGTATCTTGTTAAATTGAGTTTCTGAAACTACTGGTCCAATATGTTCCCCTTCTTTATTTGGATCTCCTACCTGCATTTCTTCTGTAAATTTTTTTAATTTTTCAACTGCTTGATTATAATGAGACTTTTCGATTAGCATTCTTGTTGGAGCATTACAAGATTGACCAGAATTTTTAAAACATCTTAAAGCACCCCATTCAATAGCAGTAGGATCTGCATCCTCAAAAATAATATTTGCTCCTTTGCCACCAAGTTCTAAGCTAACTCTTTTAAAATCACTTGCAGCATTTTGTGAAATTAATGCACCAGCCCTCGTTGATCCTGTAAAAGAAATCATATCTATATCAGGATGTCTGGTTAATGCTTCTCCTGTTACAAAGCCATCGCCATTAATCAAATTAAAAACTCCTGGAGGAAATTTTGTTTCATCAATTAATTCTGCTAAAATCATTGATGATAATGGCGCAAGTTCCGAGGGTTTTAAAACCATTGTGCACCCAGATGCTAGGGCAGGCATTACTTTCAAACAAACCTGATTCATTGGCCAATTCCACGGTGTAATTAATGCACAAACTCCCTTAGGTTCATAAATAAGTCTTTGGTTTGGCGCGTGATCTCCTAAAGGTTTTTCAAATTCAAAACTTTTTAAATGTCTTATAAAAGATTTAATATGAGCCGCTCCAGTGCCCGCTTGTAGTTTTGTTGCAAAATCCTTAGGAGCACCCATCTCTAATGTGATAGCTTTTGCAATATCAGCCCATCTTTTTTTATAATTTTCATAAAGTTTTTCTAATAGTTTTATTCTTTCCTCTTTCAAAGAAAAGGCCCATGTCTCATACGCTTTTTTGGCCGAGCTTACAGCATGATTAACATCATCTTTGTTGCCTAAGGTAATAACAGCACTATTTTCCTCAGTGGCAGGATTAATGACTTTTATTTCTTGTTTACTTTGAGGTTCTTGCCATTTACCATCTATATAAAAATTTTTTTTGTTTTCCATAAAACTTTAATAATTCTTGATTATTTTTTTGCAAATAAATTTGTCAATTCATATACTATAGTTGCAGCAGCAAGTGAAGTAACCTCTGCATGATCATAAGCTGGTGAAACTTCTACTACGTCTGCAGAAATCAAATTCATTCCTGATAATCCTCTTATAACATTAACCATCTCCCTTGAAGTCATGCCTGCAATTTCAGGTGTTCCAGTTCCAGGCGCAAAAGCTGGATCCAAGACGTCTATATCAATTGATAAATATAGTGGGTTGTCGCCCACTCTTTTCCTAATTCTTTCAACTATCTTATCAGTTCCCTGTGTTTGAAATTCATCGCAATGAATAATTTTAAAACCAAAACTTTCATCATTATTTAGATCATCTCTACTATAAAGAGGTCCTCTAATACCAACGTGCATTGAGGCATCATCTAAAAATAAATTTTCTTCTCTTGCTCTTCTAAATGGTGTCCCATGTGTATATGGTGCTCCAAAGTACGTATCCCATGTATCTAAATGAGCATCAAAATGCACAAGTGCGACAGGTCCTTTGTTAATCTTATTCACTGCTTTTAATAAAGGAAAGGCAATCGTATGATCACCACCTAAACTAATTATTCCACCAGTTTTATCTAACAATTCAATTGCACCCTCTTCAATTTGTTTAATTGCTTCATCTATATTAAATGGATTACAAGTAATGTCTCCTGCATCAGCAACTTGCTGAACTTTAAAAGGTTCAACATCATAATTTGGATGATAGTTTGTTCTTAAATGCCTGGATGCTTGTCTAATACTTTGAGGTCCAAATCTTGCTCCTGGTCTATAACTAGTCCCTGCATCAAAAGGTATACCAACGATAGCAACATCACAACTTTCAACATCTCTTAACTCTGGTAATCTAGCAAATGTTGATGGACCAGCAAATCTTGGAACTATAGTTCCGCTAATTGGTTGGATTGGATCTTTATTTGTTTTTTTTTTCACAGTTGATTGTATCACATTAACTAAATTTGGAATATCATCTATATTCATATTTATGAACTTTATAAGATTGATAATATTGTCTTTATTTATTTTCACAGCATCACATGCTGATACAATTTATAATTTAATAAAAATTCCAAATTTAGAAATTTATGAAATACAAACTGCAAATAAACTAAGGTACCTTTATGCTAAAAAACCTTTTACGGTTGGTTTAGAAAAAAATATCAAATGCTATAACTCAGAAAAAAAAATATTAGATGATAAATATAAAATAATTAAAAAAAACTTGGATAGATATGAACGGAGTTTTTTAAAAAAGATAAACTTAAAATACATTGTTATGTGTGAAGATTTATCTATATCAAATATAAATACTGCTGGAATTCCTGATAACGAAATGAAAACATTGATACTTGATATAAAGTTTAATGAAAAATATTTTGAAAGGGTAATTCATCATGAAGTTTTTCATATTATAAATGATAGTTTTAAAGATATATTTAACCAAACAACATGGTCTAAATTCAATTTAAATAATTTTGAATATGCTGAATGCTCAACTTGCACTGATAAATTAGGCTTAGATACTTATGGTAATACGAAAGGATTTTTTTCTGAATATTCACAATCCACCGCTTCAGAAGACATGGCAGAAGTTTTTTCACACTTAATGATTGGAACTAATTTAAAAAATCAGGACTCAATTTTAGAAAGCAAAATAAATTTTATTAGAAAAAATTTATTGAAAATCGATCCAAATTTTATTTTATGATAAAAAAGATAAAAGCATCAAAGTCCGAGAAAATAATCTTAGTGTTTTTATTATCTCTAGCAATATTTTCTTTTGGATCTTTCTACCTAATTAAAAATAAGTGTTTATTTATTAAAGATTATGATCCGAGTAAATTAATCTTTGAAGATCCTAAGAATATTGCAATCTTAAATGTTCCCTGTGGAAATGTGATAATTGAGCTCTATCCTCAAATTTCACCAAGTGCTGTCAAAAGATTTAAGAAATTAGTCAAATCCAAAGCGTATGACAATTCTGCTTTTCATAGAGTAATCAAAGATACACTCGTTCAGGCAGGCGATTTGGAATTTGGAAAAAAAGGAAATTTAAATTATGCAAAGATTGGCACTGGAAAATCTGGGTTAGGAACAATTAATTCAGAGATAGACACTCCATTTGATTTTAAAGCGGGGAGTGTTGGATTAGCTAGATCAAAAAATTATAATACAGAAGATAGTCAGTTTTTTATTATTTTGAGGGATGAGCCATTATACGAGACTGAATACACTCCAATAGGCAGGGTTGTCTATAATATTGAGGCATTAAAAAAAATTAAATATTTAAATAAATCACAGTATGTTTTAAGGCCTGATTTTATAAATTCTCTTAGAATGTTAGTTAACTAATGGCTTACCTGTTGCTAAGGTATGTTTTATTCTGTCTTGTGTTTTTTTTGTTTCAATTAATTTCATAAATGCATCTAATTCTAACTTAAATAAATCATCTTCAGATAACGTCTTATCAATTGTTGTGTCTCCACCACTTAAAACATTAGCTAATTCTTTTGCAACTTCAACACCATGGTCTAAAATTATTTTTTCATTATAAAGTTTTTCAATGATCTTGTTCATTTCAACTCTAACACTCTCTCCAGGGAGCTTAAATTTTAGCTGCTCAGGAGCTGTAAAATTTTTATTTTCACTAAGAATTTTTTTTGAAACTTCTAATAAACTGTTTCTATTCATTATTTTTTTATCACTAGGTCTTAAATATTTTAATGGTTCAGCTTCTACAGGTGAAGTTGCTGTTTTACCATAGCCAATAATATCAAACACTTTAAGTGGTGCAAAATTTGGATCTTTTTTTGCCTCTTCAGTTTCTAACCATCTTCCTAACATTTCTTTGCAGCCTCCACCTGCTGGAATTAATCCTACAATAGTCTCAACCAGTCCTACAACTATATTAGTATGAGATGCAACAAAATTACTTTGCACCATTACCTCAAAACCCCCTCCAAGAGTTAAACCTGATGGCGCAGAAATGACAGGATATTTAGAATACTTTAGATGTTTGCAGGTTTCTTGGAAATATTTAATAAATTTTTCTATTGATTTAAAATCATTTTTTTCTGCAAATTGCATCGTATAAGTTAAATTTACTCCTGCTGAAAATTGCATACTTTCATTTATAATCACTAATGGTTTATCTGTTGCTTTTTTAAGGGCATCCATTGAGTCATAATCTAAAGCATTGGCTTTAGTGGTAAACTCTACAATATTATAATCATTGAATCTAAAAATTTTTGCAGAGTCATTACCATCTAATCTTACAGCAGTTTTTTTAACTTTACCTAACGTTTCAATGTTAGTATATTTTTGCCTTTCACCGTAAAAATTTTCATTTTTACTTTTATTCAACTCCTCTAAAAAATTGTTTCCACTAAAATCGTCTACTTTATTAAAAAAATTTTTAACACCAATTTCCTCTAACATTTCAAATGGTCCTTTAGCCCAGTTGAAACCAAGCCTCATTGCTTCATCAATGTCATTAAATTGGTTCGTAATTCCAGGAACTAGCGATGATGCATATTTTATAATTTTTGAAATTACTGACCATGCATATTCACCATATTTATCTTTTCTATTTATTAGTCCACTAAGGTCTACTTTATCAGATTTTATATCAATCTTTTTACTAGGCGAGTAATCACCTGTTTCAAGATTAATTGCTTCCATCACTTTGGTTGCTCCAGATTTATTTATTCTATAAAAGCCACCTTTGCCTTTTCTTCCAGTGTAACCAGTTTCAATTAATTTTTTTACTAATGGAATTTCTTTTGCTACCTCATGAAATTCATCGGTTTTAGGTAATTCTTTAATAAAGCTTTTTAAAACGTCAGCCATTAAATCAATCCCAATTAAATCATAAAGACCAAAAACACCTGTTTTTGGGATACCCATTGGTCTTCCAAAAATCGCATCTGCCTCTTCGACTGAAAGCTTCATCTTAAAGGCTTCAGTCATTGCTATTTGCATAGCATAAACCCCTACTCTATTTCCTAAAAATCCCGGTGTATCATTGCAAACAATAGCACCTTTACCAAGCTCGATTTCACAAAATTCTTTTAATTGATTAATCTTATTTAAATCAGTGTTCTCATTTTTTACAATTTCTAATAGACCCATATATCTGACGGGATTAAAAAAATGAGTTATACAGAAATCTTTTTTTTCTGTATCCGTTAAATTTTGAGATAAAACTTTAATAGGTATTGAGGATGTATTGGATGAAACAATTGCACCTACTTTTCTTGACTTAAATATTTTTTCATAAATTTGATGTTTTACATCAATTCTTTCAACAACTGCTTCAACTATCCAGTCAGCTTCCTTAACTACATCAAAATTATCAGATATATTTCCAATTTTAATATTATTTATTTTTGATTTATCAATTAATAAAGGCGGTCTTGATTTATGAATTCTTTCCCTAGCTTTCTCACTAATTTCAGTTTTTAAATCTAATAATGTAACTGGGATATTTGCATTACATAAGTGAGCCGCAATACCACTTCCCATTGTACCCGAACCAATCACTACAACATTTTTTATATTCATGTAATGATATTTTTATCGATTTATACCTCTGAGTCTTTCAGATCTTCGTCTTAAAAGTTCAGCAGTCACTAATATTAATGTTGATAATATAATTAGACAAGTTGCAACAGCAAGAATTGTTGGGCTTAATTGCTCTCTTAAACCGGTCCACATTTGAATTGGAATGGTTGTGTTTTCTAATCCAGCTAAAAATAAAACAACCACTACCTCATCAAATGAAGTAACAAATGCAAACAATCCTCCAGATATTACTCCAGGCAAAATAAGTGGTAAAGTTATTTTCATAAATGTATTTACAGGATCACTGCCCAAACTAGCAGCTGCTCTTGTCACGCTATGATCAAATCCTGAAAGAGTTGCGGTTACTGTAATAACAACAAATGGTGTCCCCAAAATAATATGCGCAAGAACTATTCCCGTGTGTGTGGCAGCTAATCCAACTTTAGCCATAAAGAAAAATATCGCTACACCTGAAATAATTAAAGGAACTATCATTGGTGAGATTAATACTGCCATGATTAAACCTTTGTACGGCATATGTCTACTACTCAAACCTAAAGCTGCTACTGTTCCAAGAATTACCGAACCTATTGTTGCAAAGATAGCAATTATAAAACTATTTTTTGCAGCTAATCCCCAAGGATTTTTAGTCCCATAAATCATATCTTGATACCATCTTAAAGAAAATGCATCAGGATCTAGACGTTTCATTCCATCTGAAAAAACTAAAAATTCCTCAGCATTAAAAGATAATGGAAAAATAACAAACAATGGTGCAACAAGAAAAAAGAATACTGCTGCACAGATTGTCAAATAAACATAGTGCCAAATTCTATAATGTGGTTCTGTGTATTTGGGTAAAGCCATTTTTATTATCCTAATTTAATATTATCTATTCCAACTAATTTATTGTACAGCCAGTAAATGACTAATACTCCACTTAACAACATTAGTCCCATTGCTGAAGCAAAGCTCCAATCGAGAGTACTTTTCATATGAAATGCTATTTGGTTACTTATCAATGTTCCTGAAGCTCCCCCTACTAAAGCAGGAGTAATGTAGTAACCTATTGCTAAAATGAAAACTAATAAACATCCAGCTCCGATACCTGGGATTGTTAAAGGAAAATAGACCTTCCAAAAAGCCACAAAAGGGGTTCCGCCTAATGACTTACCAGCTCTCATTAAACTTGGGGAGATTGTTTTCATCACACTGTAAAGTGGAAGCACCATAAAAGGCAATAATATTTGGGTCATTGCAACGTAACTACCAGTTTTATTAAACATCATTTCTAGTCTGTTATCATCGCTTACTAGTCCAATCATGACAAAGAAATCATTGACTATACCTTGCTGTTGTAAAAGGATCATCCAACTGGCTGTTCTTACAAGTAAGGAGGTCCAAAAAGGAAGTAAGACACAAATCATCAATAAATTACTGTACTTCATTGGCAATGTTGCAAGTAAATGTGCTATTGGATAAGCCATCAAGAAACAAAACACAGTTACAAAAAAAGCAATTTCTAAAGTTCTTAGCCATAATATTCTGTGAACTCTTCTATCCTCAGGTACATTAATTATTTCTCCCTTTTCATTTTCATACATATCAACTCCTTTTAAATATTTTTGATACGTATATGCTGGTGCTCTTCTTTTAATTGCCCTCCAATATTCAACATCAGCCCATCTTCGATGAACAGACATGATTTGTTCTTTGTAATTTCCTTCCTCAAAAGATTTAGACTTTCGTCTTAACTTTTTGATAATACTTTTAAATCCATTTTTTGTATAATTAAGTTGGGTTGATAATTTTCCTTCTCTTTCCTCCTCAATTAATTTTTGGAAATCAAAATAAAAAGCCTCAAATACCTCTTCAGGTGGAAGGTCTTCTCCATCCCATTTTTCCATTGACTTAAAAGTTTTAGGAAGCATTTCTGTGACCATTTTATCATCAACACTTCTCATAAGCATATCTCCTATTGGAAATACATACGTAATGATTATGAATAACAATAATGGAGCAACAAGTAAAAAAGCTTTAATCTTATTTTTCTTTTCTGCTTTTTTAAGACTTACCTCTAAAGGAATTCCATCAGTTGTTAAAATTTGTTTTGTTTCTGAGCTCATAAATAAAAAGGGCGGTTAATAATAACCGCCCTCTCAATATAATATAAAATTTTAATCTTTAAAACTTAAAATTAAAATCCTGCTTTCATTGCTTCCCATTTTTCACCAAGTTCTGTTCCATTATCAGCCCAGTAAAGTGGATCTACTAAGAAGTAATTTTTAGTGTTCGCTGGCGCAGTTGGCATATTAGGTACCATGTTTGTCTTACCATCTTTGTACCATGGCTCTCCTTTTTCCATAACTGCGATTGATGATTTTCTCCAAGGCGCGTATGCAATATATTTCGCACTTCCAGCTAAACCTTCTGTACTTGTCATCTCTGCTAAAGCTTTTTTAGCATCAGCTTCATTTGGTGAACCTTTAACTAATACAAAGTATTCATAGTCAAGACCTTGTGCATCCCAAACTTGTACGATTGGAGCACCTTCTCCAACTGCAGCGTTAAAGAATCTACCATTCCAGCCAGTTGCCATAACAACTTCACCGCTCATTAGCAATTCTGGTGGTTGAGCACCTGCAGACCAAAATACACATCCACCTTGTGGGTCTGTGCAAAGTTTTTTGATCTTATCCATAGCTCTTTGAACACCTTTGTCAGTATTTAAAGCTTTATAGATTTTTGCTCCACCTTTACCTGGCTTGATACCATCTGCAGCTAATGCAATCTCTAAATTAGTTAGAGCGCCTTTGTAGATAGCTCTTTTTCCAGGAAATTTTTTTGTGTTAAAGAAATCTTTGATAGTTTTTGGAGTGCCTTTAACATTGTCTGAGTTATAAGCATAGTTCCAAGAATATAAAATATTTCCTACAGCACATTCACTTGGCATTCCAGTAAAGAAATCTTTACTTGCTGGAGTTCCATCTGGTGCTGGTGGGAAGTCTTTATCAAAATCAAATTTAACAAATAATCCTTCATCACAGCCATTGATAGTATCCATGGCAAATACGTCCATTATATCCCACGTAATTTTGCCAGCTTCTTTCTGTGCTTTAATTTCTGATAATCCACCTGAGTAGTCGACCCAATTGATCGGAATACCTAGTTTTTTAGCAGTAGGATCACCATAACCTAATTTTTGACTTTCAGTATAAGCTCCACCCCAAGACGCTACAGTTACTGCGAACGCTGAAGTAGTTAAAGAAAATACAAAAGAAAGGGCTAGTAATAATTTACTAATTTTTTTCATTTTTCCTCCGTTTAAACGTTTTTTTATAAAAGTAGATTACAACAAGATCGATAATGAGAGTCAACAGCCCATTTTTACTTGCTAAATGAAGGTATATAGAGTGTTTATTTTGGGTCTAATGCTCTAGCGTCATCACTGTTCCAACCTATCTTAATTTCATTTCCTAACTTAATATCTAAGTTGGAAGAACTGTTGGGAACCTTTAAAATAAATTCAGAATTTCCTAATAAATTAATTCTTACTCTCGTGTGATCTCCGTGATAAATAACTTCTTCGATTTTTCCTTTATGAATATTATCCATTTTATCAGTTGGATTAATTAATGCTCTCTCAGGTCTAATTGAAACTGTTGTTCTTTCTCCTTTGCCTTTAACTGATATAGGATTTGCTAATATATCTGCGTTAGCTAACTTGACTTTGCATTTTCCACCAGAAATATCAGAGACTTCACCCGCAAAAGTATTATTCTCTCCAATAAACTCTGCAACAAAAGAATTTACCGGTTTTTCATATAATTCATCAGGACTAGAAAGTTGTTGAACTTTTCCATCATTAAAAACTGCAATTCGGTTTGACATAGTTAATGCCTCGCTTTGATCATGTGTTACATAAACAACAGTCACTCCAATGCTTTCATGAATATGTTTAATTTCATATTGCATGCTTTCTCTCAAATTTTTATCTAAAGCTCCAAGTGGTTCATCCATTAAAACAAGTTGTGGATCGAAAACCAATGATCTTGCTACAGCTACTCTTTGTTGTTGTCCACCTGACAATTGTCCAGGCATTCTTTGAGCAAATCCTTGTAAAGATACCATCGATAGAGCTTTATCAATTTTTTTATCTGCTTCATCTTTTGGAATTTTTCTTACTCTAAGAGGAAAAGCTAAATTTTCATAAACAGTCATGTGTGGAAATAATGCATAGTTCTGAAAAACCATCCCTATACCTCTTTTGTGTGGTGGAATACTAGAAATAGCATTTCCATCTAAATATATTTCTCCATTAGTTGGTGTTTCAAAGCCAGCTAACATCATTAAACATGTAGTTTTACCTGATCCTGAGGGACCTAACATTGTAATAAACTCACCCTCAGCGATGTCTAATTGTAGATCTTTGACAACTAAAACTTTACCATCGTAACTCTTATCTACTTTATCGAACTTAACAAATTCTTTATTAACTGACATAAATTAAATAACTATAAAACATTTGTGACTATAAATATCAACCTTAAATAATTAGCTTTTGACGTGAAGTTCTTTTGACATATTACAAAATAATTCTGCTCCTTTGTCAGTAACTCTTATTGCTTCTGAAGCTTCAACTCCCCAGTCACCAAATTGCATAACTGCAATCATATGAAAACAAACATTTGGTTTTAAAACAGTCATATCTCCTTTGTAAATATTTAATGTATGCTCCCCCCAATCTGGCGGATAACCGATACCTATTGAATATCCAGTCCTTGATCTTTTTTCTATTCCATATTTATCTAATACTTTCCAAAAAGCTTGGGCTACATCATTAGCTGTATTCCCTGGCTTAGTGACATTTATACCTGCATTAAGTGCCTCTATAGTTTTTTTCATCGTATCAATTTTTATTTGATCAGGCTTACCTAACAAAACAGTTCTTGCCATTGGTGCGTGATATCTTTTGTATACTCCAGAAAGTTCAATAATTGTTGCTTCACCATTTACAAATTTTTCTTCAGTGGCTGTTAAATGAGAGGCAGAGGTTCCTTTTCCAGTAGGTAATAATGTT
Organism: uncultured Pelagibacteraceae bacterium; assembly: GCA_902524535.1. Lineage (GTDB taxonomy): Bacteria > Pseudomonadota > Alphaproteobacteria > Pelagibacterales > Pelagibacteraceae > Pelagibacter. Next base: position 168,645 of record CABZDR010000002.1, read on the forward strand.
GCAATACTTGAATATTCACCACCATATTCTGAGGTACCAAAGAAAAGAGCTTTTTGAATTTCACCCACAGCATCGCATTGTCTTACCCCAGGTTTGATTACATTGTATGCTGTTTTCATTCCGATCTCAGAAATTTTAGCGGCACATTTCATAAATTTTATTTCATTGTCTGACTTAATTAGTCTTGCCCAATTAACTAATCTTTCTGAGTCCTTTATTTTTGCATTTGGCAATCCTTGTTTGATTTTTTCATAACAAAATGCTGTAAAATAATGTGCATCCATTTCAAGACCTATTGATAATTTATCCCATTTTTTATCTTTAATAATTTTTACTAAATAATCATATGGATGCTTTGGCCAAGTATGGATATAGTCTTCATCATAAACAATAATATTTTCTTTTTTTAAATAGGTTTTGAGATAAGCACCGCCCGCATCTTGATCTCGGACAAAACATATAGGCTGATCAGCATTTACATGAACTATTGCACACTGTGCGTAGTAAAAAGACCACGCATCGTAGCCAGTTAAGTAATTTATATTATTTGTGTCATGAGAAATAAGAAGTTCAATGTCCTGATCCAACATCATTTTTTGGACCTTTAAAAGTCTTTGCTTATATTCCTCTTGAGTGAAATGCATAATCAATAATTAAATAGTTCACCAAACCCATCAATTTTATTTTTATATTGAATTTGTTTTAAAGTATCCCAAATTAAGGTTTGATTACTAGATAAAATAATTTTTCCTAATTTATTTTCTAAATCTTTAATTATTGATAAAACTGGGAGTGCTGTACAGGAAACAAATAATGCTTTATCTTTTGATGAATTTATTTTAGTCAAAACTTCAAACAAATAGTCTGGATCTACTTTGCCTATGTCTAAATCTGATTCTATATCAAAATAAAATAATTCGTCTGCTTCTATATTTTCTTTTTTAAAATAATTAATAAGAGATTGATTTATTTCATTTGTATAGGGTGTAAAAATTGATAGCTTATTTATCTTAAGAGCTTTAATTGCTTTGATAGCAGAGGTTATAGGGGTTGTTACTTTAGTATTTGGTTTAGCAATATTAATTTTTTCAAAAATTGAGTCATATCCTGACGCAATGGTCCCAGAAGTGCATCCATAGGCAACACAATCTAATTTTTGATCCGGTAGAATATCTTTTGTAACTTTAGTGATATTTTCTGCCATTTTTTTTAAATTTTCATTAGTCAAGGGATTGTAAGATTGGATTCTGTTAGAAAATAAATCAATATTCTTTCCATGGATCACATCATTGAAATCTTTTTCAATTCTAAAATCACTTGATAAAGTGATTAAGCCTATTCTTGGGTTATGTTTTTTTAAAAACTGAGGTTTAATTTTAGTTAATTTCATTTAATGTTTTGTTAATCTAACATTAATTTTCTGTATAAAATATACAAAATTCGTTATTGAAAATTTATTTAAATAAGATTTAATTTAGCTTTATACAAATTGTTAACAAATAAAAGGATAATAATGAAAAAACTATTTATTGCTGCTTTTATATTCGCTTCTACTTTTACTACGAATACACTAGCAGAAGTTAAAATGGGAATCATTTTAGGATTTACTGGACCTATTGAATCCCTAACACCAGCTATGGCAGCTTCAGCTGAACTTGCTTTTAAAGAAGCTTCAGACTCAGGCTCGTTATTAGGTGGAGAAAAAATTTCAGTAGTAAGAGCAGACTCAACTTGCGTTGACTCGGCAGCAGCAACAGCAGCAGCTGAGGGTGTTATTGCTCAAGGTGTTGCTGCAATCATGGGTGCTGACTGTTCAGGGGTTACTGGAGCAATCGCTTCAAATGTTGCTGTACCAAATGGTGTAGTGATGATATCACCTTCTGCAACTTCTCCTGGGTTAACTACTTTAGATGATAAAGGATATTTCTTCAGAACAGCTCCATCTGACGCTAGAGGTGGTCAAATTTTAGCTGACATCACAAAAGATAGAAAAGTAAAAAGTGTTGCTATTACTTACACAAATAATGACTACGGAAAAGGTTTAGCAGATGTTTATAAAGCTGCAGTTGAGGCTCATGGTATTAAAGTAACTACTGTAAATGCTCACGAAGATGGAAAAGCGGATTACTCTTCTGAAGTTGCAACTCTAGCTTCTGCTGGAGGTGATGCGGTAGCAGTCATTGGTTACCTTGACCAAGGAGGAAAAGGAATAATTCAAGCGTCTTTAGACTCAGGTGCTTTTGATACTTTTGTTTTGTCTGATGGTATGATTGGTCAATCACTAGTAGATGCATTTGGAAAAGATCTTAAAAAATCTTTTGGTTCAATGCCAGGATCAACAGGAAAAGGTTCAGGGGTTTTTGCTGGAGTAGCAAAGGCTGCTGGAATTGATAGCTCTGGCCCTTACACTGGTGAGTCTTACGATGCAGCTGCTTTGATTGTTTTAGCAATGCAAGCAGGTGGATCTGCTGATAGAGCATCAATTGCAAAAAATGTGATGGATGTTGCTAATGGACCTGGAACAAAAATTTACCCAGGTGAGCTCAAAAAAGGTTTAGATTTATTAGCTAAAGGTAAAAAAGTTGACTATGAAGGTGCAACTGGAGTAACTTTTACTGGCGTCGGTGAAGCTGAAGGTTCTTTCTTAGAACAAGAAGTTAAAGGCGGAAAATTCAAAACTAAAAAGCAAAGATAATTTATCTTAAAATTAAAACCCCCAACATAAATTTGTTGGGGGTTTTTTTTAAAAAAATAAATATTTATCAGCCATATATAATGCCCAAGCAATAGCAGCGCCTGTAATAATATATTTCATAAACTTATTTTATTTCTATTTTTTCAGGAAGTATACCCTTTGGTCTGTACCTCATTATCAGTAATAAACCTATTCCCATCATTAAAAATCTAAAATAAGGAACGCTTTCAATTAAATGCACCTTTAAAAAATGTGTATCATCTAAACCTGCTGTTGTTAGATTGACCAAATACAATCCTATTGGTGCAGCTTCAATCCACAAGAACCAAACTACAAAACCTCCAAGAATTGCTCCAAAATTATTCCCACTTCCACCAACAATAACCATTACCCAAATTAAAAAAGTGTATCTCAAAGGTCTGTAGCTTCCTGGTGTAAATAATCCATCTTGCGTTACAAGCATAGCTCCTGCAATTCCAACTATTGCTGAACCTAAAACAAAAATTAACAAATGTTGTTTGACTACATTTTTTCCCATAGCGTTTGCAGCTTCCTCGTTATCTCTGATAGCTCTCATCATTCTACCCCAAGGAGAGTAAAGAGCTTTTTGAGTTAAGATTAAAAGAATAATTACAACAACTAAAAATAATCCTGAATAACAAAGCTTTACAAATATTGATGATCCTTCAATTACAAATTGATTAAGAGCTGCTTGTCTTTCAGTAATATCGGAAATCAAAGCTAATTTTCCTGAATTAAATTTTTCAACTAAATTTATGAACCAATCTGTTTGTTGTAAGTTTACCTCATAAGGTGCGGGTCGTTTTAAACCAATTACATTCTTTACACCTCTTGTAAGCCAATCTTCATGTTTGATGATTGCTATCACTATTTCTGATATCAATAATGTAGCGATTGCTAAATAATCAGCTCTTAAACCCAACGCTACTTTTCCTATGACAAAAGCTAGCCCCCCTGCAAAAAAAGCGCCTACAATCCAAGAAAAAATTATTGGAAGCCCTAGCCCACCTAAAAATCCAGTTCTTGCTGGATTTACTTCCTCAATTGCTTCAATACCAGGCTCAGAAACCAATCGAATAATAATAATTCCTGAAATAATTATTGCAGCGATAACATAATTTCTAGTTTTAGTTTTTTGATATTTTTTGAGAACAAATCTAACAGCTAAAACAATTCCAATAATTAAAAATAGACTTAATAGAATGTTAGCACCCCCTGCACTCCATGCCTCTTGAACTGGGTTAACAGAAATTAAAACTGCCGCTAAACCACCTAAAGCTGTAAAACCCATTATTCCAAAGTTAATTAAACCAGCATAACCCCATTGAATATTAGCACCCATCGTCATAACAGCTGATATCAGACAAAGATTAAAGATCGATAGAGCAATATTCCAAGACTGGAATATGCCCACAAGGATAATTAATCCCATCATAATGCTGTAAGCTGCAATGACATTTAAATTTTTTCTCACAATACTTTTCCTTTAAATATTCCAGATGGACGATACAGCAAGACAACAACCAATATTGAAAAAGATACTGCAAATTTGTAATCAGTTGAAAGCAACTGAATTAAACCATCTGGTTCCATACTTTCTGGTAATATATACATGAAAAATTTCTTATAGGCATATGTTAGAAGTATTTCTGAAAAAGCAATTACATATCCTCCTAGAAAAGCTCCAAATGGATTACCAATACCACCAACTATAGCTGCAGCAAATATCGGTAACATATTATTAAAGTAGGTAAATGGTTTGAAACTTTTATCTAAACCATACAAAGTACCACCAATTGTAGCAAGGATACCTGCTATGACCCAAGTTGTCATGACGATTTTTTTTGGATCAATACCTGATAATAATGCTAAATCTTCATTATCAGAGTATGCTCTCATACTTTTTCCTGTCTTAGTTTTATTTAAAAACCAAAACAAGGTTGAAACTAAAATTAATGTAACAATAATTGTGATAACTTGAGTAGATTTTATTGCAAGACCTTCATTCAATCCTGTAATTTCTTTAAATTCACCAGCTTTAATCAAAAATTTTTCTCCATCAAAAAATCTTCTATCTGAAGGACCAATAATTATACGAACCACTGCCTGAGTAACAAACATTACTCCAATGCTAACCATTGCCAATTGCACTGGAGGGCTTTTGTTTGTTCGGTAATATTTAAAGACAAATTTATCTATTATTAGCATGTAACTAACCATAAAAATAATCGCTAAAGGAATTGCTAAAAGAGCTGTAGGTAAAACCCCAAAACTAATTCCATAAGACTGAAGATACCAAGTGAATAGAATTACAAACATTGTTCCAAAAGACATCATGTCTCCGGTAGCAAAGTTTGCAAATCGTAGAATTCCATAAATTAAAGTAACAAAAATCGCACCAAGTGCTAACTGAGATCCATACGCTAGAGCTGGAACAAAAATATAATTCAATAAAAGTATAATTGCGTTTATAAAATCCATATTAACCACCTAAAAAAGAGCTTCGTACTCTAGGATCTTCTAATAATTCTTTGCCAGTGCCAGAGTGACGATTTTCACCTGTTACTAAAACATATCCTCTGTCAGAAATATTTAATGCTTGCTTTGCATTTTGTTCAACCATTAGAATTGCTACATTAGTTTTTTTTACTTTTATAATGTGATCAAATAATTCATCCATCACAATAGGTGATACACCTGCAGTTGGTTCATCCAACATTAGCACGGAAGGCTTGATCATCAGAGCTCTACCTAATGCAACTTGTTGTCTTTGTCCTCCGGATAACTCACCAACTAATTGGTCTTTTTTTTCTTCAAGAATGGGAAACAAGTCGAAAATCTCCTCAATTGTCTCTCTAAATTTATTGTTAATTAAAAAAGCACCCATCTCTAAATTTTCTTCCACTGTCATGCCTGCAAAAACATTTTTTGTCTGGGGAACAAAAGAGATTCCCTCTTTTACTCTATCTTGTGGAGAAAGTTTTGAAATATCTTTGCCATTAATAATTACTGAGCCAGATTTTAAATTTAATAAACCCAACATAGCTTTCATCGCTGTTGATTTTCCAGCACCATTAGGACCTAAAATAGAAACAATTTCTCCTCTATCTACATTGACTGAACATGAATTGATTATATCTGGACCATTTCCATATCCTCCAGTCATTTTATTTCCTTCAAAAAATGCCATGTCTAATTATCTTTGATTTTCGATCCTCTTCCTAAATAACTTTCGATTACTCTTTCGTCTTTTTTTGCATTCTCAACTGAACCTTCAAACAAAACTGAACCTTCAGCCATCACAATTACAGGATCACATAGTCTTCCTATAAAATCCATATCATGTTCAATCATACAAAATGTATAACCTTTTTCTTTATTGAGTTTTTCAATAGCGGTACCTAAATCCTTGAGTAATGTTCTATTTACACCTGCTCCAACCTCATCTAATAAAACTAACTTTGCATCAACCATCATTGTTCGGCCAAGTTCTAGTAATTTTTTTTGACCACCAGATAAGTTTCCTGCCAACTCATTTCTTAAATGTCCTAAATTTAAAAACTCTATGACTTCGATTGCTTTTCGTTTTATTATATTTTCCTCCTCTAAAATTAATGAAGGTTTAAATATTGCATTTATTAATTGTTCTCCTGACTGATTACCTGGCACCATCATTAAATTTTCTAAAACAGATAAATTTGTAAATTCATGTGCAATTTGAAAAGTTCTAAGTAAACCTTTGGAAAATAATTCATATGCAGGAATATCTGTAATATTTTCATTATTGAATATCACGCTCCCAGATGAACATTTTAAGTTTCCTGCTATCAAATTAAATAAAGTTGTTTTTCCAGAACCATTAGGACCAATTATTCCGGTTATAGTTCCCTTTTTTACCTTTAAAGAACAACCCGATACTGCTGCCAATCCACCAAAATATTTTGAAAGATTATTTATTTCTAAAATATTTTCTGACATTAATTATTTGTTTAATCTTTTATGAATACTATTAAGTGTGTTTATAACAGACTTGTAAGTTCCTCTCTTATTCATTTCCTTTAAACCTTGTTCGTTTAAACCTTTTGGTGTTTGAGATTCTTTAACAAGATATTTTAATTCTTTTTTTGAATTAACGACTGCATCTTCAGATAAAGCTAAAAATAAAGTGGTTATATATTTTTGCGCATCAGCCCTTTTAATACCTTTCTTAATAAGCCAACCACTCATAACATTTAATATTTCATAGTAGGATGCCATCATTCCTGATGTTGACCAAAAATTAATTGATAGTTTTTCATTTTTAATTTCAATAGTTGATCCAATTTTATTGAAAAAATTTTTAACTTTTTTATTTGGGGGACAAATAGGCACTGGTCCCTTTTTTAGAGATATAGGAGGAAGTGGAATAGCTCTTACTAAATCAGCTTTGACTTTTACCATTCTCCTAAGTTCAGAAAGATTTATGGTTGAAATAAAACTTATAATTGTCTGGTTAGATCTAAATCTTAAATTTTTTATAATTTTATGACCGACAACAGGTGTAACTGCTAAAAATATCCATTCACAATTATCAACAATTTTTTGATTATTTTTTTCTATGTATATTTTTTTGAACTTTCTTTTTAATCCTTTTGCTACACGAATATTTCGTGATGAAATAAATATCTTTTTATAATTTATTTTAGAAGTACATACCCCTGATATAACAGATGATGTTATTTTTCCTGTTCCTATAAAACCTAATTTCATAAATATTCTATAATGATTAATTTATATTAATTAATAAAAAAAGAACCTCTAATTCTTAATAACTCTCTACTTAATTCTTTATTTTCTTTAAAAGGTTTTCGTCCATGTAGCCAAAAATAATTATTAGCAACAACTGCTGATCCAACAGGAAGTTCAGTAATAACTTTATTTGAACTCTCCTCTAAACTATCTGATAGTTTTTGAAGAAAAACCCCTTGTTTCATATTTTTAGGTTCAGGGAACTGATCTATATAGGAAATTTGTGCTCTTCCTTTCTCATCAGATGAAAAAACAGGATGTTCAACCTTATAGCCAACATTTTTACTTTTTGGTGAACCCCAAATAAAATCCTCTTTAGCTACCGGGTCATTATACAATTCCTGACAATGCTCCCAATCATCAAGGTGTAGCATTGCAGTCTCTCCACCTTTGACATTTTTTTCCTCAATTTTTGACATTAAAAGCCAATCAGTTTTTTCCTTAACGTAGGTACCATCGGTATGAAGATCCATATTTGTGTAGGCTTTTCTTAAGTAAGAGTCGCTTTTATCTTCGTGTTTGACATGGAATCTTGCGTAATATTTTCCTGCCATTGCATCATGGTTTGGCTTTCCAATTAAATGAACTATAGCAGTTGAAAGTTTTACTAAAAAAATATCATCAATTTTCGAGGTAATATTTTTTGGTTTTATTATAAAGCATCCTGTTGCACGGTCTTTAATTATCTCGTTTAAAAGTTTAGACAATTTATTATTGCTCAAATCGTCAAAACTTTTTGCAATTGTAAACCTTGTAAAAGGTTTATACTCTAATGCAGTTAAATCAAATTTATTAAATGGAAATATTAATTTATTAATTATTTCATCAGATATATCAATATTTACAATTCTTGATGATTTTTCGTGTTGATTAATATCAAATCCTTCAATTTCATTTTTCATAGATAGCTATTAAAAAGTGAAAGTATGATAGCAGAGAAAATTGTTGGGTAAACTAAATTTTTTTTAGTAATAAAGAACAGTCCAATAGATAAAATCACCACAATTATTCTTACAAAATAATCTACTTCTGACAATAGTCCAGATGGAAAAATAACAATTCTAGCGATCAGAGCTGCTAATGTTGAATAGGCTAAACAATTAAACCATCTAAATATTTTAGAGGTTTCTTTAATGTTTTCAGAACTTAAAACTCCCAAAAATCTTGATAAAAATGTTGCAAAAGAAGTTATTAAAATTACTAAAACTATATTACTTGTCATTTATTTCTCCAATTAGAAACGCTACAGTTCCAGCTGTAATACCACCAAATAAAATACACCATTCAGGAGAAACAAAATAAAAAGCAGGGCCCAGAATTGTACCTAAGATTATAGATAAGCTTATTTTAATTGTTTTCATTGCACCAACCATCATACAAGTAAAATAAATCGGATTGATAATTGCTAATCCAATTAAAACATCTTCATTTAAAAAATCAGAGGCCAGGTATCCGATAACTGTTGAAAAAATTGCTACTGACCAGGTTGCTACACCAATTCCTATCCAAAAATCTATTCTGGAATCTTTATTTATCTGCTCATAATTATCTTTCATTATCAGCCAAGAAGACACAGCAATAAAATGACAAGACAGATAATATTTCCATTTTGGTTGGGATTTATGCATTAATAAAGGCATTAAAGAAACTGTCATTGGATAAAGCCTTGCGTTAACCAACCAAACAGCAATAAAAATATTTATTAACGATGCACCTATTATCATTGACTCTGCCATCACTAGTGAACCGGGTAATGCATATGTTAAGAAAGTTGAAAAAATACTTTCTTGAATAGTAAATCCAATATTTTTTAAAAGTGCTCCAATTGCAATGAAACTTGCACCTAATGCTATTGCTGGACTTCTAACCCCTCTGATAGAAGCAAATCCTTTTAGAAAATATTTTGAATCAATCATTATCCGCCTAAAAATAGGCGACCAACGTCAGGATTATTTAATAACTCATCTCCTTTACCAGCGATTGCAGTTTGTCCCGATACTAAAACATAACCAATGTCAGCAAACTCTAAACCTTTCTTTGCATTTTGCTCAACTAGAATAATTGTTTTTTTTTCATTTTCTTGAAGGTCTCTCAAAATTTCAAACACCATTTCAATATATCTTGGTTCTAATCCAATTGATGGTTCATCTACCAATAAGACCGATGGTTTCATGACTAATGCTCTTGAAATTTCTAATAATCTTCTTTCACCACCAGACAACACTTTAGCTGGTTGATTTCTTCTATTTCTTAGTCTCTCATATTTTTGAAGAATTCTTTCAGCTTCCTCAAAAGACTCATCTGTTTTATCTTTAATATAACCTCCCATTAACAAATTTTCCTCAACCGTCATATCAGGAAATACAGAGTTATCTTGAAGAATATAAGCTATTCCAACTGATTTAAGTTTTTCAGCTGGAGTTAATGAGGTGATTTCCTTACCATCAATTTCAATTTTTCCAGAGAAAATGTTAGTAAATCCATAAATTGAATGAAGTATTGTTGATTTACCAGCTCCATTAGGTCCAATTAAACACAAAGACTGAGCTTTGCTAACAAATAAATCAAAATTATGTAAAATTTCCATTTTTCCATAACCAGCGTTTAGATTTTTAATAGTTAAGTGAATATCGGAATTAGAAAGTTTTTTTAATTCATCAGGGCCAGGAGCTTTTCCTAAAACTTCATATTGATTTGCCATTATTGTGCTCCTAGGTAAGCGTCAATTACTCGCTTATCATTTTTAATTTCATCTGGCGTGCCATTAGCAAGCATTTTACCATGAGCTAAACAAAAAATATTTTCTGCTAATTGCATAATTACTCTCATATTATGTTCAATGACCAATAACGTAATTCCAAAGTCTTGGTTTACTTTAATTAATCTATCAATAATTCCATTTATCAATGTTGGATTTATCCCTGCCGTTGGTTCATCCAATAAAAGCATTTCCGGCTCATTCATTAAAGCCATAGCAAGTTCTAATAATTTTTGTTGGCCAAATGATAAGTCCCCAGCCCTTAATTTTCTTTTTTGATATAATCCAACAAAACTTAATAGATTTTCAGCTTTTTCAGTTAGTTCTTTTGGTATTTTTGAAAAAATCTTAAAAATACTTTCATCACTACCTTTATGACTTATTAACATGTTTTCTACACAATTGAGTTTTCCATAAATTCTGGTTTGTTGAAAAGTTCTTAATAAACCTAATTTTGCAATTACCGGTACTGGTAATTCAGAAACCTCTTTACCATTAAATTTAATGGAACCATTATCTATTGGATAAGTTCCAACTATTGAATTAAACAAAGTAGTTTTGCCAGATCCATTTGGACCTATTAAACCAACAATTTTTCCTTTCTCAACTGACATCGAAATATCAACATTAGCTTTTACTCCACCAAAAGATTTACTTACATTATTAACCTCTAAGATTGTCATTTTAATTCCACCTGTGCTTTTCTATCTGCCTCATCTACAACTTCTCCAAATCTCTCAGGATATTTTTCTCTTAACCAACCCATAATTCCCTCTGGGAAATAAATTACAATTACAACTATTAAAACTCCCAGTGCAACATACTGCCAACCAAGGAAGAAAGTCCAAAAGCCCTCTTTAAAAATATGAAAAACAGTTGCACCAATAATTGGCCCCCATAAAGTTCCTTTACCTCCTAAGATTGCCATAAGAACCATAAACACTCCCATTTCTCTTCCATCAAAAGCAACATCTGTAGAGTCTATATAACCAACGAGACCTCCCATTATTCCACCAGCTAAACCACAGAAGAAAGCCGAAACCATCCAACCAATAATTTTATATTTCATTGTTTCAATACCCATCGCTTCTGCTTTGTCCTCGTTATCTCTTATAGCATTTAAAATTAATTTAAAACGAGTTGAGTAAATTGCTCTTATGGTAATAAATGCAATCACGAGTGCAAAAAAACTACAAAAGTAAAAGAATTCACCTCTTGCCTCAAGTCCACCTACGTTTGGAAAAGGTGGGGTTGTAAATCCCTGACCTGCACCAATAATCTCGATACCTCCTGAGATTTCACCTGCTGCAACACCTAAACCTAGAGTACATATCGCAAAATAATGACCTCTTAATCCTAAAATTGAATAACCAATTAAACCTGCAACGATTGTGGGAACAACTGCTGCAACTAAAAGTCCAACTGCCATTCCTTGAAAAAATTGAGTTGGAGTGTGTACAAATGTTTTTTCCCCACCACTTTCTGTCCACTCAGCTAATGGAAAAAACATTCCAACTTGTACCGAGGCACACAGATACATTCCAAGTCCATAAAACAAAATATTACCAAAAGAATTATAGCCCATTTCACCACCTTGAATGTTCCATGTGGTTGCTAAAACTATTAATACACAAAGAATTGAAAGTTGAACTTTAAAAGCTGGAAACAAGAATGGAGCAGCTATACCAAATATTAAAATTCCAATATATAAAATTGAATTTTTATTTATCATTTTCAAACATCAATTAGATTTTATCTTTCTGATCTTCAAATTTGTCATAGCTCTACCTTTGCAAAACTTGTAATCATTATCTCCTAATTTTTTTCCAGTCGCATCATCAAACAATTTCCAATTAAATTTTACACAATCTTTTGGTTTTTTTCCTAAACTAAGTATTTTAAGCTCTACAGTTCTTGCTCCACGATCAGTAACTGAGAATGTCCTAGTTTCACCTTTTTTCCAAAAACCTAAAGGAAACTTGCATCCATTTTTGATATATTTAGTTCCTGATCTTCTTTGATCATATACTCTTCCCATACACTGACCATCATTAGTAACTGTAAAAAGTTGTGTTTTTTTTACTCTACCCTCTCTATTTTTTTGCGTTCTCTTGTAAACTTTGATAATTTCCTTAGAACCTGGAGCTCTCCAATCAATAGGGCCTACAATTTTTTTTCTGCGTTTTTCACCAAAAATTTTGTCCGCAGGAGTAAATTTTATTTCGGTATCATCTCTTATCTCTCCCCCAGTAAAAAGTTCCAACGGTATAAATCTTTCATTTCCTATTGATAAATTTGGAAATGTTAACATTAATATCATTAGCAATATTTTCTTCATTTTAAGTATTCCCTTTTTCTTGATAATTTAAATCTTCTATAAACTAAGATTAATACTAATAATAAGAACACCGAACCTATTCTAAACTCAGTGCCTAAAATATAATCGGCGAATTCTTCAAAAACTCCTAGTCCCATTCCTGACATTGCTACACCAGGTAAATTTCCTAATCCTGCAACAATAACAATCATAAAAGATCTAATTGTATAAGGAAGTCCCATATAAGGGTGAATTGTAAAAGTGATTGAAATTAACGCACCAGCAACACCACAGAGAGCTGCATTAATACCAAAAGTTGCTGCATAAACTTTTTCTGTATCTACACCTAAAATCTTTGCTGCTCTTGCATTTTGTGCTGTAGCTCTTATTGCACGACCAAGCTTAGATTTTTTCATGTAAATTACTAAACAAATTGCAAATAAAATACTTATAAAAGCTGAAAATATTTTTGAATTAGGTAAAACTACATTACTATCAAATAAAAATGTTGTGCCATAACCTGAATTAGCTAAAACAACATCTGCACCAAAAGCAAAGTTCATTAGCTGCATAAAAAGAATGCTTATCCCAAATGTTGCTAAAATTGATATAAATAAATCCCTATCTACAACTTTATTGATAACTAATTTATAAATTCCAATACCAACAAAATACATTATGAATGGTGATACAATCACGCCCCAAGCAGGATGAATTCCGAAAAGATACATAAAGTAAGCGATGTATCCTCCTAATATAACTAAATCACCTTGGGCAATATTAATGATATTCATTACTCCCCACTGCAAAGCCATTCCATATGCAATTAATGCAAATAAAACTCCTAACAAGATTCCATCCAAGCAAGCTTGTATTGTAATCATAGGGTACTGAAAAACCATGAAATCCATAATTTGCCTTTAAAAAAAAAATACCCCCTAAATTTTAGGGGGTATTTTAAGATTTTTATTATCTGTTAGACCACTTAGGAATTGGGTGTATCAACTTAGCTGAAGCCCACTTAAGTGGAGCTACAACTTTATTTTCACACTTCCCAGCGCCATCACACATTACTTGGAAAAGTACCATCGGTTTATCAACGTTTTGACCACCTGGTGCAAACTTAATATTTCCATAGAATGTTTGCATGTTAGTAGCTGCAAGAGCATCTCTTACTTTCTTTTGATCAAAAGAATTTGCTCTTTCAAATGCATCTTTGAAAACTAACAATGCTGCAGAAGATTCTGCTGATTGATATGGCGGGTCATATCCAAATTCTTTTTGGAAATCTGCCGCGTAAGTCATACCATCTTTAAAGAAGTTATCTTTATAGGTTAGTGTTTTATGCCATTGAGATGCACATAAAGCATACTGAGAGTTCTTACCATGTTGTTTTGATAATTTCGCTGCATCACAATGTGTCATTGCTAGCATTGGAACATCAACTTTCATCTCAGCAATTTGTCTGATTGCAGTCAATGCACCTTTTGTATGACCTGATACTACAAGAACATCTGGCTTCATTTGTTTTACTTTAACTAATGTAGCAGCCATATCGTTAAGTTCTTTTGGAAGCTTATCGTCTATGATGATTTCAGATCCAGTCTCTTTAGCTGCATCTAAAATACCTAATCTAACGTCTTGTGAGAATGCATCTTGTTCAAACGCTTGAGCAATTCTTACACCTTTTCCACCATTTAGTTCAACTGCTGTTCTAATAGCTACATCAAGATATAAGTTAGCTGGAGCTAAAACTGCAAATAGATATTTGTATCCTTTTGTAAACAAAGATCTAGAAGCACCGTTTGCTTCAACCATTGGAACACCGTATTTTTCAGTTACTGGTGCAATAGCTTTAGTTAAACCAGAGCTATATGGCCCGAGCATGAACTCAACACCATCTTGTGAGATTAATCTTTCTGCTAATTGAGCCGCTCTTTTTGGGTTTGATTCATCATCATAATAAATGATCTCAAACTTATAAGTTTTTCCACCAACTTTAACTCCACCCATACTATTAATTCTATCAACAGCCATGTTGTAGCCGTTTTGAGTATGAACACCATTAGATGAATATTTTCCAGTTAATGAAATAGCAGCACCTAAAACAATTTTATCACCAACTACTTTTGCTAAAGAAACAACAGAAGTTGAAAGCAAAATTGCTACTGCAGAAATAAAACTCAAGATTATTTTATTTATTTTCATTTTATTTCCTTTGTTATTAATTAATTAATTCTTAATTAAATAAATAATTTATAACTATTGCAAGAGGCAAAAGTTACTTGAGATGCATTCTAATATTGTTGTGTAGCAATAATAATTAAGGCAATTAAAATTAAAACACTCGCTGAGATTGTATTAATTGTTTTTGGATTTGCTTTTATCCAAGTGATAAGTTTTTGCGCGAGCATAGCGTATGCGATCAAAGATAAAAAATCTAAAACAATATAAGTAGTAATTAAAATGATAAATTGAATTACATAATTACCATTAAAGTCGATAAATTGTGGAAATATTAAAGGAAAGAACAACCAAGCCTTAGGGCTTGTGCCTGCAACTAAAAAACCATCTTTAAAAAAGGAAAAAATACTTTTTGTACTAATTATTTTGGAATTAATATCTTTTGGTGACGTTTTATAAACATCATAAGCTAAATAAATTAAATAAATTACACCAAGCCATTTAAAAAAATTTAAAAAATTAGGATTATCAGATAAAAAAGTTCCAATAACAAAAATTACTAAAGTTGCTTGAAATAAATTTGCAGTAATGTCTCCAAAAGCAGTCCAAATGCAATTTTTGACACCATAATTCATCGAATAAGAAACAATTACTATTCTAGGGGTACCTGGTGTTATGAATAAAAAAATTATAATTTGTAAAAATAGGATAAAATCTAAGGGGAGCATAAAAAAAAGATAGTCCTTAAAAACCGGGAGCTAAAGATGGCTAAGAAGGACTATCAAATCCAAATATATCAGATCCTAAAAAAAATGCATTATTGTTTTTTTTCAAATATAAAGGATTTATGAAAAAAAAAGGTCACAGGCCAGTCACCCGCGTCAAAAATCCCGAGCCAAATCTTGAAAGTCCAGATTGGGTCATATGGGCCGCATGGGCAGATAGGATCACTTTTGAGGAAATTGAAAAAAAAACAGGTTACCGAGAATCTGATGTGATTAAAATTATGAGACGGTCACTTAAACCATCCTCATTTAGATTATGGAGGAAGAGAGTAAATCAGAAAAGTATTAAACATAGAAAAAAATTTGAATATTCTCGAAAACAAATAACTAGTAAAATTAAAAAAGGTGATTATTTATAGTTTATGAAAAAAATAACAATTTATACTGGTCCAATGTGTAATTATTGTGAGGCAGCGAAAAGATTATTAACTAGAAACAATGCAACTTACACAGAAATAGATATTGCAAAAGTTGAAGGTGCAATGGACGAGATGATTAGTAAAGCTAATGGAAAAAGAACTATTCCGCAAATATTTTTTGATGAACAACATATTGGTGGATACGATGAAGTTCGTGCATTAGAAAAAGAAAATAAGTTGCAAGCGTTACTAAAATAACAAATAAACTTAAAAAGTTCCAGAGAGTTCTATATTAGCACCGTAATCAGAAATTCTATTAATCGAACTATAATTAGAATTAAATTTTAAGTTAAAGTTACCAATATCTTTAGCATAACTTAAATTTGCATAATTATTCATAAGAGGATCGAAATCAAAAGCAAACTGAGTATCATCCTCTTTTGATTTGCTAAATTTAATTATAAATTTTTCCTTTGTAAAAAGTGGAGCATCAGACTTGTCGTTCAATCGAATTGTCCTCTGGTAATCAGTGGATACAGTAAAACCATTTGTGTGTATTGCTTCAAACCCAATATTTGTTTTTAAATTCTGTCTTGAATATTTTCCTGAAAGAATTTCTTTATTAACAGCTGTTGCACCTACATTTTGATATTTATAAGTAATATCATCTGTTAAATCATAAATTATTTCAATTCCGCCCATTGGCTGAAGAGATCCTTGATCAGATACATATTTTTCCATTTCGAATAAAAGACCACCTGCAAATTCCCCACTTTCAAACGTATCTTTGGCATATCTCCTATCAGTAGTAGGGCCATCAATAGTATTACTTATAAAATCAGTAAATTCAGATAATTGTGTCACTCCATAAGTAAATTTTCCAGTTGGTGTTATATTAAATTTACTGTAGGCAGTTTTGGTTCTATAATTAATTGTTCCAAAAACTTGTTTTCCATTTCTTTCACCAGATAATTCTCCTAAATACTTATTGTCAAATCTTAGAGTACTTAATCCTAAAACTCCATTTATATATTGAGTATTACTTGTTGGAACAACACCATAAATATTTAATGTTAAAGACTCTAGATCTACTTCTTGAAGAGATTTTTTGATATCAGACTCACTATTCCCATATCTTAAAGCTAAACCAAAAAATTTATTGTTTTCAAATTTTCTATCAGAACCAAATGTTAGTCCTTTGGTGTAAATATCCTTTGGTTTTTCCAAAATTGTTTCGTCATAATTTCCAACAGAAATTTCCGCTATGCTCCATGATGACCATTTAGATTTTTTCTTTTTTTCCTTTTTTTTGGTATTGCTTACAAGAGTTGCTAAGTTATTTTTTAAAGAAGGCTCAAGTTTACTTGCCAAAGATTTTAATAAAGGATTTGGATAATTTATATTAAAATTATGACTGGTTAAATTCTCATCATCTCTATTTCTTTTAATCCACTCAAATCTTTTAAAAATAGTATCAATATTTAAGCTGATATTCTGTTTAGCTAATTCTACTTGAGAAACAATAATTTGGCTTGCATCAGATGAACATGAAACGATACCATAAGGACATTGAAGGTTAAATTGATGAATTTGATCTACTCTGGAACCAGGAGAAGCTAATTGCAAAATAAATAGTTTCATCCCATCACTTGAAAAAGAAAAACCCCACGGTAATCCTGTACCCGTAGAATGGTCAGGATAAACAATCGTATGGTTTCCTAAATCAGTTGCTGTTGAAACATCAAAATTTTTACCCAAACTAAATTGATGAATTCTATTATCTGTACCGTCAGAGAGATTAGTAACTGAAATAAACATTTGACTACCATCATCATTAAATTCAATATCTCTCGCAGATAAATCTTCACCGTCAATTTCATCAACACCAATTGTAAATAAGTCTACACTGTGAATTTCCGTTGCAGATGTTAAATCAAATGCTGGTGATAATGAAAAAGTTTTTAACGTAGGTGTATTAGTTGCTGCGTCAATAGAATATAATCTTGTACCATCTTTATTAATCGAAAAACCACCTACTGAGGAATCATCAAAATCAAATTCATGCACAAACTTTGCTGTTCTAAAATCATTAGGTATACTTAAATCAAATCTATTTACTTCAGAGCTATTACTCATTATAAAAAACATTTTACCTTTTTGTGCTATATGAATACCTCGATATTGCCCAGAGGCAGCAGCCATCCCTTGTGACACAAAATTGCTGTGATTAACTTGAAAACCATCAACATCATCACAAGTGTGCGGTCTATCATCTGTAGGAATAGTTAATACAGTTTGTAATTCAAATGGTTCGTAAACTTTATTCATAGATAAATTGAGACTATGTTGCATAATTTTATTAACAGTAAAAACCATTGTACCATCATCGCTCCATACAACGTCTCGAGCATCTTCGGTTCGATCATTATTAAGCTCCTTATCTGTTCTTTGAGAACTAAAACAACCAGGTGCTGAAGAAGGAATTCTATGGTCTATTGCGGTAACTGTTAAAATTGCTGCTAAGGCTATTGATGAAAAATAAATTCCAAGTAAGAAAAAAAAAATATTAATACTTAAAACACCTGATTTTGAAGACCTAAAAATTTCTTTAATCTTTAATTTTTTAATAATTTTCATGATGTTAAGATTTATTTCTTTTTGATCAGCTCAGTATTTTCTATATTGATAGCCATACAAGTAATATCGTCCCTTAATTTTTCAGCACCCCAATTCAACTCTTTTTCTATACCAAGTACTATATTTTTTGGGTTAATATTTTCAATATTATTAATGATATTTTGAACTCCTTCAGCTCCTAATTCCTCACCATTTTTTAAGTATCCCTCTGTTACACCATCAGTGTAAACTACAAATGTCTTATCTTTTAGATTAATTGTGTTCGATTTTACCATAGACTCTGTAAAATATTTTATAATTCCAATAGGTGGCATATCAGATTTAATATAGTCATAGTTTTTATCTTTATCAAAAGTCAGAATACTCTCATGACCTGCATTTATAAAAACTAACTCACCTGTTTTTATATTTAATTTACCAAAAACAGCTGTTACAAACATCCCTTTAAATTTTGCCTCAACTAATTCATTATTGACACCAAAGACAACTTTTTCTAAAGGGAATTTTAAATTAGTAAGAGTTCTAAATATAGAAGATGCTTTTGCCATATACATTCCAGCTTTAACTCCTTTGCCAGATACATCTGCTAAGGTAAAAAAATATTCCTCAGGTGTCGATCTAACAACATCAAAATAGTCTCCTGATACGTCTCGAGCTGGAACGTTTTTAGCAAAAATGAAATTTTCAAACTTTGAAATATCTGGAAATAAACTTTTTTGAACTCCAGCAGCTAATTCTCTTTCTTTTAAAAGCTTAGCTTCTTTTTGCAAATTGGCTAAAGCCATTTTATTTTCTTCAATAAACCTAAAATAAAGACCTGTTAAAAATGTTATAGCAACAATAAATATCGGATAGCTAATATCTACCAGTTCAGATCTAAATTTATAAATTGAAAATCCAATTATTATTATAAATATCAAATTACCAAAAAATACAGATAAACTATATTTAGGTTTTGTTTTTTGAGATAATATAAATGTTAATAAAGCTACAATTATAGAAAATAACAATTCAAAAATATAGGTATTTGGATTTCTTATTAAGTAAGATTGATCCAAGATATTTTCAATCACATTCGCATGAACTTCAACTCCAGGCACGGTTATTCCAAGTGGGGTTTTAACTAAATCGAAAAGTCCTTGAGCTGATGCACCAATTAAAACGTATTTATCCTTAAAATAATCTGATTGAAATTTTCCGTCATAAACATCTTGGGCTGAGATATATTGTTTCTTATCTGATTTCTTATATTTGATCCAAATAATACCATTAGGATCAGAATTAATTTTATAAGGTCTTGTGCTTATTCTTTTTATTCCAACTTCATTAAGTTCTATATAAACATTTTTTTGTTTAGCACCAACACGAACCATTTCTAATCCCATCGTGGGATATAATTTTTTATCAAATTGAACAATAAGAGGTAGCGATCTTATTATTCCATCTAATTGATCTAAAAAGGAGATTGAACCTAATCCTTTTACGTTTTGCTCTAACTTTTCAAGTGAACCTATTGAGTAGGGATATTTATAAGTAAATTGTTTAGGATCTCCTCCTTTAGATAAAAATCTTGCCTTGGCTTTTCGATCATAGTTGGAATGAGATGGAACAGCGCTACCTAATACAGCAATTACAGATTTAGACTCTTTTAATTTTTCAGAAAAAATATCATCAGGGCTTTTTAAATCTAAAAGATCTTTAATATCACTAGGGACTAAATTATAAGATTTAACTATTTCATCTGGAGATTGTTTGTCTTTTTCAGTAAAAAAAATATCGAAGCCGATTGCTTTTGGATTTGATGTATTAACTTGATCTATAATTTTTGCAAAAACTGTTCTGTTCCAGGGAAACTGTCCAAATTTTCCTAAACTTTTTTCATCAATATCTATGATGAGTACTTCGCTCTCTTTTTTTTTAGCAAATACTTTTTGATATAAATCAAAACTTAGATATGAAACTGATTTTATGAATGATGGATTTATAATTTTTAACAAAATTAGAAGTAATAAAACTACTAAGAAAGTAAAATAATTTAAGTGTTTTTGCAAAAATGCTTTCACACGTCAAATTTATATTGAATTTATATAAAGTAAATAAAACTTAGTTGTAAAGTACTAATTATCTTCTTTTATTTCTTTTTTTCTTAGCTTTTCTTTTCTTAGCTGCTTTTTTCTTTTTAACAACTCTTTTCTTTTTAGCTATCTTTTTTTTCTTTTTAGGCTTCTTCTTAACTTTTTTCTTTTTAGGTTTTGGTTTTTTCTTAACAGCTTTTTTCTTTTTAGGTTTTGGTTTTTTCTTAACAGCTTTTTTCTTTTTAGGTGCTGGCTTCTTTTTCACAGCTTTTTTCTTCTTAGGTGCTGCTTTCTTTTTCACAGCTTTTTTCTTAGCAGGTTTTTTCTTCTCTGCTTTAGCTTTTTTCTTAGCTGGTTTTTTCTTTACAGCTTTTTTCTTATCTTTTTTCTCGCCTTTAGCTTTAGCTTTTTTCTTTTTACCTTTTTTCTTTTCAGCTTTGCCTTTTTTCTTTTTACCTTTTTTCTTTTCAGCTTTGCCTTTTTTCTTTTTACCTTTTTTCTTGTCTACGTTGCCCTCTTTTTTAGCAGCTTTTTTCTCTGCTCTTGCTTTTTTTCGTTCTTCAGCTCTTTCTTTTTTGATTGCAACTTTCTTTTCTTTGTCTTTTTGAATGTTTTCTTTGATTATTGTTTTTATTTCTTCTTTTTCAAAACCTAATGACTTTAATTCTTTTTTTAGTTTTTTTCTTAAAACTTTTCTTTCACTTTTAGCTTCATCTGGAGAAAGTTTCGCAACTCTTAAAGCTTTCATTTTTTTATTAAATTTCTTCAGCTGGTTTTTAGTAATTTTTTTCGCTTGTCCTGGTGCTTTTCCCTTCGTCATCGAAGTCATGCTATAAGGATTATCAAGTAAAGTTGAGCCAAGTTTATTCCCAACTAAAACTGCTCCTGGTCTCATTCCTAAAGTGTTGTTTTTTCCAGGACCTATTAATAAAGTGTCAGTTTTTCCTTTTGAAACTATCGTTTGAAATTCTGTTCCTCTAGAACCTAATGTACCTTCTGGAACTTCTACAGTTAAACTGTCAGGATTTTTTTTACTGATAAGTCCAGAGATAACTTTTAAACTGCCCTGTTTTACACTTGCAACTATTTTTCCATCATTTGTTTCAGGATCAAAAACAAATGTGTCCATTACTACTTCTGAATCTTCTCCAACGGTAAAAGTTGATTGGTCTAAAAGTAAAATTTGAGTTCCTGAACCAGGTCCTGCATAAATCGTCTCATTTAAATAAATTTGATCACCAGCTTTTAATTCTCTTGTCTCAGTTTTAACTGTACCAGAAATAGCCCCAACTATTCCTACTAATTGTTTTTCAATCGTTAATTTTTCTTCAGCATTTACATTAATACTGAATAAAAAAATTAAGCTTAATAAAGCTGATATTATTTTTTTCATACATCGAAAAAGTATCAAAAATCATAAAAAAAGAAACCATAAATAGCTCAAATTGAACAGCCTAAATGCTCAATTTTAAGGGGATTTATTGATGATAATTTTTATAATAATAAAAATCAATTGAGTCTGGTAGATTTAGAGAAACTTAGAGAGAAAGAATCGGTTATGTAGTCATAATTTAGAATATTTCCCTCAGACATAAGTTTTTCATAAGACATATTTATAAAAAGACTTCTATTAGGATCAATAGCTGGAAAAATGTCTCCAATAGCTTTGGTTAACATTATATCAAAAGTATTAGTATAATCTGATCTTAACTTTGTTGAGTCAACTGAACTATCTTCTTTTTTATAATCATTAAAACCATATGAGTTACTCACAGCAATGTATGCCCAGGGAAATGCAAAATTTAAACCAAAACCGACATCATATGTTTCATAATCATTTCCAGCATCGACTCGTGCATCTGTATCTGAATAACCTAAGCTAAGACTCGATGAAATAATTTCTGTAATAATTAAGTCATGCCCGAAAGTAAAACCATGGGCTACTGAATTTGTTTGCATCGCAGTGTCGTCCTCAGAATTGTGGTTACCTTTAGAGGTTGCATAAGAGTAACCATAACTAAATGAATTTCTTTCTCCTACTGAGAAAAATCCACCAATACCATACATCTTTGAAAAACTATCTGCATCTGTTTGATAATCAGATTTACTCAACATTAAATACGGACTTAAACTTTGATTACCAAGTGTGGTGTCAAAACCAAGAGTAAAACCATAGCTTTGAAAATCATCATCGGTTTCTGCATGTTGTTCTGAACTTGAGTGAGAGACATTTAATAATAAAGAGGACTCTTCTCCAATAGGTCTTGTAGCTGATAAGCCCAGACCACCACTTAATGTTCTATCATACTTTGCAGAATTAAAACCAACAACACTATCACTTTCACTTTGCAATCTTGTTTTTGAAACACTATTGACGTTATCTGTATATAAAGCACCAAAAGATAAATCTGCAGTTATAGTCCAAAGACTGGGCTCTCTATCTTTTAATTCTTCCTCTATCTCTACTAAAGTTTCAAGATCCTCCGGTTCTAAATCTCTTCTTAATTTCATCTCTTCTATAATAGTGTTAGCTTTTTCTGGGGAGTCCACTTGTACTAAGACAGAGAGTAAATATAATTTAATTTCAACATTATCAGGATAAATCATAGTCAATCTTTCAAGAGTGGATATTGTTTGCTTGAAATTTCCCATCTTACCTTGTTGTTGTGCATATTTTAAATTTAAATCTAGATCGTTAGGTTTTTGTAAAATTTGCATATAAGTAATATTTTTTTCTGAAGATAACGCGGATGTCGCCAGTAACAATAAAGTTGAGGCTAAAATTGTCTTAATTCTGAATAAGCTTAAAATCATAAAAACGAAAGATATTAGGTCTACCTTTTTTTTCAATTAATAATTTTTTAAAATAAATGTTATTTCCCAATACAAATTAATGTTAAATCATCAGATAGTTTCTGACTTTTGCTAACATTTATTACTGATTTTGTAATGCTGTCTAATTGCTTAGTAGTTTCTTTATTATAGTTCTGCTCAATTATTTTTATTGAGCCATCAATTCCTATCTCCTCTCCATTGTCATTTAAACTTTCAGACAAGCCGTCGGTAAAAGCATAAAATCTTGAACCATTTAATTTCATTTTATGAATATTATAAACATCTTTATCTTTTTGTTTAATAACTCCAAGTGGTGGTGCCGAGCTTTCAATTTGATCATATTCACCATTACTGTTTCTAATAACTGCTGGTTGATGCCCAGCGTTAACCCATCTAATTTCATCGGTTATCAAATTGTATTCGCCCACAATTGAAGTCACAAACATTCCTGCAGTTTTAGTATTATTTAAATCATTATTCATATGAAAAACCATTTCATCTGGATCTACTTTTGATTGAGATAAAACTTCAAATAAAGTTGATGCTTTGGCCATTACCATTCCAGCATGAATACCTTTGCCAGCGACATCGGCTATGACAAAATAAATACTATCATTATGAGGATAAAAACTGAAAAAATCACCTGATACCTCTCTTGCGGCAATATTAATTCCATGAACAGGATAATTTTTTAAATTTCTTTTTGGTAAAAAATTTTCTTGAACTTTGACTGCAAGTTTAACTTCTTTTGAAATTCTTTCACGCCATTTATTTTTTTCCTCTTCACTTGTTTCAAGTTTGCTCATTAATTTATTATAATAAAGACCAATGACACCACCTGCAGTAAATGGATCCTGAGGACCTCTTATCTTTAAATCACCTGAAACTGATTGTTTGTCTAAAATTGAAATTAAGTCATGTTCAATAGAAACTGCATTATGTTCTGCAATATTTAATCCTAGTTCTTCTTGAACAGGGCTTACTCTTAATGGATAAAATTTATTGAAAAAATTTAAAACTATATAAGACGAAAAAAATGTAAAAGCTCCAATACTAATTATTCCAATTAACTGAATTTTAATTTGTGAAAATCTATCAAGTCCAGTATCTAAAATATTTAAATCACTAAAGAATCCAACTGCTAGTGTTCCCCAAATTCCTGCAGCTAAATGAACTGGTACAGCACCAACTACATCATCAATTTCGAATTTATTTAAAATTTCATTTACTACAATTGCAATAATCGCACCGACAATTCCAACAAAAATTGATGTAACTGATGTCATTGAATTACATCCAGCTGTAATTGCAACTAAACCTGCCAATGGTCCTAATATGATGTAAAAAGGATCAGGTTTTTTAAACTTATAATAAGAAATGCTCAAACCAGTTAACAAACCAAATGCTGCAGCTAAAAAAGTATTAATCAAAATTAATGGTACGGTTTCATCCATTGCACCATTACTTCCACCATTAAACCCAAACCAACCAAACCATAAAATTAAAGTTCCCAAAACCGCTAAAGGGAAACTAGAGCCAGTAAACTTACCTTTGTTGGCTTCTGAATATTTTCCTATTCGAGGGCCTAAAATGATTACTGCTGCAAGAGCAATCCACCCTCCAACAGAGTGAACAATTGTGCTTCCGGCAAAATCAACAAAACCTAAATCGGAAAGCCATCCAGTTGTTTTGACTTCTCCTGTTACACTCAACAATTGATCAACAGTGTCATATTTTGACAGATAACTTGAAGACCATGCCCAATGACCAACTATAGGATAAATTATTCCAGTAGCTAAAACTGTCATAATTAAATAGCCATTAAATTTCATTCTTTCAGCAACAGCACCAGAAATAATTGTTGCAGCAGTTGCAACAAACATTGCTTGAAAGACAAAATAAGTCATGTACTCAGCTTTATCTGTTTTAAAGAAAAATAAATCGGTACCAAAAAAACCATTATAAGAAGTACCGAACATCAGACCAAAACCGAAAATCCAAAAAATAACTACCGACACCCCAAAATCAGCGGCGTTTTTTAAAGCTACGTTAATGCTGTTTTTGTGTCTGGATAGACCCGTTTCCATACACATAAATCCTGCTTGCATAATGAAGACTAAGATTGCACAATCTATTACCCATAAAGTATCGATGTTACTCGTTAGAATATCAATAACGTCTTGGGGCATCACTAAGAAAAATTATTATCTATAAATACTCATTGGATCATTAAAACAATCCATGTGCTCTAAAGTTTCAAAAAAGATTTGATTTAGCTCTGCTGAATGAACTATTGGACACGTATCATTATTAATGTCGTCAACTATACTTTGCTTTGCATTATTCATTGCTAAAGATCTTGATAAAGAGCCTGTAGCCTGTAAAACACTACCTGTTTCAACTAAAGTATAGCTTGGTCCAATCATAGCAGAATATTGACTGCAGTTGCTTAAAAACGGTATCATTAAAATCAATAATAAAATTTTTTTCATAATCTGAAGCTATTTTATTTACAAGATTTTATGAAATAATAAAGGATCCATTTTGGGTTTAATCTAACAATTATCCCTCAGCACAGCACCGTTTCTTGCTAAGCTTATTGTGCAGTTGTCATATTTTGTAGATAAAGCAACAATTTCAAAAGTTGAACCAGACCCGTTAACGCAAATTTCAAAATCAATATCATCTGGAATAATATTGTCACCGTTAAATAATGATGTTTCAATTTCTGTTGAAGTAGAACTATCTGGCGAGCAAGAAGTTACTGGGGGAGCACCTCCTGTGACGAAATAAGATCCGGAATTCGCATACTCCTCTGATTGTGCTAAAGCGATTTGTTGTACTATATTTTCAGCTGAATTTTTTCTAGCACCCTCAACATAGCCAGTGTAGGTAACAATTCCGATTGATGAAAGAATGCCTATTATTGCTATTGTTACTAAAAGCTCTACTAGTGAAAAACCAGTAGAACTTTTAGATTTCATTAAACAAACTTTAACAGTTATTCAACTTTT
Organism: uncultured Pelagibacteraceae bacterium; assembly: GCA_902524535.1. GTDB lineage: Bacteria > Pseudomonadota > Alphaproteobacteria > Pelagibacterales > Pelagibacteraceae > Pelagibacter. Next base: position 195,113 of record CABZDR010000002.1, read on the forward strand.
ACTGTATTTGATAAATTAAACTTACTCTCAGTAGAGTTTTTAGTTTTTGTAGTAATTGTTATTGTTGTTCCATCATCGTCGATGTAAGTAACACCTACAACTGTTCCAGAAGCATTCTCTACAGCAGCTTCCCCAGATTCATATGGATTTTTGAAATCTGCTAGTGCACTAGCAGCAGCAGCAGATACTTCATCTTCAGCGTCTACGGTGCAATCAAAATTACCATCCATTGACTCGCTTTCTCCAATTGAACATTTTTGTAATTCTGCAGCAATATATTTTGTTGCAGATGCATGGTTACTTGCAGCAGAACTTACTTTAGCTCCACCCACGTAACCTTGGTATGCAACTGTGCCTACAGCAGCTAGAATACCAATGATCGCTACAACAACTAATAATTCGATAAGTGTAAAACCTTTATTATTTTTCATTATTCCTCTTTTTTTAAATTAATTTAAAAATTAGCTAAATTTTATTGTTTTTTTTTTGTTTGTAAACACATTTAGAAGACTAATAAACTCAACTTTTTTTGTGGAAAATAAACAATATCTGCTCATAATGAGCTTTTTACAATTATAGTATGTCCTATAAAGTCGATGAAATTGATAATAAAAGAGTAGTTCACCTAAATGGTGAAATAGATATGGAAGTTTCAGATAAAGCTAGAAATACAATATTACCATTAATTGAAGCCGGACATGAGGTTCAAATTAACTTAAGCAAAGTTGATTACATGGACTCATCTGGTATTTCTGTTTTAATTGAAAGTAAAAAACTATCAGAGCAAAAAAAAACAAAGTTTGAATTGATTGAAGTAAGTAAACCTGTAGAAAAAGTTTTAGCAATGGCGAGGAAATTTTTATGAGTTACAAAGTTACAGAGGATGGAAATATAGCAACTATTCATCTTGATGGTGAAATAGATATGGATGTTACTGAAAAAGCTAAAGAGGTAATTTTTCCTCACATTGAAGCTGGAAAAGAAGTTCACCTAAATTTAAGCAATGTTCAGTACATGGACTCATCAGGTATTTCTGTTTTAATTGAAAGTCATCAAAAAGCATTAGAAAAAAATACTAAAGTAATTATTAAAGATGTAAGTAAATCAGTTCTTAAAGTCATCATGATGGCTAAGTTAGAACAAATATTAAACTTGGAATAATTTTTCATGAGTGAAACAGCTCAATCTAACCATACAGAAAAAAAAGATTTTTTAGTCAGATCATCAAGTTTAAAAGATGTGAGAACTTTTTGCAGAGAGGTATTTGAAAAACTTCAAATTGAACAAAATTTGAAAGACGAATTAGTATTAGCTATCGCTGAGGCTGCACAAAATATTGTTAAGCACGCATATAAAGATGATCCTCAAACTGATGATAAAATGGTTGTGCAAATAAGTTGTAAAGATAACAAACTGCAAATTGGTTTTTATGATATGGGAACACCTGTCGATCCAAATAAAGTGAAACATAGAGAAATTGATAATGTTAAGCCTGGAGGGTTAGGTACTTTTTTTATTCAAGAGATAATGGATGCTGTAGAATTTAAAGATGGAAAGAAGCCCTGGATTAATCATTTAGTTTTAACCAAACAATTATAAAGTGATTAGCCTCCTATCAAAGCTCCAACGTTGAAAATTGGAGAATACATCGCAATCATAAGTCCTCCGATCATAACACCCATGAAAACGATCATAATCGGTTCAATTAAGCTTGATAAATTTTCTACAACAGTATCAAACTCAGATTCATAATATTTAGCAACCGATCCAAACATTTCATCTAATTGACCTGTTTGCTCTCCAACAGAAATAAGCTGACTAAATGTTGGTGGAAACAATTTGTCTTTTAAAAAAAGCTTTGTCAAAGTATCACCAGAGAAAACTCCTTTTTTAACATTTTCCAAAGATTCCAATACTACAACATTGTTACTAACAGATTTTGCAATCTCTAAACTTTCTAGTAAATTAACACCGGCTGCACTCAAGTTTCCCATGATCAGAGAAATTCTTGCTAACATCGATTTTAAAATCATATCGCCAAAAATTGGAAGTTTTAATACTTGCTTATGCCATAAATATTTAATTTTTTCATTTTTAGTGGTTACATATCTAAAGACTACAAAAAATATTACTAAAAACAAAAACATTAATTGACCACCAGTGCCTCTTAAAAAATCACTCATTCCCATAATTGCAGCGGTTGAGCCTGGCAGTTCAATTCCCATACCATCGTACATTTTAGCAAAAACTGGAACGACTTTTATAAGCATGAATACACTCACAGTTATTGCAACTGTAAACATAATACTTGGATACATTAATGCTCCCTTAATTTTCTTCTTAATTCCCTCTTTTTTTTCTAAAGACTCGACAATCTTTAATAAGAATACATCTAATTTACCACTAGCCTCTCCAGCCTTTATTAAGTTGACATAAACATTGTCAAAAAGTTCTGGATACTTATTAAAGCAAGTCGACAAGGTAACACCACCCTCTAAACTTTTTCTAATATCCTCAACTACATCTCTCATAGCTGGACTTTCTAATTGATCTCTTAACATTGCTAAAACCTGTAAAATCGGTAATCCAGCCTTAACCATGGTAGCAAATTGCTTTGAAAATATAAGGACATCCTCAACTTTGGCTTTTTTCTTGCCAAATAAAGAGGATTTTTTTTTCTCTTTTTTATCCTTAGTTTCCTTCTTTTTTTTTGAAGTTCTAACTAAATTGGTAATGATTATTTTTTGTTCTTTAAGCTTATGGGATGCCTCGTCTAAATTTAAGGCTTCAATATCACCTTCAACATATTTGCCATCTGAAATACCTTTGTAAGCAAAAGCTTCCATAACAAAATCCTATCTATTCATTAGAGAGAACTCTTTCATACTCTCTAAAATTTAACTCACCTGCTGCAATTAAACGTCTCCCCATATCTTGCATGGTTTGGAAACCTTCTTTGATCGCAATCTCTCTTAATTCTGGTGTAGTTGCTTTTCTTAAAATTGCTTCTTTTAGTGGTTTTGATACCACTAATATTTCATAAATACCTTGTCTTCCTTTGTAACCAGTATCACTACACTTAGCACAACCTTTACCTTTGATAGCTTTAACTCTTGTTGCTTGCTCAGCTGAAAAACCTAAATCTTGTAAAACTTTTGGATTTACATCATCATCTGGAACTTTACAATCTTTACAATTTTTTCTTGCAAGTCTTTGAGCGACAACTAGTTGACATGCAGCACTAATTAAATAATCAGGAGTTCCCATATTTTGTAATCTAGTAATAGTACTTGGTGCATCATTCGTATGCAATGTGCTGAAAACTAAGTGACCTGTTAGTGCAGCTTTAAGACCTATATCAACAGTCTCTTTATCCCGCATCTCTCCAACTAGAATTATTTCTGGGTCTTGTCTTAAAAATGATCTCAGCGCTGAGGCAAATGTTAAACCAATATCATCTTTGATTTGAACTTGACCAACTCCATCTAGTTCATATTCAACAGGATCTTCTGCGGTTAGAATATTTAAATGTGGTTTGCTTACCTCTTTTAAAATACTGTAAAGTGTTGTTGACTTACCAGATCCAGTTGGACCAGTAACAAGAATAAGACCTTGAGTTGAATGAATAGATTTTCTTAAACTTTTTAAATCTTGATCCTCAAAATTTAATTGCTCAAGTGTAATATCACCTGCATCTTTATTTAATACCCGCATAACTATTCTTTCATTATTTGCTGTTGGCAAAATTGAAAGACGAAGATCAACTACTTTACCTTCAATTTTAAAATTAATTGCTCCGTCCTGAGGTAATCTTCTTTCTGCAATATCAAGTTTACCCATAATTTTAAAACGAGTAACTACAGCTCCATAATTGTCATGTAAAAATTGTCTATATTGTTCTTGTTCTTGAAGCATTCCATCAAGCCTGTATCTTACTCTTGAAGAAAATCTATAGGGCTCTATGTGAATATCACTCACTCCATTTTTGATAGCGTCTGCCACAACTGCAGTACTAAATTTGATAACCTCAGACTCATTTTCTATTGCTTCTATATCTTCTTCAGGTGGTTTTTCTAAAACTTCACCAGCTTCTCCAAGATCAGAGTCAAAAGTTTTTTGTCTCTCTTTATTTTCTTTTCTTATAGTTGCGGCTGTAACTTCGCCACTTTCATTTGAAATTCTTTCAATGAATTCGGAAATCTGTGTTAATGGGGCTGCATGTAATTCAATGTTTTTTTTTGTGATAGCTTTTAGATTTCTCATTAATGTTAGTTTTGAACTATCTGGTATAGCTATGTGAAGAGTCTTGCCATCAATTTTAAACGGTGCAACGAAGTTTACTTTTATATAATTAGATGGAAGAACAGTTTTTATATCCTCAGAAATTTCAACTTTGGCTAAATCAATAATTTCTAAATTTTGCTCTTTAACTAAAATATCAAGAATTCTCTTTTCATCGGTTAGCTTCAGATCAAAGACTGCTTCGATTTGAGATTTATTACCTTCTGTACTAGTTTTTTTAATATTGATTAAATCTTTTCCAGAAATAACATCATTATCAATTAATACATTGATTAAATTTATTTCACTTTCTCTACTTATCTTAAGCATAATTCTACAAAATTCTTGGTGCTATAAATACCAATAACTCATTTAGTGTATCTGATTTACTTGTTCCTTTAAACATTTTTCCTATAACTGGAACATTTGAGACCCCTGGAATGCCCGATTTACTGTCTCCAACTGTGTTTTTCTTAATCCCACCTATGACAACAATATCTCCATCTGCCACCAGTAATTTAGTGTTAATTTCCATAGTATTTATCGCTACACTACCTGCGTTTTGTCTATTTGGTGAGTCATTATTTACTTTAACATCTAACAAAACATTTCCATCTCCGATTATACTAGGTGTTACAGTCATTACTAATGCTGCATCTTTATAAGTATCTGCACCTTCTCCTCCTGAAACTGGGATTTGCTCACCTTGTTTGATCGTTGCTGTTTGATTGTCTAAAGAAAAAAGCTTTGGATTAGATATTGTTTTAGATAAGCCTTGAGATTCAAGAGCCTCAAGTTCAACTTTTAAAACAGCTGATCCAGTTTTTCTAAGAACTCCGATTCCACTTGTTGCTGCTGCAGCTGGAAAATTAAATAAACTATCATTTCCAACTGTTGTATCATCACCTATTCTAGAATTGGCACCTGATGGCGCTAGAACGGTACTTCCATCTTGTTGACCTCCAGCTCTAACTCCTCTTCTTGAATAAGCTGCACCAAGTCTAGCTCCTAGTTCACGTTCAAAACTTGAAGTTGCTTCGACAATGAATACCTCCATTAAAACTTGCTTAGTTCTAACATCTATCTCTCGAATTACTTTATCTACAACATCTAAATCTTTTTCTTTACCTCTAACTATTATTGATCTTGTGGTTTTTTCTTCTGTGACTTGAATAGGAATAAAGGATCCAGCTGCACCCGTTGCAGTAAACAATTCGGTTATTGTTGCTTTAGCTTCAGCTGGGGAAATATAATAAAGTCTAAATATTTCTGAGATTATTGGTTCAACTGAATCTTCAAGCTCTACCTTTTTTTTAACAGCCTGTGCTCTCGCAGATTTATAACTTTCTTGAGAAGTTAAAGTAGCAGGTGTAGCAACTCTAATTATGTTACTTGCTACATCAATGTCAGCTGCATAATTTTTCATATCTAATAATGCATTAAAGGCTTTATCCCACGGAACATTATCTAACTCTGCAGAAATTGCTCCTGCAACATCATCTCCAACTAAAATATTAACACCGCCAATCTTGGCCATTAATGTCATGACTTCGGCATAATCCATATTTTGGAATCTAAAACTTACATTCTGTTTAAGAGTTGGATATTCATCAGGGATCAGTAAATAATTTTTTTCTTTTACAGAAGATATTTTTTTTCTTTTTTTAAGTTTTACAACATCAGCCTCTACTGGCACAGGACCCATCTCAGCCATTTTTTCTAATTCAGCTTTACCCATTTTTTTTACATCAGTTTTTATCAATGGGGTATCATGTTTAAATCCTTTAGATCCTTTTTTACCTGTTGTAGTACAACCTGAAACAAACAAGACCAAAATAATTAAACTCAAAATTGTTTTTAAATAATTTTTAATCATTAGTTGTCTCTCTCAATAATTTGATTTTTAAAATTAATAACCACTTGAGATCCACCTTCTCTATCAAAAACGATCTCTTTTGAACTTATTCCAACAAGAGAAACACCTGGTGCTATTTCCTCATAAGCAGCTAATGTTATAATCTCACCACTCTCATCTATAATAGATGCATAACTTTCATCAGTTCCTTCAATTATTCCAACTAATTTA
>CABZDR010000003.1 GCA_902524535.1 uncultured Pelagibacteraceae bacterium
TGTAATGTTGCTTTCATAGGTCTTGGTGTCATGGGTTATCCAATGGCTGGTTATATATCAAAAGGTGGACATAATGTAACTGTTTTTAATAGAACAAAATCTAAAGCTGAAAAATGGATTAAAGATTACAAAGGTAAAATAGCTGTTACTCCAGCTGAAGCTGCAAAAGATGCTGAATATATTTTTACCTGTGTTGGAAATGATAATGATTTAAGAGAGGTAACATTTGGAGACAACGGTGCATTTAAAACAATTAAAAAAGGTTCAGTTTATATTGATAACACCACAGCATCAGCAACAATTGCTAGAGAAATTTATGAATATGCAAAGAAAAATAGTTTTGGTGCGTTAGATGCTCCTGTATCTGGTGGACAAGCTGGTGCAGAGAATGGTGCATTAACAGTTATGATTGGTGGTGATCAAGCTGACTTTGATAAAGCAAAAGATAAAATTAATTGTTACAGTAAAAAAATGAAATTACTCGGTAAAGCGGGTTGTGGACAATTAGCTAAAATGGTTAATCAAATTTGTATTGCAGGATTAGTTCAAGGATTATCTGAGGGAATCAACTTTGGAATGAAAGCTGGATTGAATATGGAAGATGTAATTGAAGTAATTTCAAAAGGTGCAGCACAGTCTTGGCAAATGGAAAACAGGTATAAAACAATGATTGATGATAAATTTGATTTTGGTTTTGCAGTAGACTGGATGAGAAAAGATTTAAAAATTGCAATGGATGAAGCCAAAAATAATGGTTCATTGTTGCCTGTTACAGAACTTGTGGATAAATTTTATGAGGAAGTTCAAGGTTTAGGTGGAAATCGTTGGGATACATCAAGTTTAATTAAAAGATTTAGAAAGTAAAGTATGCAACCAGCATACTATGAAGATTTAGCTGAAATTCAAAATAAATATTGGTCTATGCTCGATGATGCTGTAACTAACAGGAGTTCTCCTTTTAGAATTCCTGTTTTCATTTGTGCTCATCAAGATGAAGTTGACGGCAGAATTGTTGTTCTTAGAAAATCAGATAGAGCAAATAATTTGTTACAATTTCATACTGATTTAAGATCACCAAAAGTAGATATTCTAAAAAAAAATAATAAAGCTTCACTAGTTTTTTATGATAAAGAAGAAAAGATACAATTGAGAGTAAAAGTTGAATGTGAAGTAAATAATCAAAATTCCACAACAGAGGAATCTTGGAAAAAAACCCAACATATAAGTCGAAGATGTTATTTAACTGATAGTCCCCCTGGGACTACATCGGAAAATCCAACATCTGGAATGATATCTAAATTAGAGGATTTCGATTTCACAATGGAGCAAAGTGAGGAAGGTTATAAAAACTTTACAGTGATTAAATGTAAAATAAAATCTATTGAATGGTTATATCTTGCTGCAAAAGGACATCGCAGAGCAATATTTGACTTAATTACAAAAAAAAATTTTTGGCTAGTTCCTTAAATCAACTTTCGATAGCTGATAATTTTTTCTTTAATTTTGATGGTAAGCTCGTAAACCACTCATTTTCTTTTCCCGATTCCGGTAAAACTGCACCGTACTCGATCATCTGAGATGGAGGTAGGTCATTAATATAAACCCAAACTTGAGTTTCATCTAATTTTGAATTTTTTACTAATATATCCTTTAAATCTGAAATTAATTTGTCTTTCACTGCTTTTGATCTCCCAGCTCTTATTTGACCAAACAAAAAAATCGATGGTTCTTTAACTTTTTTTCCACCCATGAAATGATTATTCTTTTTTGTTTTGTTGAATATCACTTGGGCAAAATATGTATTAGCACCTGTTACAACATTATGAACTTTAGTGATACCTTCAGCTAATTTTTTTTGTTGTTTTGATGAAATACTAAAGTTTGAGCTTGTAACTGTATAAGTTGGCATAAAAATTAAAATATAGATTTAGAATATTTTTTCCAATTATCTTGATAGTGCTTTGTGTTTTCAAATACGGCTTTTTTTTCTTCCTCAGTCACTTCTCTTACTACTTTTCCTGGAGAACCAACAACCAATGAATTATCTGGAATTACTTTATTTTCGGTAATTAAAGCTTTTGCACCAATAATACAATTTTTGCCAATTTTTGCATTATTAAGAATTACTGCACCTATGCCAATTAAACTATTATCTCCTACAGTGCATCCATGGAGCATAACAAGATGTCCGACGGTTACATCTTTTCCAACTTTTAAAGGGCAGCCCGGGTCTGTATGCAAAACACATCCATCTTGCACGTTTGATCCTTCTCCAATATGAATATTTTCAATATCTCCTCTTAAAGTAGCATTAAACCAAATGCTAGTATTTTTTTCTAAAGTAACATCACCGATTACTACTGCGTTTGGGGCAACCCAATTTTCGCCTGAGTTTTTTGGTTTTTTATCTTTCAAATCGTAAAACATAATTTATATATTATTACATTATGCCAATACAAACTCCAATATGTGATTTCGGTCAAAAGGCTTATGACTTCAGGCTTAAATCCACTGAAAATAAAATAATTTCTCTCAATGATATTAAAGGCGACAATGGAACTTTGATAATGTTCATTTGTAACCACTGCCCATATGTGAAAGCGGTAACTAAAGATATAGTTGAAGATTGTAATAAATTGAAAAAAATTGGTATTAATTCAGTTGCAATATGCTCAAATGATGCAGAAAATTATCCAGAGGACTCTTTTGAAAACATGATCGAATTTGCAAAAAGAAACAAATTTAGCTTCCCGTATTTAAGTGATGAGTCTCAAAAGATTGCTAAAACCTATGATGCAGTATGTACCCCTGATTTTTTCGGTTATAACAGAAACTTAGAGCTTCAATATAGAGGTAGGCTAAGAGAATTGAAAAATTTAATTCCACAAAGAGATGGTGATAGTGACTTATTAGAAGCAATGAGACAAATAGCTGAAACTGGTAAAGGACCAGAGAATCAAGTCCCAAGTGCTGGATGTGGTATTAAGTGGAAAAATAATTAATGTATATAATCACTACAAGATCTTTTCCACCAGATGTAGGGGGTATGCAAAGTTTAATGTGGGGTCTATCAAAAGAGATGTCAAAACACTTTATGATTAAAGTCTTTGCTGATTATCATGAAAATCACAAAGAATTTGACGGCGATGTAAATTTTTCTATTGAAAGAGTGGGCGGAATTAAATTTTTAAGAAAAATAAGAAAGGCTCAATTAATTAATGAGTTTCTCAAAAATAGTAAAGTTCAAGGAATTATCGCTGATCATTGGAAGAGTTTAGAATTGATCAAATCTAGTAGAAAGAAATATTGTCTTATTCATGGTAAAGAAATTAATCATCCAAAAGATAGTTCACAGAATAAAAGGATTACAAAAGTATTAGACAAAGTTGATAAAGTAATTGCAAATTCTGAGTATACAAAAGACTTAGCTATAAGTATTGGTATTAATCCTGCCAAAGTTGTGGTTATTAACCCTGGAATAAACCCTCCTAAAGAACTTGACAAAAAATCTTTAGATAAAGTTGAAAGTTTATTAAAGATAAAAACACCACGTCTTATTACTGTTTCGAGATTTGATAAAAGAAAAAACCATGAAAAAATATTAATGGCTTTAAGAAACTTAAAGCAAATTTATTCAAATATAGTTTATATTTGCATAGGTTATGGTGAAGAGGAAAAAAATATTAAGGACTTAGTAAAAGAACTTGATTTAGGTTCACAGGTAATGTTCTTTAAAGAAATTAGTGATGATTTAAAGAATGCTTTATTAGCAAAGTCAAATATATTTGTAATGCCTTCAATTGTTCACAAAAAGTCTGTCGAGGGTTTTGGAATAGCATATATAGAAGCTGGTCAATACGGTGTTGCTTCGTTAGGAGGTAAAGATGGAGGTGCATCTGATGCTATCAAACATAATACAACGGGATTAATTTGTGATGGAAATGAGCTTGAAGATATTTATTCATCTTTAAGTTTAATGTTAGAGAATAAAAAATATTCAGAGTTAGGTAAAAATGCTAAAGAATATTCTTCTAAATTTAGTTGGTCTAACATTATAGAAAGCTACAAAAAAATATTACAATAAATCTAATAACCTTTCAAAAACTTTATTTGCACTTAGATTATTCAAATCTGTCACTTGTATTGATTTAAAATTTTCTCTTTCAATACTTACTTTATGAGCAGTAGTGTGTTTTCCAAACAAAGCCAAGCCTTTTGCTGCAACATGTGCGGCTATGTGCGCTGGACCAGTATCGTTAGCAACGACGAAAGAGCTTTCCTTGATTAGAGATGTTAATTGAGATACGTTTAAAGCTTTATTGTTGTCTAAAATTATTTTTGAATCAAATTTTTTAGCTTCATCTATTTCTTTGGGACCGGGTGCTATAATAACTTTATAATCTGTTTCAAACTTGGCTTTAATCAATTTAATAAGCTCATCGAAGTAAGGCCATTTTTTAACAGATAGATGTGGAGAACAAAAAGGAAATAATAGAATATATTTTTGTAAATCATATTTTTTTTTTATTTCATCAATTTCTGTGCAAGCCCAACTAAAATTAGGTTTAAGTGTGTTAATTGTATTTAATCCAGAATCTTTTAATTGATGGTTAAATCTATCTAGTACTGAACCTTTATCAAATTTTTCTTTATTTGTGTCCTCTGGTAAAGTTGTCTTGGTACTAGACCAAATATTTTTGTTGGCTTTTGGAAAAAGTATATTTTTATAAAAAGTGGTCCTTGAGGAGTTTTGAAGGTCAAAAACTTTTGAGAAATTATACTTCTTAAGCTCTCGCATTAAAAAATATAAATAGATTAAATTATATTTTGGTAACCTTTTGTCTATGATCACCTCATTTACATAAGGATTTTTCTTGAATAATTCAAAGTAAGGTTTTGTTGTCATTAAATATACTTTACTATTTTTGTGATTCTCAGATATGTCTTGAATAGCACCACTTGCTTGAGCTATATCACCTAATGATCCGTGTTTTATAATTAAAATATTAGACATATTTATAACAAGATAGCACAGTATTAAATTTTATGAATAAAATTATAGTAGAAGTTTCAATTGGAGAACTTTTAGATAAGATTTCAATTTTAGATATTAAAAAGGAAAAGATAAAAGATACTGAAAAATTAAAATTTATTAATAACGAGCATTCTATTTTAAAAGATCAATTAGAGAATAATATAAAGTATGATGATAAACTTAAAAAACTTTACCAATCACTTAAAGAAATAAACTCTAAACTTTGGTTAATTGAAGATGAGAAAAGGTTATGTGAAAAAGAAAAAGATTTTGGAGAAAAATTCATTAAACTATCGAGAGATGTTCATTTTTTAAATGACGACCGCGCAAAAATAAAATTAGAAATCAATAATTATACTGGCTCGAAAATAAAAGAAATTAAAGAATATACAAAATATTAATAAATATATTTTTTTTCTAAGAACTTTATTACATTATGAATTATAAAAGTCATAAATAGATAAATACCCCCGGCAACTATAAAAACTTCAATTGGTTTAAAAGTAGTTGATATTATATATTTTGCAACACCTGTAAGATCCATTATTGTGACTGTGCTGGCTAAAGAAGTTCCTTTCATCATTAAAATAATTTCGTTTCCATAGGCTGGTAAAGATTGTCTGATAGCCATAGGTATCTGAACTTTAAAAAAGATTACTTTATTTGAGATACCTAAACTTTTGCCTGCCTCTATTATTCCAGGTTTAATCGTTTGAAATGCTGATCTTAATATCTCTGAAGTGTAAGCACCTGTGTTTAGAGCAAAAGCAATAATTGCACACCAATATGGTTCTTTCAAGATTACCCATAAAACTGTTGATCTTAAATATTCAATCTGACCTAATCCAAAATAAATTATAAAAATTTGTACTAAAAGTGGTGTACCTCTAAAAACATACGAATATCCATATGCAAATTTACTTATAAATATATTCTTATTTATTCTAAGAATTGCAAAAAATAGTCCAATGAATAATCCTATTATTAAAGAAACTGAAAGAAGTTTTAAAGTTATAGCTGCTGCACTTAACAATTTAGGGAAACTATTAATCATTAATTCAAGATCCATTAATACCCCTTACTATATCTAGCTTCTAATCTATTGATAAATTTCATGCTCACAAAGGTAAGTAATAAATATAAAACTGCAGCAAATGAATAAAAGAATAATGGATCTCTTGTTGATCCGGCAGCAATATAAGATTGTCTCATTATTTCAACTAAACCAGTAACTGAAATTAATGAGGTATCTTTAAGAGTTATTTGCCAAACATTACTTAGATTTGGAATAGCTAATCTTAATGTTTGAGGTAAAATAATTTTGATAAATTTTCTAAATTTATTAAGACCCAAAACATTAGCAGCTTCGAACTGGCCTTTATCAATTGATTGAATTGCTCCTCTGAAAACTTCAGTTGAATAAGCACCAGAGATTATTCCAATAGCAAATGCTCCTGTGATAAATGCATTTATCTCAATGTATTCATTGTATCCAAATATTGAAGCAACAAACATAAGTGCGCCAGTTCCACCAAAAAAGAAAAGGTAAATTACTAATAGCTCTGGGACTCCTCTTATTATAGTTGTGTAGGAATTTGCTATAAAATTTAAAAACTTGTTTTTAGATAATTTTAATGGAGTAAAGATTAATGCAAAAAGAAAACCTATAAACATTGCTGTTATTGAAACAGCTATTGTCATCAGAGTTGCATAAAATAATTCATCACCCCAACCAGTATCTCCAAATGCTAGAATTTCCATACAGATTGGCGACTATACATTATAGTCGCCAAATCTAAAATTTAATTACATAGAAGCGTCGAAACCAAACCACTTAGTAGCTATTCTACTAATGTCTCCGTTTTTTCGTGCTTTATTGATAGCAGCATTAAACTTTTTCAAAAGTTCAGTATCATCTTTTCTAATACCTACTCCAACACCGTTACCAAAAGCACCACCTGAGAAAGTTGGTCCAGTTAAAACAACTGGCTTACCAGATTTTTCTGCATAATCGCTGAATGCAACAGCAGCAGCTAATGCAGCATCACATCTTCCTGATGCTAAATCTAGATTAACTTCGTCTTGAGTTTTGTAAGTTCTTACATTTACTTTTCCTACATCACCAGAGTCTAAAAAGTTTTGATGAATAGTAGCAGTTTGCACGCAAACAGTTTTACCTGCTAATGCAGCAGTAAGTGTTTTAAGATCTTTTTTAGCTGCAGCATTTGGTTTAGTAAGATTTATTCCAGCAGATGTATCTAAACCTTCTAGGCTAGATCCTTTCATGACTGCTAAAGATGCAACTTCATCTGCATATCCTTGAGAAAAGCTGATAGCTTTTTGTCTTTCTGCAGTAATTGACATACCTGCCATTATTGCATCAAACTTTCTCATGATTAACGCAGGGATCATTCCGTCCCAATCTTGCTCAACTATTACACATTGTTGTCCAATGTATCTGCATAGCGTGTAAGCTAACTCAACTTCGAAACCTATTAACTTGCCTGCTTCATTTTTTGAGTTCCATGGAGGATAAGCACCCTCTGTTCCAATTCTTATTTTATCAGCATTAACGTTTCCTATTACTAATATAGAGAGTAAAACTGAAAAAATAGTTTTTTTGAATATATTCATTGTTATCTCCTTTAATAAAAAAAATAGTATTTCACAGATTGTCGATATTAAAAAGAAAAAATTAATGATTTATCGATGATGAGAAATTCCAGGAACAATCAAAACTAGGTATGTAAACTCTAGATAAACTAGTATTTCCAAAATGATGATTAAATACATTTAACCAATTTTCAACTTGAAGAGGTTTTTTATCTAGGCTGCCAACTTGAGCAGTAATGACTCCTTTAGGTTTGAGTATTCTTACTAAAGAATCCATATTTTTAGCAGCGAGATCAATGCAAAACTGATCATCATTTAAATCAACAAAAATATGATCATATGTATCTTCGTTCACTGTTTTTATGCTTTTAAAAGCGTCACCCCAGACACATTTTACAGAATTTTTTTCTGTAGCTTTTTTTCCTATATCACCAAGATGTTTGTTACAAACTTCAACAACCTCTGGATCTAATTCATACCAATCTATAAAGTTAAACTTTTTCGAAATACATTCTCTTGCAACACCACCATCCCCACCACCAATTATTGCAGCTCTCTCATTTTTTTTGTTTAATTTTAAACCAGCACCAACAAAAGTTGAGCTATACAAATGTTCATCTGAAGCAGCTACTTGAATTTCACCATCAATAAATAAAGATTTTCCAAACTGTTCCAATTCTAAAATTTCTATATGTTGACCAACTTTTGATTTAAAGTCTTCTAAAACTTCATTTACAACATACGATTTTTGTAATCCCGATGAACTATAGATATCGTGGTAAAGAGATCTAGTGTCTCTATTAAATTTCTTTTTAACTATACGCCTATGTTCAAATTCTTTTTTAACAATATCAACTGCCACTGATGGACTTATTTTTCCACAGGTAAAAAAATCAAAACTAATTATTCCTTTTTCTGGAAATGTATGAAAGCTGATGTGACTTTCGGCTAATAAAGCTAAAATTGTAAAACCTTGAGGTTCAAATTTATATTTAGAAATATTAAGGATAGTTACATCTGCTGCTTTAGCGATTTTATTTATGACTATTTCAAAAACTGAAGGATCATACTCTTTTGTAGTGCCTATAATATCTAAAGTAATATGCTCCCCTACTTTAATCATTTTACCCTTTTTTATAGTTTTTAGCCTTATCTAAAACTTTTTTCATTTCTTCAAATGAAAGTATCTTAGGCTTACCTAATTTTAAAGCAATAGTGTATTGATGACAAATATTTTCTATCTCTTGTGCAAGTTCAAACGCATCCTCTAAATTTTTTCCAAAAGCAACCTGGCCGTGATTAGACATTAGACATGCAGATCTATTTTCTAAAGCTTTGATAACATTTTTAGATAACTCTTCTGTTCCAAAAGTAGCGTATTCTGCACATTTAATGTCATCTCCGCCTGCAAGAGCAACCATATAATGAAATGGTGGAATTGGTTTTCCATGTGAGGATACAGCTGTTGCGTGTGGTGAGTGAGCATGAACAATAGCCTGTGCTTCTTTTTTATTTATATAAATATCTCGATGAAATCTCCATTCTGATGATGGCTTGTTGGTTGAATCATTTTTTTTCTTTACTTTATTTAAACCCATGAAAACGATATCCTCAGGTTTTAGAGTTTCATATTTTTTTCCTGAGGGAGTAATTAAGTATCCCTCTATATCATCTTCTATTCCCCTTAATGATATATTGCCCGACCTAAGAGGTGAAAGATTCGTAGAATTTAATTTTAATGAATATTCAATAACCTGATTTCTTTGATCTAAGTTCTTCATTTAAATAATTCTTTAAGTCCTTTTTCTGAAGCTTCACATACTCCTTTTTCGGTAATTAATCCCGTAACATATTTTGCTGGGGTCACATCAAAAGCTAAATTCATAGCTATACTTTTTTTTGGATAAATTTTTATTTTTTTTATATCTCCTTTTTCATCTAAACCTTCAACATGTGATAATTCATCTGAATTTCTCTCCTCTATTGGAATATCTTTATGATTTTTAATATTCCAATCAATTGTTGAACTTGGTAGTGCAACATAAAAAGGAATATTATTATCATAAGCTGCTAGTGCTTTAAGATAAGTTCCAACTTTATTACAAACATCTCCATTGGCTAAAGTTCTATCTGTTCCAACAATACACATATCAACTTCACCTCTCTGCATTAATATACCACCTGTATTATCTGCAATGATTGTATTCTTAATTCCTTCCTCATTTAATTCATAAGAAGTTAGATTTGCTCCTTGATTTCTTGGCCTAGTTTCATCTGCCCAAACATGAACTGGAATTCCTTTTTTATATGCATGATAAATTGGAGAAGTTGCTGTTCCCCAATTAATTGTTGCAAGCCATCCTGCATTACAATGAGTTAATATATTAACCGTATCTTTTTTTTTATTATAAATTTCCTCTATAATTTTAAGACCATTTAATCCTATATTTTTACAAAATTTTATATCCTCCTCACAAATATCTTTTGCTTCATTCAAAGCTATTTCTAAGATTTTATCACTATTAACGCCTGATAATTTTTTCATCATTCTATCAACAGACCACTTTAAATTTATTGCTGTTGGTCTTGAACTAATTAAATCTTCTGCAGATTTCTTTAAAAATGACTGATTATTATTTTCAATAATTGCTAACACCAAGCCATAAGCAGCAGTTGCTCCTATTAGAGGTGCACCTCTTACTTCCATTACTTTAATTGCATTTATTGCACTCTTAACGGTTCTAAGATCTTTTATTATAAATTGGTGTGGAAGTTTTGTTTGATCAATAATTTTTACAATATTATTTTCAAACCAGATAGTACGATATTCTTTTCCCTCTATTCTCATTTACCTAAAACTCTACCAGCAACTGTTTTGAGCTTATCTATTGTTTTTTTAGTTCTTTTTTCAGGAGAGGTTATTATTGCTACATCTAAACAATTGTTAGTTGGATCATTTGAATCAATATGATTTTCGAAATTTTCTATTAAATTTTTTATCATGTTTTTAGCTTTTGCTGCATTTCCTAAAAGAACTTTTATTACTTGTTGAACATCAACATTTGCATGATCTGGATGCCAACAATCATAATCCGTAACCATCGAAACAGAAGCGTATCTTATCTCTGCTTCTCTTGCCAGTTTTGCTTCAGGCATGTTAGTCATACCAATTACATCTGCCTTCCACGATCTATATAAATTTGATTCTGCTAATGTTGAAAATTGTGGCCCTTCCATAACAACATATGTTCCATTTCTTTGATATTCAATTTTTTCTTTTTTAATTGCCTCCTCACAAGCATTCATTAAACCATTAGATGTTGGATGTGCCATCGAGACATGTGCAACGATTTCATTATCAAAAAATGTTTTCTCTCTAGCAAAAGTACGATCAATAAACTGATCAATAATAACAAATTTTCCTGGCGGTAAATTCTCTTTTAAAGAACCAACAGCAGAAACTGATACAATATCTGTGACGCCTAATTGTTTAAGAGCATCTATATTCGCTCTAAAATTAATTTTTGAAGGAGATATATGGTGTCCTCTTCCATGCCTTGGTAAAAAATAAACCTCTTTATTGTTATAATTAGTTTTTAAAATTTGATCTGACGGTTTCCCCCAAGGTGTATTTAAATCCAATAATTCTCTTTTTTTAAACTCCTCAACATCATAAAGTCCACTACCACCTATAATTGCTAATTTATTTATTGTCATGTCTAAAAATTAACTTATTTATACTTTTTATAAATAACAATTATGAATTTAAAAGATTTTATTAGATCAATCCCAGATTATCCAAAAAAAGGTATATTATTTAGGGATATCACTACACTAATTAAGGATGAGAATGCATTTTCAGAAACTATTAATCAAATTATAGATAGATCAAAAAAAATTGAGTTTAACAAAATTGCAGCGGTAGAGTCTAGAGGCTTTGTTTTTGCCTCAGCTATTTCTTATATTTTAAAAAAACCTTTTATTATGCTTCGAAAAAAAAATAAATTACCCGCAGATGTTCATTCAGTTGATTTTGAATTAGAGTATGGGACTGCAACAATCGAAGTTCATAAAGACTCTATTGAAAAAAGTGATAGGATTTTGATTATTGACGATTTAATAGCAACTGGAGGAACCGCTGAGGCTGCGGCTAAGTTAGTTTCAATATCAGGAGGAGAAGTTGCTGGTTTTATATTTGTGATAAATTTATTTGATTTAAATGGCTCAAACAACTTAATTAAAAAAGGATACACTGTGGAAAACTTAATCGAATTTCCAGGTCACTAAAAAATAAATGAAAAAAGTAATTGTTACTGGAGGACTGGGATTTATTGGTAGTAATTTGATCGATTTGTTAATAGGCAAAAATTACCATGTTATTAATATTGATAAAATAACTTATTCTTCCAATTTTTATAACACTAGAGAACATCGAAATTCTCGAAAATATAAATTTATTAAATGTGACATTAAAGAAAAGAAAATAAAAAGAATTTTATTTGATCATAAACCTATCGCAATTTTCAACCTTGCTGCAGAAACACATGTAGATAGATCAATTGACAATCCTGAAAATTTCATTCAAAGTAATATAGTCGGTGTTTATAATTTATTAGAGTGTTTCAAAGAATTTTCAAAAAAATACAAATCTAAACTAATTCATATTTCTACAGATGAAGTATATGGTGATATTTTGACTGGAAGATCAGCTGAGAATTATCCTTATCAACCAAGCTCTCCTTATGCTGCAAGTAAAGCAGCTTCGGATCATTTGGTAAGTTCTTATGTAAGAACTTATAAAATCCCTGCAATAATTACTAATTGTTCAAATAATTATGGGCCTAAACAACATCCAGAAAAATTAATCCCAAAGCTTATTTATAATATTTTAAATAACAAACCTCTACCAATATACGGCAAGGGAACAAACTCAAGGGAGTGGATATACGTTAAAGATCATTGTGAGGCTCTATTCAAAGTTTTTACAAAAGGAAAAATTGGACAATTTTATAATATTGGGTCAAATAAAAATTTGAATAATTTACAAGTGTCACAAAAATTAATTAAAGTTTCTAAAAATTCAATTAAATTAAAAGATAAAGTTAAAATTATTTTTGTTAAAGATCGTCCAGGACATGACATCAGGTATGCTTTAAATAGTAATAAAATAAAGAATAAATTAGGCTGGTCGCCAAGAACAAATTTTGAACAAGGTATAAAGTTAACTTTCGAGTGGTACAATAAAAATAAAAATTATTATAAGTCTTTATCAAAAAAAGATATTGTCAGAAGATTAGGAAAAGGATGATCAAAAAAGGAATTATTTTAGCTGGAGGGAAAGGAACAAGAATGAGTCCGCTTACAAAAGCAGTAAATAAACAACTTCTACCAATATATGACAAACCGCTTATATTTTATCCATTATCGATTTTGATGCTAGCAAATATCAAAGATATACTAATTATTGTTAATAAAGGACAATTACACCAATACAAAAAAATTATCCCAGATGGAAAAAACCTAGGTATTAAAATTAGTTATTTAGAACAAGATAAACCTCGAGGACTACCAGATGCTTTTGTAATAGGTGAAAAGTTTATTGGCAAAGACAATGTAGCTATGATTTTAGGTGATAATTTCTTTTATGGTCAAAATTTAACTAGCAAACTTATCAAAAATACAAAACTTAAAAATGGAGCTAAAGTCGTTTTACATAAAGTGACTAAACCAGACCTTTTTGGGGTTGCTAAAATCAACAAAAATAAAAAGATTATTTCGATTAAAGAAAAACCCAAAAAATTTTTATCAGATCTTGCTATAACAGGTTTGTACTTTTTTGATAATAAGGTGGTTAAATTTGCAAAAGAACTAAAACCATCTAAAAGAGGTGAAATTGAAATAGTTGATTTACTAAATATTTATAGACTTAAAAAACAACTGACAGCAGACTTAATCGGTAGAGGAGGTGCTTGGCTTGATACTGGTTCTATAGAAGATTTTTATAAGACATCTGCTTTTGTGTCGGCAATAGAAAATAGACAAGGTTTTAAAATTGCTTGTCTTGAAGAAATTTCATTAAATAAAAAATGGATTTCTAAAAAAGAAATTAATGCATCAATAAAATTTTATGGGAATTGTGAATATTCAAATTACTTAAAAAGATTAATTAATTAAATTATGGTAGCGGGAAGTGGGATCGAACCACTGACCTCGGGCTTATGAGTCCCGCGCTCTAACCAACTGAGCTACCCCGCCAATTCAAGGTGGTTTATAATAGATATTTTATATGAAACAATCAATTTTTTTAGATGTTTAGATTTTTTATTAATATATCATAAAAAAAGAAAATAATGAAAATTTTGCACATCCACTCAAGTGATAACGATCATCAATTTTATAATAATTACATGAATGATTTACTTCTTCACGGTTTAAGAGAGCTTTACGGATATGATGTCATCGACTATCCAGGATGTTGGTATTTGTACAACGATGAAATCAAAAAAAGAAAATATGACGAAAAACGATTTTGGGGTAAAGGTTTTACAATAAAAAATATCTTGAGTAACTTTAATTCAATAGATAGAGAAAATATTGAACAAAAAATAAGAAATAAATATTTTGATCTTATAATTTATGGTTCCATCAGAAGATCAGATCTTTTTTTGGAAGAGGTAATGAAATATAACAACAAGTTTTTATTTATTGATGGCGAAGATGATAATTACATAGAAACTAAGTATTCAAATTTAGGTCTGTACTTTAAAAGAGAATTACTAGCAGAATATCCTAAAATTCTACCTATAAGTTTTGCAATACCTAAATCAAAGATCCTAGAGAAAATCGATCATAATCCAAAAAATATACTAGCTCCATTGATTCCCGGAAAATTAAATACTTATATTTATGATAATGAAAGTTCGTATTACGAAATGTATAAAAAAAGTATTTTTGCTTTGACTTACAAAAAAGCTGGATGGGACTGTCTTAGACACTATGAGATCCTTATGAATGGTTGTATTCCCTTATTTTTGGATATCAGAAATTGTCCAACCAATACTATATCTACTCTACCAAAGGAGCAATTAATCAATTATCTTAACAATTTTAACAAAATATTTTCTTTTTATAATCCATTTAAAATTTTTAAAAAAAAACATCTTACATTTCAGAGAATTTTTTCATTTTTAAAATTTAATTACGAAAATAAGAATTTAGAAAAATTTATTCAAGAAAATGACGAAATTTTTGAAATAAAAAAAAATCTTTTAGATTTTACAAAAAAGAATCTAACAACTGAAATACTTGCTAAATATACTTTAAATTGTTTTAGAGGGCAGTAATTAGCCCAGTAATTAATAGAGAGCCTGCAACACCAAAAGTAATAATAAAATTTCTCTTGATCACATTTTTTTCTTCATTTTTAACTCTGTTTAAAAGAATATTTATATCTACTTTTTTTTCATAATTTATCTCATTATGATTTGAATGATTATTATCCACTTTTTGTTTTGTAGAGCTTTTAGATTGCATATCTTATTAAACCATATAATCTTTAATCATACAACCCAAATGAGAATTAAAAGTACGTAACACTTATACCAGCAGCAATTATTAATGTTAAACAGCTTATAAGAATAAGGATATTTTTTTTTAAAATAATATTCTCTTTTTCTCTCAATCTTGATTTAAGAACATTAATATCTACCCGTTGGGATGCTTTATTTGAATTTTCTAAAGACTTATCAATATCTAAACTACCATTTGGGGTCTCGATAATTCTAGATTTACTTTCAAAGTCTTTAGTTTGCATTATGGATATTAAATTTCAAATTCCATGAAAATACAAATAAATGTAAGTTCAAAATGGGTCACTATTTTATTGACTCATGTTCATTTTGGGTTTCAAATACAATTAATTATATTATGCCACTTCAACAAATTGATTTCACAAAAGTCATAAATGATGATCAAGTTTATGAACATGTGATGGCTAATTATGACCAATTAGGCAAAGATTGGATTGCTCATCAATGGAAATGGATGAATGCAGTCTATCAAGCATTCAAAGATCATTACAAATATTTAATCATCATTTCTTTGGTTGAAAAAACTTTACAGTTTTACGATCAAATGAATATAAAATTAACCTATGATCAATTTTACTCAAAATCTTATCTCCAAATCGATAAATTCAATATCTCAGAACTGTGTGCAAAACTCCAATTACCGAAAGAGACAGTTAGACGTAAAGTCTTAGAGCTAGAAAAGATTGGGGTTCTAAAAAGAGTTAAAAAACAAATCATAATTGATCGAAATACTTTTTCTTTTATCAAACCTGAAAATCAAATGAAATATACCTCTAAATATATTCTTTTAGTATCAGAAATTCTTAGTAAAGAAAAACTTTATTCAAAAAAGCTCGACACAAAATTTATTGAAAATATTCTTAAAAAAAACTTTTCTATGACTTGGAGATGGTTTTATAAAATGCAAATACCTACTGTGATTGGCTATCATGAGATGTTTGAGGATTTGACAACATTTCACATTTGGGGAACTGTTTGTATGAATCAAGCTTTTAATTACAGTAAAATTTTTGAAGAAAAAAATAAGAATAAAAAAAATTCACTTGATTACATAAATTTTCATAAACAAGTAGCTAAAAATTATTTAGATTTTAATACTCAACTAATTCGAGGAAAAAAAATTATAACAAACGGAGTTAGCGCTATGTCTATCTCCGACATGACTAATATTCCAAGAGCAACTGTGATTAGGAAATGTAAATCTTTAATTAAAACTGATTATTTAAAATTGAATGATAAAAAACAGTATGTTCTTTCTGCTTTTAACATCAAAAAAGTTCTTCCTCATCAAAAAATTATCTTCAAGGATAAAGCCAAATTTTTAAGAAAAATCCTTAATCTCTGCATGATCTCATAATTTACTTTAATTTAGGTAAAATTTAAATACATTGTTCAGGAGATACATGGAGATAGTAACTAAAATAGCACCGATCGCGCTTGCACTTATAATGTTAGGACTTGGATTGGGGCTTACCGTCAAAGATTTTAAAAGAGTGCTTACAACTCCTAAAGATTTTTTAGTTGGCATCGTTTGTCAATTAATTCTTTTACCAATTATTGGTTATCTTATAATTTTAGTTTTAAGGCTTCCAACTGAAATAGCTTTAGGTTTAATGATTATAGCTTCTGCTCCAGGAGGTGTAACGTCAAATGTTTTAACAAAATTTGCAAATGGGGATGTTGCATTATCAATATCACTCACAGCAGTTGGAAGTTTAATAAGTATAATTTCGGTACCATTTATTGTTTTCACTTCTGCTGATTTACTAAATGTTACCGAAATGTCCAAAGAAATTACAATGACGGGAATAGCAATTAAGATGGCATTAGTGGTAACAGTTCCCGTAATTTTTGGGATGATTATTAGATCCTTTGCAGACAATTTCATTTCCTCAAACTTAAAAATGATTAATAAAATTACTGGATTATTATTTATAATAGTTTTTATTGCAGTTTGGGTAGAAGAAAGAGAAAATATCTTTAATTATTTGGCACAAGCTGGCACTGCGGTCTTGGCACTAAATATAATAATGATGATTTTAGCATTTTATATTGCTAAGTTTTTTGCATCAGGAATATCACAAAAAAAGTGTATATCCTTAGAATGTGGTTTACAAAATGGAACATTAGCTGTTTTTGTTGCTACGCAAATTTTTGATGATGTAGCCTATGTTGTGCCTACTGCTGCTTATGCACTTATTATGTATATAACTGGTTTTATCTTTATTTATATATTGAGAGATAAAAATTAATTACTCTTAAAATTAGTCTGCTTTAATGGCTCGTTAATTATTTCAATTTCATATTTCTTTTTTTCAACTTCAATAAATAATTCACTATTTTTTAGTTGCTCATTAGAAAAATCATTACTTATGTAACCGAAGGTAAGATTTTTTTTAAAGTTAAATGAATAATTACCTGAAGTTGATTTGCCAATTATTTGGTCTTTTAAATAAATGGGTTCGTCATGAAGTAATAATGGCTCACCAGGTTTACTATCTTTTAAAGTAAACATAGCAAATCTTGTTTTAATCTTTTTTTTATCAATTTTTTCTAAAGCTCTTTTACCTATAAAATCTATATTTTTTTTGTTGCTTATTGTAAAAGAAAGGCCTGCTTGATATTGATTTTCCTCAGGTGAAATATCATGACCCCAATGTAAAAAACCACTTTCCATTCGCATAATATCCATCGCGTGCATACCACAATTAGAAAGATTAAAATCTTTACCTTTATTAACTATTAATTCATAAATTTTTTTTGCGTCTTTAACTTCCACATATAGTTCATAGCCAAGCTCTCCAACATAAGATAATCTCTGTGTCCAAATTTTAGTATCTTTGATTGAAATAAATTTTGCAGTACCAAATCTAAAATTTTCATTGCTAAAATTATCATTGCTTAATGAATTCATTAAGTCTCTACTTTTAGGTCCAAATAAACCAAAAACACAATAATCATCAGTCACATCCTCTAATTCAATATCTTTATTTAAATGCTTTTTTATGTGATGTTTATCTCTTTCCCTTGTTGCTGCAGAGCTGATTATTCTAAAATGATTTTCATTTACCGATACTACTGTTAAATCAGCTTCAATACCTCCATCTGAATTTAACATATGGGTATAGGTACATTTACCAGCATCTTTTTTAATATTTGCCGTACATATTTTTTGTAATTCTTGATGTGCTTTATCAGATTTAATTTCAAATTTTGAAAAAGGAGTTAAATCAAATAGACCAACATTTTTCCTGGTGTTATGTGTTTCATATTCTGCTGAGGGATACCAGCTTTGATAATTATAACTGTATTTGTATTCAGCCTTTTCACCATCTAAGGCGAACCACATAGGTCTTTCATATCCACCAGAAACACCAAAACAAGCTCCAAAACTTTTTAAATTTTCATGATGAGGGAGCTGTTTTACATTTCTTGAAGTCCGATGTTGTTTAAATGGCCAGTGCATTCCATACAAATCACCCAAAGACTCAGTAATTCTATTTTTGATAAATCCCAGATCTGAATGAAATTTTTGAAATCTTTTTATATCATAACTAAAAATATCCTCATTGATATGCCCTGTCATAAGCCATTCTGCCGTTACTTTACCCACACCTCCTCCACTACCAATTCCGATACTGTTTAATCCACAGCAAACAAAAAAATTTTTAACCTCTGGAACTTCTCCTAATAACGTATTTGTATCAGGTGTAAAAGATTCTGGACCTGAAAAAAATTTTCTAATACCTGCTTTTTCTAAAATTGGAAATCTTTCAATTGCAGAAGCTAAATAGGGTTCAAAATGTTCAAAATTTTCTTGAAACTCACCAAAAGAAAAATCCTCCGGAACTTTATTTGTATCATTCCAAGCAGGTATGGAATTCCCTTCAAAAATTCCAACTAATATTTTGCCGGCATCCTCTTTAATATAAGTTCGATTATCAAAATCTCTAATAACTGGTAAAGTTTTAGAAAGATTTTCTATTGGCTCCGTAATAATATAAAAATGCTCAGCAGGATAAAGTGGAATACTGACTCCAGCTTTTTCCCCTATTTGTCTTGACCACATGCCTGAGGCTAAAACAATATATTCACAATCAATTTTTTGACCATTAACTTTAACACCTGAGATTTTTCTATCTTTAATCAAAATTTCCTCTACTGGAGATTTTTCAAAAATTTGAGCACCTTCCATTCTTGCGCCTTTTGCAAGCATATGAGTAACGCCTGATGGATCTGCAGATCCATCACCTGGCATTAAAATTCCACCAATTACTTTGTCAGTGTTTATTATTGGATAATCTTTTTTTATTTGATTTTTATCTAAAATTCTTACATCAACATCATAAAGTTGTGCGGTTGTTGCTTGTCTTTGGAGTTCTTGCCATCTTCCTTTATTTTGTGCTATTGAAAGAGCGCCGTTTAGTCTTAAACCTGCAGAATGATCAACTTCTTTCTCAAGTTTTTTATATAAATCTAAAGTGTATTTTCTTATTTTTGTAACTGCAGCTGTTGGACCTAATTGACTTACAAGACCTGCTGCATGCCAAGTTGTTCCTGAAGTTAACTGATCTCTTTCTAAAAGAATTGTATCTTTACAACCAAATTTAGCTAAATGATAAGCAACAGAGCAACCTACTACTCCACCTCCTATAACAACTACTTTAGTGCTACTTGGAAGTTTTTTTTCCATTTAATTAATTTTTGATTGCTTCTCCTGGTTCAACATATTGATGTCCAAACACATCTGCAACTGCTTTATAGGTCACATGTCCCTTATGAACATTTAAGCCAGCTAAAAAATTTTTATCTTCACTTAAAACTTTTTGATAACCTTTATTTGCTAATTTCACTAGATATGGAAGAGTAGCTTTGTTTAATGCAAAAGTAGAAGTCCTTGGTACTCCACCAGGCATATTAGCGACACAGTAATGAACAACATCATCTACTATAAATGTTGGGTCACCATGAGTAGTTGGTTTACTAGTTTCAACGCACCCCCCTTGATCAATAGCCACATCAACAATTACTGATCCTCTTTTCATTAATTTTAGCATGTCCTTAGTCACTAATTTTGGCGCTTCGGCACCTGGTATTAAAACACCGCCAACTAATAAATCTGCCTTTGCTACTAATTTGTTTAAGTCTATTTTATCACTTTGTTCTGGAATAATTTTATCTCCAAAGATTTGAATTAATTGTTTTAATCTTGCTTCAGATTTATCTACTATATGAACCTTAGCTCTCATACCTGTTGCGATTATTGCAGCATTTTCACCCACAACGCCTCCACCAAGAATTAAAACATTGGCTGGTTCACCACCGGGTGCTCCTCCCAATAGTACCCCTCTACCTTTTTGATTTTTTTCTAAACAATGTGCTCCAGCTTGAACAGACATACGACCCGCAACCGCACTCATTGGTGCTAGCAAAGGCAGTCTTCCATTATCATCCGTTACAGTTTCATATGCAATACTAATACTTTTAGATTTAATTAAACCCTCTGTAAGTTCTTTTGCAGCAGCTAAATGAAGATAAGTATATACAATTTGATTTTCTCTAATCATATCTACTTCAACTTTTTGGGGCTCTTTAACTTTAACAATTATGTCTGCATCATTAAAAATATCTGATGCTGTATTTGTAATTTTTGCACCTGCTTTTACATATTGATTATTATCAAAACCAGCTTCAAACCCTCCATTATTTTCGACTAAAACTTGATGGCCTTCAGACACAAGAGTTTTCACACTATCAGGAGTTAAACCAATTCTATTTTCTTGAGGTTTTATTTCTTTAGGTACGCCAATTCTCATTAACGAATTTTAATTTTTTTTACTTTTCGAGTAATTAGTAATCCCAGTTCGAAGTTTTTCAATAATTTCGTCTATATGTTTTTTTTCACAAATAAACATTGGTGCAATAATCAAACAATCTCCTGTAGCTTTAAAATTTACGCCTGCGTCGTAGCAATGTTTAAAAGTTGCCAAACCTGCTTTACCAGGTCGCCCATCGGTTTTTATATCGATTCCACCCATCATTCCATATCCTCTTATATTGTCAACTACATCAATATCTTGCAGAGAAAATAAACCTTCCTGAAAATATGGAGCTAGTTCTTTTGCTCTATTAAAAATGTCTTCTTTTTCAAAAATATCTTGTACAGCTAATGCTGCTGCTACTGAAACAGGAATTCCTGAATAAGTATATCCATGGAATAATTCTATTGCACCTTTTGGAGAATTATCCATCACTGCATCATAAATTTCCTCTTTACAAGCAACCACACCAAATGGAACAATACCATTAGTCGTTGCTTTAGCCATTGTCATTATATCTGGTGTTACACCAAATTCTTGAGCTCCAAATGCTGAACCAGTTCTTCCCCAGCCGGTAATTACCTCATCAAAAATTAAAAGTATTTTATGTTTATCACAAAGTTCTCTTAATCTTTGTAAATATCCAACTGGCGGAACTAAAGTTCCTGTTGAACCAGCGATAGGTTCAACAATACAAGCTGCAATATTTTCTGAACCAAAATTTGTACAAATTCTTTCTAAATCGTCTGCGATCTCAGCTCCTGTTTCAGGTTGGCCAGATATAAATTTATGTTCATCTAAATGTGTGTGTCTCATGTGAACAACGCCTGGCATTAGAACGCTTGCGTAAGCTTTAACATTATTGATCATTCCACCAACAGACGTAGCTCCTATATTCATCCCATGGTAAGCACGTTCTCTTCCAACAAACCTAAATCTTTGTCCCTCACCTCTAGCCTTATGATATGCAATACTAATCTTAATCGCCGTTTCAACTGCAGTTGAGCCACAAATTGTATAAAAAATTTTATTTAAATTTCCTGGAGTATGTTTTGAAATTCTTGTTGCTAATTCAAATGAACCACCAAATCCTTGTTGAAATGGTTGGCAATAATCCAGGGTATTTAATTGATTTGTTATTGCCTCTATAATTTCTTTTCTACCATGTCCTAATGGATTACAAAATAATCCAGAGCTCGCATCAATTTGTGTTTTGCCATGATGATTTTTTAGATAAACTCCTTTAGCTTCAACTATTAACTTTGGATTTTCCTTAAAATCTTTGTTAGATGTAAAAGGCATCCAATGCTCGTTTAGTGAGTTGGGGACTGCTGTTCTTTTTTCTGAGCTCATAAATAAATTTTAAAATGTTTAATATCAAATCCTTAGACTAATTAAGTAAAATTAACCACCAAAATAATTGTCACAACTTAAAGTTGTAAGACTATTATGACCATTTTTTTGTTTTACATCTAGGTAAAATTCATCTTAAATTTAAATATATAAATAAACAAGGAAGAGGAATAAATGAAAAAAATAATAAGTTTTATTCTTGGATGTTTTGTAGCTCTTAATCTTTCAATGTCGGTTGCTAATTCAGCAGCTAATGAAGTAAGAGTTGCTTACTTTCTAGAATGGCCAAGTCCAAACTTAGAGGATATGCAAAAAAAAGCATTTGCTAAAGCACTTGGTGTTCCGGTTAAATGGACAAATTTCACAAATGGTGGTGCAATGACTGATGCAATGTTAGCAGGAGATATAGATATTTCTTACTCACAAGGATTAGTCCCATTTATTAATGCGGTAAAATCTAAAGCGCCAATTAAATTAGTTGATATTGCTATGGAATACGGAATGGGAGGAACAACTTGTGTTACTTCTAACGCTTCTGGAATTACAAAAGCGAATGCAACAGAATTAGAGGGTAAAAAAGTTGCTGTTCCACTAGGGACAATGGCTGAATACGTTTTTGATGAAAGTATGAAAGTTGTTGGAGCAGACAGAAAAAAAATGGATATCATTCAAATGGACCCAGAAGAAGGAGCTGCTGCATTAGTTAGTGGTGATGTTGTAATGGCATGTTTATTTGGTGGTAACTCTATCAAAGCTGCAACTGCTGTAGGATCAAGATTACTTACAGTTCAAGAAGCAAGAGATGCTGGTATCCTAGGTATTGATATCACTTCAGTGACTACAAAGTTTATGAAAGAAAACCCTGGAATGCTTAGAACTTTTATAGAAGTAACTCACGAGGCTAATGCTAGATATAAAGCTGGTAAATCTGACATGAATGCAATGTCAAAAGCTTCTGAAATGAAAGTTGCTGATATGAAAGAAACTTTAAGTGGCTTTAAATTTCTATCACCAGAGGAGACTAAACAGTCTATGGAAAGTGGAAATCTTAAAGCGTTCCTAGATGGTATGGGAACTCCAAGAGGAAATGTAGACACTAGTTTCTTACCTTTATAATTTAAAGGTAATTTAAATTTTAATAGGCGCCAATTGTAATAAATTGGTGCCTATTTTTTTACAAAAAATTCAAATATAAAGATTTTTATGAGTGATTTAGTTTCTCAAAATCTCAATATGATTTTTAAAACTCCTAAAGGAGAAACAGTTCACGCTTTAAAAGATTTAAATTTTACTCTTAAAAAAGGAGAATTGCTTACTGTTCTTGGTCCTTCTGGTTGTGGAAAAACAACTTTATTAAATATAACTGCAGGATTTATAAGACCAACTTCTGGAAATATAACTCTTAACAATAGAGAAATAGATGGCCCTGGGGTTGAAAGAGGAATGGTTTTTCAACAAGGAGCTTTGTTCGAATGGTTGACTGTCGCTGAAAATGTCAACTTTGGATTAAGAATGAAAAATGAAGATCCAATTAAAACTCAAAAAAAAGTTGATGAATGGTTAGAGATAGTTGGTTTAAAAGGATTTGGTAATACCCCAACTTATCAATTATCTGGAGGTATGCAGCAAAGGGTAGCTCTTGCAAGATGTTTAATTAATGATCCAGATTTAATTTTAATGGATGAGCCTCTTGGTGCATTAGATGCTTTAACAAGGGAGAAAATGCAATCTTTAGTATTAAAAATTTGGAAAGAGACAGGAAAAACAATTATCTTAATTACTCACTCTGTTGAAGAGGCTTTGTTGCTGGGTGAAAGATTATATGTAATGGCTCCAAGACCAGGAAGAATACATAAAGAATACAATCTTCCATTTGCATCGATGGGATTAAAAGAAGATTTGCGAGAGATTAAAAAAAATAAAGAATTTTCTGAAAAAAGAGAAGAAATACTGGAAATGATCTGGAACATGGAAGAAGAAATCATGGGGAAAGATAATTAAATGTTAACTCAAATTGTAACATTATTAATTTTTTTTGCTGTAATTGGCTGTATTCTTTATGGGCGGAGACTAATTAGAACTGAAAAAGTTGATGCAGTATTTGGGAACCCAGAAAGAGCTAGGGGCGGCACACATTGGGTAATAGTTGGTAGTAGTTTTCTACTTTTAATTTGGCTATATTATTCATGGGATATTGCTAAAGGATTTTATCCTAAATCAGCTAACGAACTTTGCCAGGTTGCAAAAGTAAATGACTCATTATTAGGATTAAAGTATCAGTTTCCAATTGAAGAAAGAGAATTTAAAAGCACTTCACAAATAAAAAAAGAAAATAAAAATCTTCAGCAAATCCTCGAAGAAATACAGGGTTCTAATAAATTAAATGCTCAACAGAAAACAGATCTTTCAAACTTTATAAGTAAAACTAATCAACTAATTCCTCTTTTAACAAATGAAGATTTACTTGAAATTGAAACTAAACAAAAAATAAATGATATTACCGGGAAAATTAACTTACTTACTGAAAATTTTCAAAAGACTGATTATCCTTTCGAGACTGAGCAAGAGTATAATGAGAGAAAAAAAGCAGTAGATGAAGAAGGGGGATGGGGTATTGTTAAAGTAAGTGCTGGAACAGGATCAATAGAAAATACAATTGAAGTTCCTCTAATTCCTGCTACTGAAAGAGGTTTAAAATTTGACGCTGCAGCACAAGAATTAAATTTGATAAGTGATGAATTTTTCAAATTAAGAAATCATAATCCACAATTTAAAATTAAGATTAAAGAACTTAAAGATGAAATAAAATCTTACAGAAATGTATTAGACAGTGAAGATTTAGCATCAACATATGCGAAAAACATTGTAAAAATTGCAAGAAGAATTGAATTTGCGAGCATATATCCACCTAATGCATTAGATAAAATGCAAGATGCAATAATAAAATTTGATGATGCTCAAAAAGTTGCTCAAGGTGGATTAAGATTAATTGACATCTTTTTATTTCCAGCAGGGACAATTGTTGCAAGCGGACCAAGTTGTTCAGAACAAGGTTCTGGTAGATGGCTGCCAAAGCCTTCAGATACTTTTAACAAATTTGCACTGATGTTAAAACCAAGTGTTGGTTATAAAGACATTCCTCTTTTATGGATAGATATGGTCGATGTCAGTAAAATGATTGGTTTTATTTTTCCTGATTGGATAGCTGATATTTTACCAGGTGAATATCCTGTTCATACTAAAGACGGAATTGTTAAACAAAATTTTAAAGGGTATGTATTAAAAATAGTAACTGGAGATTTTGAATTATTTAAAGTTCCTGTTCCATACGGTCATATATGGGACTCTTTTATGAGAGTATTTTTAGGACTAGTTTTTGGAATTATCATAGGTGTCCCTCTTGGTTTATTTATGGGATTAAATAGATTTGCCAAAGGTTTTTTTGATCCACTGATAGAATTATATAGACCGGTTCCCCCACTAGCTTGGGCTCCTTTAATTATTTCAGTTTTAGGTATTGATAATACTGGAAAAGTATTTTTATTATTTATGGTCTCTTTATCAATAATGATTATTTCAGCAAGAGCTGGTGCATCTGGAACTCAGCTATCAAAAATCCATGCAGCTCATTCTTTAGGAGCATCAAAAAAACAAATTTTAAGATATGTAATTTTTCCTAATTCGTTACCAGAAATTTTAACAGGAATTAGAGTTGCAGTTGGTATGTGTTGGGGAACTCTTGTAGCAGCTGAATTCTTAGCTGGTACTACAGGAATTGGATTTGTTGAAAATGTCGCTAAAAAATATTTTCAATACGAGGTGATTTGGATCACAATTTTTATAATGGGAATGTTGGGTCTTTTATTTGATGTCACTTTAAGAAAAATAATCGACAAAACAATACCTTGGCGCGGAAAAGGTTAATTTGAAAACAGAAAATCTTAAAAAAGAAGTAATAAAAATTTTAAAAAAACATGGATTAAGTAGTTCCCATGCTGTCATTTCAGCTAATGCCTTAATCAATGCAGAATTAGTTAATGCTTACGGGCACGGTCTTTCAAGATTAAAGATGTATTGTGAACGACTATCTAAAAAAGTTATCAATCCAAAGCCAAGAATAAAAATAAAAAAGATATCTCAATCGATTTCACATGTTGATGCTGATAATTGTATTGGATTTGTTGCAGCAGACATAGCAATAAAAAAAGCAATTCAAAATGCTAAAAAAACTGGGATAGGTTTGGTAGCAGTTAAAAATAGTGGTCATTATGGCTTATCCGGTTACTACGCAGAACAAGCTGTAAAAAAAAATTTAATCACGATGATTTATACTAACGCACCTCCTGCAATCGCTCCTCATGGTGCTAAAAAAAGTTTGTTTGGAACAAATCCTGTTTGTTTTGGCTCTCCTACCGGTTCGAAAGTACCATTTATATTGGACACTTCTATGTCAATGATCAATAGAGGTAAAGTAAGGTTTGCAGCAAAGAATAATCAAAAATTACCTAAAGGTGTTGCATTGGATAAATTTGGTAAACCAACAACAGATGCAAAAAAAGCGCTCTATGGAGTTCAATTGCCTATTGCGAGTTTTAGAGGTTCAGGTTTAGCATGGATGGTTGATATTTTAAGTGGTGTATTAACAGGTGGAAATCATGCTGGAAAAGTAAAAGATCCTTTTGATGACTTTTCAGGTCCACAAAACGTTGGACATTTATTTATCACATTTAAAACAAACTTATTTGTCAAAAACTACAACTCCAGAATTAAAGATAATATTAGAACAATAAAAAGGTTGCCTAAAATTAAAGGAGTAAAAGAAATAATGTATCCTGGCCAAAATAAATATAAAAGGTTTAAAATGAACTTAAAAAAAGAAATTAAAATATCAAAAATTCTAGAAAAAGATTTAAAAATATTAAAAAATTGAAAATGCTTTCGAATAAAGAAATTATTTGTCCAGATAACTTGCTAAATGTTGCTCACAAAAAGAAAGGTGTTAAAGCTGGTGTTGTGAATGCAGGAAAACCTTTGCCTATGCAGTCAATACAGGATGCAGTTAAAGAAAATCTTATTGAACCAATATTTATTGGTGACGAGAAAGAAATAGTAAAATGTGCACAGGATCTTAAATGGGATATTTCAAATTACGAAATCATTCATGAACCTGTTGAAAATAACACTGCAACGATTGCCGCAAAATTAGCTAGTGAGCAAAAAATTAAAATTATTGTAAAAGGGCATATACATACTGATGTTCTTATGAAAGAAGTTTTGAAGAGAGAATATAATTTACTAGGAAAAACCAGATTAAGTCACATTTGGCACATGACTTTGGAAAAAGACGACAAGCCTTTGATAATTACAGATGGAGCATTAAATGTTTTACCTAATGTGAAAACCAAGTTACACATTCTTAAAAATGTTGTTAATTTTTCTCAAAGGATTGGTATCGAAAGACCTAAAGTAGCAATATTGTCTGCAACAGAGGAAGTTTTAGATAGCGTGCCAAGTTCCAAAGAAGCTGATGAATTAACTAAAATTGCAAAAAAAGAAAATTTAAATGCTGATGTCTTTGGTCCACTTGCATTTGACAATAGTATCTCCAAAAAATCCGCAGCTATTAAAGGAATACAAAATACTGTAGCTGGTATGGCAGATGTGCTACTGGTACCAAGTGTCGAAACAGGAAATGGTTTAGTAAAAATGCTAATCTACTTTTGTGGTGCCTGTGCAGCTGGTGTTGTTGTTGGGGGTAAAGTACCAGTTGTTATTACAAGTAGATCTGATGAAGCCCCGGCAAGATTAGCATCAATTGCTGCAGCTGTTGTTGCATTAGATTAATAAAACAATATAAATTTAAAATATGACAATTAAATATCTAAAAAAAGCTTCCAAAACAGCATCCACAGATGACACTAAAACAAAAGATATAGTACAAAATCTTTTAAAAGAGCTTGAAAAATCTAAAGAAGATGGATGTAAAGAATTAACAAAAAAATTTGATAAATATGATGGGGAAATAGTTGTTTCAAAAGAAAAAATAGAAGAAATAAATAAAAACTTAGACAAAAAAACTAAAGATGATATTAAATTTTCATACGATAGGGTTCGAAAATTTGCAGAAGCTCAACTTGCAAATTATGGAAAAGATTTTGAAGTTGAATTATCAGATGGTTTATATGCGGGTCAAAAATTAGTCCCTGTAAATACTGCTGGTTGTTACATACCAGGTGGAAGATACGCTCACATCGCATCTGCGGTAATGAGTGTTACAACTGCAAAAGTTGCAGGTGTTAAAAATATTATTGCATGTAGTCCGCCGAAAGAGGGAGTTGGTGCCCACCCTTCTATTATTTATACAGCGAATTTATGTGGAGCGGATATAATTTTAAATCTTGGTGGTGTACCAGCTATTGCTGCAATGACATATGGAATGTTTGGAAACGCTCCAGCTGATATTTTAGTTGGTCCTGGAAATCAATTTGTAGCTGAAGCTAAAAGAATTTTATTTGGAAAAGTAGGTATAGATTTATTCGCGGGCCCAACAGAAATTGGAATTATTGCAGATGAAACAGCAGATCCAGAGATTGTTGCTGTAGATTTAGTTGGTCAGGCTGAACATGGTTATAATTCACCATGTTGGTTATACACCACTAGCCAAAAACTTGCAGAAGAAGTAATGAAACGAGTTCCAGAATTAATAGAAAAACTTCCAGAGGTTCCAAGATTAAGTGCTGAGGCTGCTTGGAGAGATTACGGTGAAGTTATTTTGTGTGATACAGATGAAGAAATTGTTAAGGTAAGTGATGACTATGCACCTGAGCATTTAGAAATTCAAACAAAAAATCTTGAATGGTTTCATAAGAGATTAAAAAATTACGGTTCATTGTTTATTGGAGAAGAAACAACTGTTGCTTATGGTGATAAATGTTCAGGAACCAATCATATTTTACCAACTAAAGGTGCAGGAAAATATACAGGTGGGTTGTTTGTTGGTAAGTTTATTAAAACATTGAGTTTTCAAAGAATGACAAAAGAGTCAACGAAAGAAGTTGGCTCAGCTGCTGCAAGGATTTCAAGATACGAGGGCATGGAAGCTCATGCAAGAACTGGTGACGCTAGGCTGCGTAAGTATGGATATTCAAACGAATAATGTTTAAAAAGATTAATTTTCAGGTTTAAAAATTAAACACAATCCATTATTGCAAAATCTTTTTCCAGTAGCACTTGGACCGTCCAAAAAAACATGGCCATGATGCGCACCACAATTTGCACAATGATATTCAACTCTTTTCATTCCATAAGAATAATCTATTTTAGTTTTAAATGCTCCAGGAAGAGCCTCTGAAAAGGAAGGCCAGCCTGTACCACTATCAAATTTAGCGGTTGATGAAAATAATTTCGCCCCACAATTAGCACAGTGGTAAAAACCTTTTCTATTTTCCTTAAGAAGATCACTTGAAAAAGGTCTTTCTGTTCCTTCATTAAACATTATATCTTTTTGCGATTGTGAAAGTTCAGGATTAATTATTTTTTTTGTTACAGAATATAAAAATTTATACGGTAATGATAAAAAAGATAAACAAGACAAACCAATTAATTTAAGGAAATTTCTTTTTAACATCATAAAATTTCTTATTAAGAATTAATTAATTAATCAAGCAACATAATTGTCTCTTAGGATTTTACTGGTAAAAAGAATTAGTGTTTCTTTTGCTATATACATTATTAGAAATGACATGAAGCAAATTATAAACAAATTGATATATCGCCAAGTTTTTTTACTTTGAGCGTATTTTGATAAATAATTTGATAAATATCCCAAAAAAAAGAAAAATATAAATGACGCTATAGATGCACCAATACCAAAGAAAACTTTTTCTTTAATTAAAAAATTTTTTGAAAAATTACCTAGAAAAAAAACTGTATCTGAATAAACATGAGCATTGAGATAGGTAAAACCTAGTGTCTTAAATAAAACCTCAGATAAGGAAATTTCTTCTAAGGTGGTAGATAAATTTATATTTGTTTGGAGAGTTCTGATTTTTGAATAAATAAAATAAATCAAAAAGATTATTAAAAGAACATTTAGTAATAATTCTATAGATGCACTGAAATATTGTTGAAAATAATGAAATAATAAAATTCCGAGAA
Organism: uncultured Pelagibacteraceae bacterium; assembly: GCA_902524535.1. Taxonomy (GTDB): domain Bacteria; phylum Pseudomonadota; class Alphaproteobacteria; order Pelagibacterales; family Pelagibacteraceae; genus Pelagibacter. Next base: position 30,567 of record CABZDR010000003.1, read on the forward strand.
AAATCAATAAGAGGTCAGAAACTGAACAAACTAAACAAACTAGAAATACGTATTGTTTCTTTAATCCCTGCTCAATGACAAAAATATTTTGGGCGCCTATAGCAAGGATCAAACTTAACCCAGTAAAAAAGCCCAGGATTAAAAATTCCATATTCTTTTTTTTCTTTGAGTAACTACAAAAAGTTTTCTCGGAAAACTTCCTTCATGTAATTCAAAAATATCCTCAATTTTAAATCCTTTTGAAATTTGAATTATTTTTTCTTTATTAAAAAAATGAACAATAAATCCATCACTTTCGTATAAATCTTCGCCAATATGTTTTCCTTTTTTATAATCACCGTCTCCAGTATGTCTAACAGTGAATATATTAATTCCACCAGGTTTTAAAATTCTATAAACTTCTTTATTTAATTTAATAATTTCTGAAGTAGTCAAGGCCATACAGTAAAGCATGTGTGAATAACATCCATCAAAAGAATTATCCTTATAAGGAATACCATTACGTACATCCCAAACTTTTGTAGTAATTTTATCTGCAGCAGATCTACCATCAGCCATTATAGGATCAGAATAATTTTCTATTTTTTTTTTATTAATATTTTTTATTGCCTCAGAACTGTAATCTAATGCTGTAACTTGAATTAAATTTGAATTTGCCGCAAGATAAGTTGTGTCTCTACCTAAACCAGCACCTAACTCAAGAATATCAATTTTTTTTCTTTTAAAAAAAATGTTTACTTTTTGATTTTCAAATATTTCTTTCGCGTGTCTGGCAGATTCGCTAGGGTCTAAACCAAACATCTCAGGCTTACTTGAGAAGCTATTTTCCCAATGCTGAGATTGCTGGTCTAAATCTTTCTTATTCAATCTATTTTGAAGGATCTGGAACTTTTCTCAAGTACGGCTTAACTGCATTCCAACCATCTGGAAACAATTTTTTAGCCTCATCATCCTTCACTGCTGGAACAATAATTACTTCCTCGCCCTTTTTCCAATCTGCAGGTGTTGCAACTTTATGTTTTGCTGTTAATTGCATAGAATCTATTGCTCTTAAAAGCTCCATAAAATTTCTACCAGTTGCCATTGGGTAAGTTAAAAAAAGACCAATTCTTTTGTCAGGCCTAATTATAAAAACTGTTCGAACTGTTTGATTATCAACTGCTGTTCTTCCCATTGAAGTAACTCCAGCGTCTCCTTCAAGCATGTTATAAAGTTTTGCGACCTCTAAATTTTCATCTGCAATAATTGGATAGCTTGGTTTATTTCCTGTAACATCTTTTATATCCTCTAACCATTTAACATGGTCAGATACTGGATCAACACTCAAGCCGATAACTTTTACATTTCTTTTATCAAATTCAGGTTTCATTTTTGCTAAAGAACCCAGTTCAGTTGTGCACACTGGAGTGAAATCTTTTGGATGCGAAAACAACACTCCCCAACTATCTCCTAGCCACTCATGAAAAGATATATCACCAAGTTGTGTCTTTGCTTTAAAATCTGGAGCCACACTATTTATTTTTAAACTCATTAAACCTCCTATTTTAATTCAAAAATTATATGCAAGATTGATATGCTATGCAAACTTTTGTAATACCTTATAAATATCGAAAAGAGTGACATTACATCAAGTTAATAAGGTTTAAATTTAACAAAAAACAACTATATAGCCTCATTATGAATGAATATTTACAATCCATAATAGATAGAGATCCTGCTGCAAAATCAAAGTTAAGTTTAATACTTACTTATCCAGGAGTAAAAGCTATATTTTTTCATAAAATAGCTAATTTTTTTGCTAAGGCAAAATTTGATTTAGTAGCAAGAGTAATCTCTCAACTTTCTAGATTTTTAACTGGTATAGAAATTCATCCGAAAGCTCAAATTGGAAAAAATTTATTTATCGATCATGGTATGGGAGTAGTGATTGGGGAAACATCTGAGATTGGAGATAACGTTACAATTTACCATATGGTTACTCTTGGTGGTATTTCACCAAGTATAAATTCAGATAGCCAAAGACAAATAAAGAGACATCCAACGCTTATGGATAATGTAGTAGTTGGTTCAGGTGCACAAATACTTGGACCTGTGGTTATTGGTGAAAATGCAAAGATTGGTGCTAATGCAGTAGTAACAAAAGATGTTCCTAACAATGCAGTAATGATAGGTATACCAGCAAGAAACGTTGGTACAACATCAAATGAATTTAAACCTTATGCTGTAACAGAAGACCCTAAAGAAATTACTAATGAAGAATAATCAAGAAGATTTTATCTCAGGTATTGGAAATACACCTTTAATTAAATTAAGGGCAGCCTCAGAAATAACTGGATGTAATATTTATGGTAAAGCTGAATTTTTAAATCCGGGTGGCTCTGTAAAAGATAGAGCTGCATTAGCTTTAATAAAAGATGCTCAAGAAAAAAAGTTAATAGCAAAAGGTGGTATAATCGTTGAGGGAACTGCTGGTAATACTGGAATAGGTCTAGGACTATTGGGTAATTCTCTTGGCTATAAAACAATCATTGTAATGAATGATAATCAAACTCAAGAAAAGAAAGATACATTAAGAAATCTTGGAGCAGAATTAAGACTGGTGCCTGCTAAACCTTACAAAGATGATAATAATTTTGTGAAAGTTGCAGCTAGACTTGCGGATGAATTGAGGCCAACAAATAATAACGGAGTAGTTTGGGCAAATCAATTTGATAATACTGCAAATGCTAAAGGGCATTATGAAGGTACCGGAAAAGAGATATGGGAACAAACTGAAGGCAAAGTAGACGGCTTTGTATGCTCATCAGGAACGGGTGGAACTATTTCAGGTGTCAGCAATGCACTTAAAGAAAAAAATAAAGATGTCAAAATTTATTTATCAGATCCAAAAGGTTCCTCACTTTATAACTATATTAAACACGGTGAATTAAAATCTGAGGGTAATTCAATCACTGAAGGAATTGGATCAAGTAGAGTAACTAAAAATTTTGAAAATGCAAAAATTGATGGCGCTTACTCTGTCGATGACCATGAGGCTTTACCTATACTTTATGATTTGATTCAAAATGAAGGTTTGAGCTTAGGGACTAGCTGTGGAATAAATATTGCTGGAGCAATAAGACTTGGTAAAGAAATAGGTCCAGGAAAAACCATTGTAACAATTCTTTGTGATAGATCAGACAAATACAACTCAAAGATGTTTAATAAAACTTTTTTACAAGAAAAAAACTTACCTTTTCCAAGCTGGTTATAATATCGCATACCAGGCATGTAACAAAAGAGTTACATTTTTCAGATATAATTTAATAACGTTAGGATATTTATGAGAATGTTCATTGTAACTCTGGCTTTTTTTATTTTTACCTCTGCTAATGCAGAAATGAGTAAAAGTGACAGATCTAAAGCTTTGGATTGTGTTGGAATTTATATGGCTAACTACTTTTTGCCATCAGGTGAAAAATTTGAATACGGGATGAAAGAAAAATCTATTTCAACTGTAAAAGTTTTAAAAACTTATGCTTTAGAAATAGGTATATCAGAAAAAGAATGGGATGATGAAGTGAATAAGGCAGTAGATAAACATTACGGTTCAAAATATGACAAAGCTAAAACTGACAAATGTCACACCTTTGTTGAAGCTTTAGTTCCTAATGGAGCTGAAAGAGTGAAAAAAGTGGTTCAAACTTTGTATTAAGGAGAAAAATATGGAAAAAGAAATGTTAGTGGTAGCTAAATTAAAAGAGGGTATGTTTGAAAAATTTATGGGTTTTATGCAATCACCTGAAGGTTTAGCAGAAAGAGCAAAGGTTGCAGTAGTGGAAAAGACAATTGGAACAGTAACACCAGATAAAAGCACTGTTATGTTTAAGATTTTTTGCACTGACGAAGCAGCTCTATATAAATTTATAGAGGGAACTGAAGTATCAAAACCTATTATGTCAGCAGTATTAGACAGTTACTCAGTTTATCACTTGACCAAAGCAAAATAATTGAAAGGAAAAAAATGAAAAATTACATGGTAACTCACACTTTCAAATCGAAAGAAATGAAAGCAAAATTTAGTGAAACAGTAGCTTCAATGAAAATGGAAGATATTGTTAAATCAATGACAAGCGATAAGGCAGCATGTCAAATGACTTGGAACACTCCAGGTGATACAATGCAAATGTTTTGTTGGTGGAAAGCTAACAGTGAAGCGGATATCAATAATCAATTAGGTCAAATGAATGATTTCTTTGAGCCTCATAAATTTACTGAGTGTACGGACCAGGTGATGGACTATAACGCTTAAGAGAAAAATTTATGAAAGCAATCTATACAAGAACCATCGGCGTTTATGACGATAAACTTAATGAGGCTATGGAAATTTCTAAAGGCTTAGCAAAAATTAGAAAAAAACATTATCCAGATCATGAAGTTTACTTTTCATTTCAAATTGGTGGAAACCCAAGGACCGTAAGAGAAACACTTGTCGGAGAGCAGTTCACTGATAAGGCATTTGAAAATGATACAAATATGTCAGCCGATCCTAAATTTATTGAACTTCAAAAAAAAATGAAGGGTGTTTTTAAAGAAGGCACTATCCAGGATGAAATGAGAATGGTATTTAACGACTAGGAGATAAAATGATAGAAAAATTTAATGGAGTGTTTTATTTAGTAATTTACTTAGTTCATTTTATTGGAGTTGGTGTTTACGCATTTCAAACTATTTTTGGCACTAAAAGCTTCATGGAAAGATTTGGTATAGATCCAAGTGGAGCAATAATGATTAGAATGGCAGGAGCATTTATGCTTGCTGTTTTTTTAATGTCTATCTATGTAGCTTTTATTAGGCCCGGAGGATTAGAAAATACCTGGGGATTTTTAAATTTAGTTTTTATAAATAATTTATGTATTTTTATATGTAATTTCTATTCGATTAAAATTAATAAGACAGGAGTGAATGAGAAAACCACAAATGAAGGTATTATTGCACCCTTTGTATTTACAGTTATGAGTGCAATCCTAATTTATGGTCTATCTGATAGAATTTATACTTGATGTCTGGATTTGCGATATTCAACATAGACATAAAAAAACCAGAGGAATATAAAGAGTACGTAGAAAAAGTTAAGCCGATTGCTGAGAAATTTGGTGGTGAATATATTGTTAGAGGTGGTGAAACTAAAGTATTAGAGGGAACCTGGGCATATCCTAGAACAGTGGTAATTAAGTTTCCAAGTTATGAAAAAGCTTTAGAATGGTATAACTCTGATGAGTATAAGCCAATAAAACAAATCCGTTTAGAAAACTCAGTTGGTAACGGAATAATAATTAAAGGAGTATAAAATGTCGATATTAAAAAGATATACTGATGCGATAGACAAGAAGGATGAAGCAACTATGAATGAGCTTTTACATGATGACTTCAAGTTCACAATGCATAAATCTGGAAATTCTTTAGGAAAAGCTGATGTTGTTAAATGGGCAATGAGCGGTGATATAAATCAAGAAAAAGTGAGAATTATTTATGAAAATAATGAAGTAGGTGTACATCATTCATTTGTTAAATTTAATGATGGAAACATTGAAGCGGTGATGGCAGTTTATAAATATAAAGATGGAAAGATTATAAGTTTAGAAACTGGTGCAACTCCTATGTCAAAATAAGAGTAAATGATTGATTTTTATTTTTCAATTGGAAGTACTTATACTTATTTAGCTGTCACTAGAATACTTGATGTCGAAAAAAAACATCAAGTCGAGTTTAATTGGAAACCATTTAGTGTTCGGGCAATCATGAAAGAAATGAATAATATTCCATTTCCAAAGGATAAGCTTAATAAGGTAAATTATATGTGGAGAGATATTGAAAGACGAGCTGAGGGTTATGGTTTTTTTGCAAAAACACCTGTGCCCTACCCATTATCTGAATTTGACTTAGCAAATCAAATTGCAATTCTTGGATTGGACAAGGGATGGGGTATAGATTATGTTAGAATGACTTATAAAAAGTGGTTTCAAGAAGGAAAAGAACCAGCGATAGAACCAAGTATTTCTGAGATATGTAAAGAGTTAAAAATGAACAAAAATGATATAATTTCTGAGGCAAAAACAAAATTAATTGAAGATAAATACCTAGCTAATACAAGTTCTGCAAGAGAGAATAAAATCTTTGGTAGTCCAACTTTTGTCGTTAACAATGAAATATTTTGGGGTGATGATAGAATGGAAGATGCAATCAAGTGCTTTAAAAAATAATGTTTCCTAAAAAATACTTTGATCTTATTTTTATTTTAATTATGGGTTTTGGAATGAGTTTATTAATGACTCTAATCATCACATATATCAACACTGGAATGGATAAAGATTATATTAATAGATTCTTAAAAGCATGGGTGGTCAGTTTGCCTATAGCTATAATTGCAGCATTAATACTTGGTCCACCGATTAAAAAATTGGTGGATAAAATTACTAAATAGTCATAGGTTTGATTGTGAGTAATTTATCGGGATATATATTTCTTCTATTGGCTATTATTCTTGGAATAACCTCTAATGGTTTTTTAAAATCTACAAATGGTTTTACTAATTTTGGTCCAACTATTTTTTGTATAGTTTCTATAATTGCTTGTATATATTGTTTATCCAAGGCGATGAATATTATTCCTGTTGGTTTTACCTATGCAACATATGGAGGGTTAACAATCACAGCTGTTACATTGTTTGGCGTATTTAAATACAATCAAATCCCTAACCTGTATGGAATTATTGGGATAATTTTAATTATTATCGGAGTAGTATTGTTAAATACTCTTGGTAAGACTACTTAGAGATAGGCTTAAGGATTTTTAAAAATTTATAGTGCATGCTTCTATTGGCGCTCGCAAGAATATTTCCAGCCTTAACAGCACTTTCATTTTTCCAATTTGAAACTACTCCACCTGCAGCTTCGATGATTGGTATTAATGGATGTATATCCCAAATTTTATTAGCGCATTGAATTACGACATCAATTTTTCCTTCTGCAAAATGAGAATAGCTTAATGCATCAGCACAAGGAAATTGCATCATCTTCAATATTTTTGGAATTTTCTTTTGTTTATTAAGAGAGATAGTCCCATGAAATGCGGCGGATAATTTAACATTTGAATATTTTGCTTTGTAGTTAACTTTAATTTTTCTTTTTTTATTATCCTCAACTACAAAAGCAGACTTTGGAGAAGTATTATAATAATATTTTCTAAGAATTGGAAAATTGGCGAGACCTAAAACTGGATAACCTTTGTAATTTAAAGAAATTAAATTACTCCAAGTTGGATTTCCTATAACGAATGATCTCGTTCCATCAATTGGATCAATAACCCAAGTAAAATCACTTTTATTTTTCTTCTGTCCAAATTCTTCTCCTTTAATTTGGTGTTTAGGAAATTTTTTTAATATTTCTTTTCTAATAAATTTTTCGAAAGACTTGTCAGCACTTGTAACTGGATCGTAACCTTTACCTTTTTCCTTATTGGAAACCTTGAAAGGTTTGTTTAATCTTAAATAATAATATTTGGTAAGTTTCTTAGCTAAATCATTTAGAAATTTAGAAAAAACTTTATAATTTGAAGAATTCAACTTTGACACAAAGGACTAATACTATTTTATTACTATTGATTAAAGTAAAATTTTAAATAATCATCGATTTAGCTATGAAAATAGAATTAAAGAATAATAAGATATTTTTTGAAAACCAGGGTCAGAAGAAAGAGATACATCCATTTTGGTTAAGAGAAAGAGTAAATGGTGAAAGTTTCATAGATGAGGGTACGCAGCAAAGGTTATTTGACCCAACAAAATTAGAGGAAGATATTAAGATTAACTCTCTAAATCTGTCAGATCAATTTCTAGAAATTACTTTTAATGATGGCGCTTACACAAAATTTGCAGTTCAAAATATCTTAAGAGAATTTATTAATGAAGATGAGATTAAAAAAATTAAAAAAGTTGAATGGGACTCGTCTTTTACAAATTTTAAGAATTTTAAATTTGAAGATAATTTTTTTAATGAAAAAGTTATGTATGACGCCTTAATAGATTTTTATAAATTTGGGTTTGTAATTTTTAAAGATGTACCAACTAAAAATAATTTTATTACAAATTTTGCAAATTCTATTGGAAGTATAAGAAGAACAAATTTTGGAGAATTTTTTAATGTAAAGTCAAAACCAAATCCAAATGATTTAGCTTATACCTCATTAGCTTTAGCACCACACACGGACAACCCTTATAGAAATCCTGTACCATGTATACAAATGCTCCATTGTATTGAAAACGAGGTTAATGGAGGCCTTTCCACTTTAGTAGATGGATATACTGTAACAGAAAAACTCAAAAAAGATTTTTGGGATTATTACAATATTCTTACTGATGTTAAAGTTAGGTTTCAGTTTATAGATCAATCAGTTATTTTAGAAGACTGGGCCGAGATGATTCAATTAAATGAAAAAGGAGAGTTCAAGCAAGTTAGATTTAGTCCAAGATTAGACTTTGTGCCTTTAATGGAAAAGAATAAACTTGAACTTTTTTATTCTGCGAGAAAAAAAATATCAGAGCTCTATAATTCTGATCAATATAGAGTTGAATTTAAATTAAGTCCTGGAGATTTACTTATGATGGATAATTACCGATTACTTCATGGAAGAACTTCATATGATACAAATCAAGGCAATAGGTTTCTGCAAGGATGTTATATTGATTACGATAGTACAGAGGGAAAACTAAAACACCTAAAAAGAAAATTTAATCTGTGAAGTGGAGCCAACCAGTAATAATATATTTTTCTCCTCCATTAAGAACACTCCCTCTATGTGCATGTGTCCATTCAGCTGGCCAAATTAATGTTTTTCCAGTTTCTGGTTTTATTTTAATTTTATAATAGTCAAAATCTGTGGTGCCACCATCATCAACATCATTTAAATAGGTCATCCAAGCAAATATTCGATGAATGTGTGCCATACCTGTTCTTTCCGCATGAAGGCGTCCAAAATGACCACCGGGGAAATATTTTTGAATATTGAAAGGACCAATATGAATTTTTTTTACAAAGGTTTTTAAAAAATCGTATTGTTCCTTATAATCAGTAAAACATTGATATAAATTTTCAAAATACTTATTGAATACTTTATATTTTTCATCTTTAAGATTTTCTGGTTTGATAGTTATATCAGTTGATTTTTTTATACTTTCATCAACACCTCCACCGGTTGTCCCTTTAATTTGAAGATCAGAATTATTTTCAAAAAAATCAATAATTTCTTTACACAATTTTTTATCTTCTAAATCCCAATTTCCAATAAAGTTTGGACTAGCATTGTTTTTTATTTCTAATCTTTTCATTAATTAATCTATTTTAAAATCTTTTTCACCAAACTCTATCATACCTGAACTTTCATTTAAATATTTTTGTCCCTCCAAATGTTTATTTAATCTTAAAAGATTATTGCCATAAAGAGTTTTTATATTTTTATTTTGCGGGAATTTTTTAATTGCTCTTACACAAAAAGTATCTACAGCCTTTGTTAGATTAAGCTCAAATAAACATTGTGCAAAAACTTCAATAACTGTTTCTTGATCCTCCTTTAAAAGTAATGATTTTTCCAGTATCGGTAAAGCTTTTTTAAATTGTCCAGTATTGTAGTAAAGTTTTGCTAAATTATTAACGGATAATATCGAAACAGGTTTAATTTCTAAACACTTAATGTAACAATTTTCAGCCTCTTCTGTTTTTTTTAACTCAGTGTAGCATATAGCTAGATTATGGAGCGCAGGTGGAAGTTTTGGAAATTGTTTTAAAATTTCATTAAATATATCAATAGCTTTTTTAAATTCTTTATTTGCTCGGTATTTTTCAGCTTCTAAAAATTTTTTTTCAGTTTCTTTATCAATCATTTTTTAAGATCTATTTTATATTTGATATTTGAGTTTCTGCATCTCTAATAGACTTTTCATAATCCAAAGCCATTTGATCAGCGCTTATAATATCAACCTTTTCTATACCGAAAAAATTTAAAATAAACTTTAACCAAGGGGTTAAAAAATCCTCTTTACTATTTAATTTTGTGCCTCCTGAAGTTATCACTAAATAAGCTCTTTTATTTCTCAACAAACCCTCTCTTCTCCCATTTTCTTTAAATTTAAATGTCTCGCCTATTCTTGCTACAAGATCAGACCAAGCTTTTAGGGTTGCAGGAGGACCATAGTTATATATTGGTGCTGATATAATGATGACATCACTTTCTTTAAGCTCTTTTACTAGTTTATCGGATAATTCAAACATTTTTTTATGATGTTCAGTTTGATCTTTTTCCTCAATCTTCATCCCTGACTCGGTTAATCCAGATACAAAAACCATCTCATCATCTAAATCTCTGTATACAACTTCGTCATCAGGTTTTTTTATTTTATCTAAAAGTTTCTTTGCCAGTGCTCTAGACGTCGAACCCTCTTTTCTAGCACTTGAATCTATTTGATATATTTTCATAATTTTAATTATCCAAAATTTTGTAAAAAGGGTAATACATTTAACAAGTAATATCCTAAAGCTTGTAATTGATTAGTTAATATTAAAATACCTGTAATTAATAGTATAATTCCACCAGATTTAGAGACTAAATTAATATTCTTTTTAAAATTCTTTGAAAATATTAGAAATTTTTGAATCAAATAGCCAGACAAAACAAATGGCACTGCCAAACCAAATGAGTAAAAGATTAAAAGTAAAATTCCTCTGTTAACACTTTCCTCAGTTGCAGCTAAAACCAAGATTGATCCTAAAATTGGACCTATACAAGGTGTCCAGCCAAAAGCAAATGCCATACCAATTAGAATTGGGCTATAAAAACGATTATTTGAATTTGTTTGTATTCTTTTTTCATAATTTAAAAATTTAAGATTGATAATTCCAATGATATGAAGTGAAAAAAGAATTATTGTTAAACCGGCTGCTATTCTAAGTTCATATGAATTTTGTAACAACACTTGTCCTAAAAAAGTTGAGGCGGCTCCAAAAATAATAAAAACAATTGAAAAACCAAAAGTAAATAAAATGATCGGAATTAAATTGACATTTTTTTTCTCTAATAACTCATTTAATGAACTTCCTGAAATATAGGAGATGTACCCGGGAATTAATGGTAATACACACGGAGATAAAAAACTTATCAAACCAGCTCCAAGTGCAATAAATAGTTCTGTCATTATTTTTCTTTAACCACTTTTAACTTTTGTTCACCTAAGTTATCAACTTTCAAAATCATCTCATCTCCATCCTTTAGGTAATTGGGTGGTGTCATTCCCAGTCCTACTCCTGCAGGTGTGCCTGTTGTAATAACATCTCCTGGCATTAAAGTTATAAATTGACTAATATGAGATATTAAAAAATTAAAGTTAAATATCATTAAACTTGTATTTCCAGTCTGTCTTCTTTTCCCGTTGAGATCTAAAGTCAAATTTAGATTTGATGGATCTCTTATTTCATCTTTAGTTACAAGATATGGTCCTAAAGGTCCAAATGTATCCCCAGATTTTCCTTTAACCCATTGACCACCTCTGTCTTTTTGCCATTCTCTCTCACTAATATCATTACAAATACAATAACCTATAATGTAATCTTGTGCTTCTTCCTCTTTTACATACTTAGCTTTTTTTCCAATCACTATTGCAATTTCAACCTCATGATCTAAAGACTTTGAAAACTTAGGTATGACTATGTCATCATTAGGTCCAACTATACAATTTGGCGACTTATTAAAAACTATTGGTTCTTTAGGAGTATTCGAATTTGTCTCAGCGGCATGAGCTTTATAATTTAAACCAATTGCGAAAAAATTTGCTGGTTTAAAAATACAAGATCCTATTCTTTGATTTTGATCCAAAAGTGGAAGAGAATTAATATCAAAATTTTTTATTTTATCTAAATTTTCAAAATTTAAATTTTCCGGTGAAAAATCTTTAAAAATATTCGATAAATTCCGAATATTATTTTTGTCATCAAGAATTGCGGGTATTTCATTACCACGCTCACCAACCCTTAAAAATTTCATTAATTAACCTTTGATGCCAAGATGTGTATATTTTATATTAAGGTAATCTTTAATTGCCATTGATCCGCCTTCACGCCCATAACCACTTTGCTTTATCCCACCAAAAGGTGCTTCAGCAATTGCTACCATTGGAGTATTTACAGCGACTGAGCCAGTTTCTAATTGTTCTGAAGCAAGATGAGCAGTTTCCATTGAATTAGTGCAAACATAACTGCACAACCCTAATTCATGATTGTTAGCTCTTTCAATTACATCATCAAAAGTTTTAAATGATAACATAGGCACTAACGGTCCAAACGGTTCTTGTTTCATTATCGTAAAATCATCATTTACATCGTCAAATACCGTCGGTTCATAATAAAAACCTTTGTTAAATCCTGAAGGTCTTTTTCCACCTAATAAAACTTTTGCGCCCTCTTGTATAGTTTTTTCAACTAATTCTTCTATTTCATTAAGTCTTTTTTTTGTAGTTAACGGGCCTAATTGAGTTGCTGGATCCATACCGTCACCTATTTTTAATTTTTTTGTTTTTTCAATAAATAAATTTACAAATTCATCTTTTTTTTTCTCGTGTATATAAAATCTGTTAGGCGATATACAAACTTGACCATTGTTTCTGAATTTAGCAGCTATTGCCATATCAGCGGCTTTTTTAATGTCAGCATCATCAAATACAATAAAAGGTGAATGACCTGATAGCTCCATTGTTACTCTTTGAACTTTATCTGCAGCTTGTTTCAATATTAATTTACCCACTCTTGATGATCCAGTAATTGAAATTTTTTTGACTATATCTGATGCAATCAATTGTTGTGCAATACTAGGTGGATCACCTGACAAAAGATTTACTACACCTGGTGGTACACCGCATTCTTTACATATATCAACCATCTCCATTACAATACCAGGGGTTATTACGTCGGGTTTAACTATTACCGAGCAGCCAGCTGCTAACGCGGTTGAAATTTTTCTTGCAGACAACACTGCGGGGAAATTCCAGGGAGTTAATGCTGCTACAACACCAACTGGCTGATAATAAACATGAACTCTTGTGTCTTTAAATCTACTTTCAACAGTTTGTCCATAAATTCTTTTTGTTTCTTCAGCATTCCACTCAAAAATATCCGCAGCACCATTAACTTCACCTTTAGCTTCTGCAAAAGGTTTTCCAACTTCAAGTGTCATCCACTTAGCAAGCACATCTTGCTTCTCTCTCATTTTATCCGCAATTCTTCTAATGATATAAGATCTCTGCCATGGAGCAGTTTTTTTCCAAACTTCTAATCCTTTTGCAGCAGACTTTAATGCTCTCTCAACATCCTGAGTTGTAGCTTTTGAGGCTTTTCCCAAAACTTCTTCATTTGCAGGATTGATTACTTCGTAAGTTCCCTCATCTGATGATTTTTGCCATTTGCCATCAATGAATTGCCCGAATTTTTCGTACATTAATTCAATTTAGCATTACTATAGGGTGTGTCTACTATGTAATTTTTACACATTAATAATCTCTTATTAGATGATACTATTTTTAAAAATAAAGGAGTTTAATATGAAAGCATATATAATGGGAAATTACACTGAAAAGGCTTTTCAAGGATTTTTAAAAGATCCAACGAGTGATAGAAAAGCAGTTGTAGAACAGTTAACAAAAGCTATGGGTGGAACAATGCACAGCATGGATATTGTAAGAGGCTCTTATGATTTTGTAGTTGTTACTGATGTTCCAAGCTTTGATGATTTTGCTGCAATTAAATTAGTCGTTGAAGCATCAGGTGCTGTAAAAAACTTGACAATACTTGAAGCGATTGATTTTACAAAAGCCACAACTAAAGCAAGTAAAATAGGTTACAAAGCACCAGGTCAATAATTTTTGGTATAACTCCCAGTTGCGGACTGGGAGTTATATTAATTTTTTTTTAGTTTTGAGGAAAATTTAAGATTGTCATTTGTAAATTTTGAAGAATTCTCTTTAATATAATCGTCCATAATCTTTACTTTTTCGTCTTCAAATTCAGATACTTTTCTATTATTTAAATCAACGTATAGAGCGAGAACTTCTATAGTTGATGCAAGAAACTTTTTTTCTTTGTGAACCATCTCCATTTTATATTGTAGTCTTTTCTTGTCATGGTCAAAGTAAACTAAATTAACGTCTACCTCATCACCAAGTTTGAGTTCTTGATTATAGGTGATATTTGACTCAACAATCATAGTACTTTTGCCAGTTGTTTTTGCTGAGTGTTCTCCCATTTTGAATATGCTATTTAAAGTATCAGCGCCATATTTATCAAAAATCAGTAGATAATAAGATACGTTCATATGATCATTATAATCTATCCATTCTTTTATTATCTTTTGCGAACTTAGATAAACTGACATTTTAATTTAAGAAGTGATTAATTTTTTTTAGTTTCGTTGTCTACAACTAAACAAATTTCAGATTTTGTTAAAAACCTTTTCCCAGTGCCATTATCCAAAGAAAACATTCCGCCAATACCTTTAACAGCATCAATGGTTAAATCTGTATGTTTCCATTTTTCATATTGGTCATCATTCATATAAAACGGTACCCCACCAATTTCTCCTAATTTTACATCACTATTTCCAACCATGTATTCATTTCTTGGATAGCACATTGGGGCACTACCATCACAACATCCACCTGACTGGTGAAATAAAAGTTCATCGCCATGTTGAGCTTTAAGCTCTTCAATAAGTTTAAGTGCTGAGTCTGTAGCTTTTACTTTCATAGAAAATATGGCCCGTGATTCCTCACGGGCCATTATATATTAGTTATCTTTTAAAAGAAGCCTAATTTTTTCTCACTGTAAGACACGTGAAGATTTTTCACTTGTCTATAATGATTTAGCATCATTTTGTGAGTTTCTCTTCCAATACCAGATTGTTTGTAACCACCGAATGCAGCATGTGCGGGATATGCATGATAACAGTTTGTCCAAACTCTACCAGCTTGTATCTCTCTACCCATTCTGTATGCGATATTACCATTTCTAGTCCAAACACCCGCTCCTAAACCATAAAGAGTATCATTAGCAATTTTTAATGCTTCTGCCTCATCTTTAAATTTAGTTACTGATACCACTGGTCCGAAAATTTCCTCTTGGAAGATTCGCATTGAATTATTACCTTCAAAAATAGTAGGCTCAATATAGTTTCCTTTTTCTAAACCACTATTGATTTTAGCAACATTTCCACCACATAGAACTTTGGCACCTTCTTTCTTACCTAAATCAAGATAAGATTTGATTTTTTCCATTTGTTCTAATGATGCTTGTGCTCCAATCATTGTCTCCATTTTTAAAGGATTGTCTTGCTTAACAGCTTTTGTTCTAGCAATAGCCTTTTCCATGAATTTATCATAAATAGACTCTTGAACTAGCACTCTGCTTGGACAAGTACAAACTTCACCTTGGTTTAAAGTAAACATTGCAAAACCTTCTAAACATTTGTCAAAGAAATCGTCATCTTTTGCCATGACATCCTCAAAGAAAATGTTTGGAGATTTTCCACCTAATTCCAAAGTAATTGGAATTAAGTTTTGAGATGCGTATTGCATAATCAATCTACCAGTTGTTGTTTCACCAGTAAAAGCAATCTTTTTGATTCTTTTAGATGATGCTAGAGGTTTTCCAGCTTCTAAACCAAAACCACTTACTACGTTCACTACTCCTGGAGGTAATAAATCTCCAATTAGTTCCATAAGTAACATGATTGATGCTGGAGTTTGCTCAGCTGGTTTTAACACAACACAGTTTCCTGCAGCTAAAGCTGGTGCAAGTTTCCAAGTTGCCATTAATAATGGAAAGTTCCAAGGTATAATCTGTCCAACCACACCTAGCGGCTCAGGAATGTGATAAGAGTATTCACTATTGCTTATCTCAGCAACTGAACCCTCTTCAGCTCTAATTACCCCAGCAAAATATCTCCAATGATCTATTACTAGTGGTAAATCAGCAGCCATACATTCTCTAATCGGCTTACCATTGTCTAAACATTCTGCAGTCGCTAATAAATTAAGATTTTTCTCAATTACATCAGCTATTTTCAAAAGAATGTTTGATCTTTCCGTAATTGAAGTTTTGCCCCAAGTTGGGAAAGCTGCGTGAGCTGCATCTAATGCAGCGTCTACGTCTTTTTCGTTTGATCGTGCAACTGAACAGATCACCTCATTTGAAATCGGAGAAGTATTATCAAAATACTTACCAGATTTTGGTTCCACAAACTTACCGTTTATGTAGTTTCCGTATTTAGCTTTAAACGGAAATTTTACTTTCAAATGAGAAGTATCTAATACAGATGACACTTTCATTGCTTCTGCACTCATTTTTTTTACTCCTCTTGTTTTTTTTATTGTACTTAGCTTATGTTTTTTTCTAGACTTTTTAGAACGCTTCTTAGTCGCAGACTTTTTTGTCACAACTTTTTTTTTCGTTTTTATTTTTTTTCTAGAAGATTTGACCAATTTAGATTTTCTTTTTTTGGTCTTTAGTTTTGCTATTTTTTTTCTCCTAATAGCCATTACCTATTAAACTCGAAAAAACAGCCAGTTGCTATTTTTATAATTCTTAATTTTCTACTTATGATTGTACAATAACTACATATTGTGGTTAATAAAAAGATCTTTAATATTTTCTAGAGACAAAAAAATAAAAATGATAGTTAATTTTATATTAAAAAAATTAATAAGACTAAAGAACAGTTCCAAAGTTTTAAAATTTTTTTACTATTATCATTATCTCTTTCATGACAAAAAACTGGGTGATATAGGATTTGATTTTACTAAGAAAAAATCAAGACTTGATATAGTCCAAAATATAATAAAAAAAAAAGAGTATAAGAAATATCTTGAGATTGGATGTTTTGATGACGAATTATTTAATTATATAAATTGTGAAAAAAAGGTTGGTGTTGATCCAGTATCTGGTGGAACAATAAGAAAGACAAGTGATCAATTTTTTTCTAGTAATAAAGAATATTTTGATTGTATCTTTATTGATGGGCTTCATGAATATAAACAAGTTAGAAAAGATATTACAAATTCTCTTAAATTTCTTAATAAAGGTGGAATAATTTTACTGCACGATTGTTTGCCGAATAATTATTTTGAACAAGCTGTTCCTAGGTGTCAATGGACTTGGAATGGAGATGTATGGAAAGCAATTGTTGAGTCAAGAAAATCAAAAGATATAGATGTTTATACCTGCTACGCTGATTTTGGTATTGGAGTAATAATTAAAAGACCTAATCGTAATTTACTTGAATTTTCTAATCAGGATTCAAAATCTTTAAAATTTGAGGATTATTTTCATAATCATAAAAATTTGATGAATATAATTGAATACGAAAAATTAATAGAAATAATTTAAATTTCATTTATGGACATAAATTTTTTCAAAAAAGTAAGAATATTAGATGGTGGTATGGGCCAAGAACTTTTGGCTAGGGGAATGAAACCACAAGGAACTTTGTGGAGTGCTACCGCAATATTGAACGAAAAATATCACAAGCTACTTTATGATACCCATGTTGATTATATCAAAGCTGGTGCAGAAGTAATAGTAACTACAACATTTGCATCTAGAAAAATTAGACTTAGGGAAAATAAAGTTGAAGACAAATTTGAATATATAAATAAAAAAGCAGGAGAATTAGCAAAAAAAACAAAAGAAATATATCCAGATGTTCTTATCGCTGGAGGTTTACCTCCCCAAAATTTGACCTACAAAGAAGATGATCGGTCAGGTGATGAGATAAGTCAGGACTTTTATGAACATGCTAAATTACTAAATCCTTATAGTGATTTTTTCTATCTAGATGTAATTAGTAGTGTCAAAGAACTTGAATTAGCAATCAAAAGTATTCATGAATTCAAAAAACCATATCTTATTGGGGCGCATATATCTCAAGGAAAAACTTTGCCCAGTGGAGAAAAAATCTCTGATATTTTAAGAAATAAAAAAAAAGAGAATTTACTGGGAATAATGCTTTCATGTGTCTCTCCAGAGAATTTTCAATTAAATTTAGAAGAATTAAAGAATTTGGGTATACCTTTTGGTTTTAAATTAAACTCTTACATAAAAACAAACCCATTTCCTAAACTTGATGAACACGAAAAAAATAAAAAATCTGTTGATCCAAAAGAATTTTTAGGCACGAGAAAAGATTTAACTCCAAAAAAAATGGCGAGATTTGCTAAAAAGTTTAAAGATAGTGGAGCAACTATACTTGGAGGTTGTTGTGAAACTAGCCCAAAACATATCAAAGAATTTTCGAACCTTTTAAAATAAATTGATTTTTAAAAAATTATTTAAATAAAGACTTAACTCTATAGAAAGATTTTATTCCAAGAAATGAACATGTGAGCCCGTAAAATCTTGCAAAATAAGCAGTTTGTTTTACTTTGTTATAAAAGATAGAAAATATAATAGTTTTTATAATAGATTTTATAAATTTTCCAGACATTTTAAATAACGCATATAAATAGTTGTTATGTTTTTTGTAATAATAAAAAGAAGACCACATCCAATGCCAATTTCTAAACATTTCTGTTTCAATTGAGTACTCTGGATCTGTTGCAGCTGAACCCTTATGTCCCAAATGTTCTATTTTTAAAATTGAACTATTAAAAATTTTTCCATTTTTGGATTTAATTCTTTTACAAAGGTCAACCTCTTCAAAATATAAAAATATATTTTCATCAAACATATCGTTCTTATCTACATATTTAGTATCAACTAGTATTGAGCACCCAACAATCCAATCTACTTCTTTTAAAGAATTTTCATCATAATTCTTTTTTCTTAAATAAGGATCATTTCTATTGTCAAAGGAACCAAATGGCCAATGATGAGTATCGTTATAATACGATGGACCGATTATGGAAAATTCAAAATCTGGTTTAAGGTAATTTTTTAATTGAATAAAAAAATCATCTTGATGAACTACATCTGGATTTGTAACAAGTCCGTATCTTGTTTTTATATTTTTAAAACCTAAATTATTTCCAGCTCCATAACCTAAATTTTTATTTGCTAAAATTACTGAAATATTTGAATATTTTTTTTCTAGCTCACTTTTAAATTCGTTATCACTAGAATTTTCAACAATTAATATCTTTACATTAGAGTCAATAGAATCAATGCAATTAAATAGAATTTCTTTATTTGTTCTATAAGTTACAATGATAATCGTTAAATCATTTAGATAAGACATACTAGACTAATTTACAATTTATAAATAAAGATATAAAAGACAGTTGTCTATGAAAATATTCATAACTGGTATAGCTGGGTTTTTAGGAAGTCATTTAGCAAAAAGACTTGAAAAATTAGGTCATGAAATTTCTGGAAATGATACTCTTATAGGAGGTGAATTATCTAATTTAGATAATAAAAAAATTAAATTCCATAACGTTGACTGTTGTGATTTAAATAAAATGACAGAAATCACAAAACATGTCGACATTATTTATCATTGCGCTGCAACTGCTCATGAGGGATTATCTGTTTTTTCTCCTCACATTATTACTAAAAATATTTATCAAGCAAGTGTATCGACAATTACTGCAGCAATCAAAAACAAGGTAAAAAGATTTATTTATTGTTCTTCTATGGCACGTTATGGAAATCAAAAAAGTCCATTTTTAGAGGATATGAAACCTGAGCCTGTTGATCCATATGGAATAGCAAAAGTTGCAGGTGAAGAAACTCTGAAAGTCTTAGCAAATTTAAATGATATGGAATGGAATATAGCAGTGCCACACAATATAATTGGGCCTTACCAAAAATACGATGACCCATTCAGAAATGTTCTATCTATTTTTATCAATAGAAATTTACAGAATAAACCATCAATAATTTATGGGGATGGAAATCAAATTAGATGTTTTTCGTATATCGATGACGTAATCTATTGTTTAGAAAAATTGGCTTTAGATAAAAAAATTAATAAAGAAATAGTAAATATAGGGCCAGATGAAGAAATGATTACTATTAATGAAATAGCAAAAATTGTTTCAAATGTAACTGGTTTCAATGGTGATCCTATTTATGTTTTAGATAGACCTCAGGAAGTAAAGTTTGCAACATGTAGTGCAGACAAATCTAGAAAATTATTGAATTACCAAACAAAAACGACTTTAAAAGATGCTGTAATAAAAACGTGTGATTATATAAAGCAAAATGGTGTTAAAGAGTTTAAATATCATTTACCAGTAGAAATTATTAATAACAAAACTCCAGAAACCTGGGTAAAAAAATTAATTTAAATTACTTTGCTTTTTTTACAAAATAAATACCAACAACAACTGCAACCAATGAAATAAATACTTTAAATGTTATTATTTCTTTTAAAAAGATGTAACTAAGTATTGTTCCAAATATTGGTATCAAATATGAAACTTGAGATTGAAAAATTAAACCATTTTTTACTAAAATTTTAAATCTTAAAAGCCAAGCGATACCTGTTGAAACTAAACCTAGATAAATTACTGAAATTGTTGAGTCTAATCTCGGCTTTATATACCAAGGCTGTTCAATAAAAGCGACTAAAGGAATTAAAATGATCGTTGCCCAAATTAAGATAGAGCCTGTTACATTTTCATTTTTTTTTTTACTTATCTTCAATGTTAGAACTCCACCAATTACATAACAAGTTGAACCTAGTAAAATTAGTAAAGCTGATAAAAAGTTATTTTCGTCTATCAATAAATTGTCTGAAAATAAAAATACAATACCAGAAAAACCTATCAATATCCCTATAGTTTTAACAAAATTAAATTTTTCATTTTTCAGATATAAATGACCTAGAACTGTTGAGCTAAGAGGAGTTGTAGACATTAAGATAGCAGCTAGATTGCTCTGAACAGATTTAACTCCATAAGCAATCAAAAAAAAAGGAGCTACTAAATTTATAAAACCAATCATTGCAAACCAATGCCAATCATTTGAAAAAGCCTCAATCTTTATATTTTTAAGACAACAAAGCAATAATACAGGTATTGCTCCAAAGAATACTCTAAGGAAAGCAATAGTGACCGGACCAAAAGAGTATGTTGCAATTTTAATATTAAAAAAAGCAGATGCCCAAATTAATGCTAAAATAGTAAGTAAAAAATAATCAAATAATGATGGTTGTTTCATTGAGTTATATCTTTAATAAATCCATTGGTTATTTTCTGTAAATCATCAAAATTAGTTTCAAATACACAATTTGGATGTCCAGCAGCGGCATATAAATTTTCAAATCTAGCCAATGAATGATCTATAAATATTTCTATTTTATTTAAATGACCAACAGGTGAAACGCCTCCTATTGTGTAACCCGTAACATTTTTTACGTCATCAGGTGAAGCCATTGAAGCATCTTTTATATTTAGAGTTTTTTTAATTTTATTTAGTGAAGCTTTTTTGTCTCCAGAAACCAAAAATAAAGTGAAAGTATTCTCTGTTTTAAAAAGTAAACTCTTCACTATCGCCCCAACCTCGCAACCCAAAGAGGAGGCTGCCTCAATTGCAGTTTTAGCTGAACTGTCTAAGACTATAACGCTCATTTCATTGTTATATTCTTTGATTGATTTCTCTGCTCTTTTGACTGGCTCCTTTTCTAATAAAGTCATTATTCAACTAATAATTGTTAGTTATTATTAAAAATTAATATTACACTCATGTTAAAATTGCATAGGTGTTATTAAGTAAAAGTGCATTATGTAGCAGGCTTTTTTTGGTAATACAACGATCTGAATTACAAAGGAGAGAAAATGAGTTCTGACAAGGTTTTAAAAACAATAAAAGACAAAGAAATTGAATACGTTGATCTAAGATTTACCGATCCTAGAGGTAAGCTTCAGCACGTAACAATGGATGCCAAAATGGTAGATGAGGATATGCTTAAAGAAGGAATTTTCTTTGATGGATCCTCTATCGCTGGTTGGAAGGCTATTAACGAGTCTGATATGATATTAAAACCAGACACATCGAGAGCAATTGTAGATCCATTTACATCTCACAATACATTAAATCTCTTTTGTGACGTTTTAGATGCAATTAAAAAAGATCCTTACGAGAGAGACCCTAGGGGAACTGCGAAAAAGGCAGAAGCTTATTTAAAAAGCTCAGGTATTGGTGATAAAGCTTTTTTTGGTCCTGAGGCAGAATTTTTTGTATTTGACGATGTAAGATTTAAAAATGATATGAATGAGACTGGATTTAAAATCGATAGTAAGGAAGGTCCTTACAATTCTGGAACAGAATATCCAAATGGAAACATGGGACATAGACCAGGAATTAAAGGTGGTTATTTTCCAGTTCCACCAGTTGATAGTGAACAAGATATGAGAAGTGAATACCTAAAAGCAATGAAAAGTATGGGAATTAAGGTTGAAAAACACCACCATGAAGTTGCACCAAGTCAACATGAACTTGGAATGTACTTTGGAACACTTGTAGATCAAGCTGATAATTTACAACTTTATAAATACGCGGTGCAAATGGTATCACACTCTTTCGGTAAAACTGCTACTTTTATGCCTAAACCTGTCAAAGGAGATAATGGCTCCGGAATGCATGTTCACCAATCAATTTGGAAAGGAAACACAGCATTATTCTCGGGAGATAAATACGCAGGCTTATCTGAAACAGCATTACATTATATCGGAGGGATTTTAAAGCATGCAAAAGCTATTAACGCATTCTCAAATGCAACGACAAATAGCTACAAAAGACTTATACCAGGTTTTGAAGCACCTGTTCTTTTAGCTTATTCAGCTCGAAACAGATCTGCTTCTTGTAGAATTCCTATTACTTTAAGCAAAAAAGCCGCAAGATGTGAAATTAGATTTGGTGATGCAGCTGGAAATCCTTATTTAACATTTGCATCAATGTTAATGGCTGGTTTAGATGGTATTAAAAATAAAATAGATCCAGGTAAATCATTTGATAAAGATCTTTATGCACTTTCAGAAAAAGAGGTTAAAAAAATTCCAACTGTTTGTGGATCACTTAGAGAAGCAATGGAAAGTTTAGATAAAGATAGAGACTTTTTAAAACAAGGTAATGTATTTACTGATGACCAAATAGATGCTTATATTGCATTAAAATTTGAGGAAATACATAACTTTGAACACACCCCTCATCCTATTGAGTTTGAGATGTATTACAGTTGTTAATAAATTTATCTAGCTCTAGCAATTTTATTTTTGCCAGAACCTCTTTTAACAATGTAGTCTTGTGTTCCGTTTGCTCCAGTCTCGACTGATTTGATAAGAGATCTTAAAAAACTTTTTCTTTTCTCTTTTCTATCTTCGCTACTTAGCAAATTTCTAAATTCAAAGATGTTCATTAATTACTAATATCATACCTATGCATTTAGCGCAAATCAGATATGTTCAAAATGGGACTATACTTTAAATGACTCTCCACACCCGCATCGCTCAGTTTCATTTGGATTATTGAAAACGAACGTTGAGGAAAAATCCTCTTTTTTGTAATCCATTTCTGTTCCCAAAAGATACATTACCGCAGCAGAATCAATATAAACTCGGACACCTTTATCTTCTATAACTTCGTCATTAGGATTTACCTCTTTAGAATATTCCATTACGTAAGCCATACCAGCACATCCACCTGATTTTACAGACACTCTAACGCCTATAGCGTTTTTTTCTGCATTAGACATGATCTCTTTAATTCTTGTTGCAGCACTATCACTTAATTTAATTATTTGATCCATTATAAATTTAGTTCCAATTTTGCTGCATCTGACATCATATCTTTTGACCAAGGCGGATCCCAGACCAACTCTAAATCAACATCTTCAATCCCCTCAACTTGCATAGCTCCCTCTTTTACTTCTTTTGGTAAACTTTCAGCAACAGGACAATTTGGAGTAGTCAATGTCATTTTAATCTTTGCTTTTTTTTCATTAACTTGAACATCATAGATTAAACCAAGATCATAAATATTTACTGGCAATTCTGGGTCATAAATTTTTTTTATTTCATCAATTATTTTTTCTTTTAATTCCATAAAATTATTCTGTAGTAATTTCTTTTCCATCATTTTCCATAGCAGATACTAAAGTATGCCAAGATAATGTAGCACATTTAACTCTCATTGGGTACTGCTTTACTCCTGAAAGACACATTAACTTTGTTTTATCATCCTCTCCTAAAATGTTATTTTTTAATTTAGGATTTTCTTTTATCATTCCTAAAAAATCCTCAATTATTTCTTTTGCTTCATTATCGCTTTTGCCTTTAATTAAATCAGTCATGATCGAAGCTGAAGCCATTGATATTGCGCATCCACTCCCTTCGAAAGAAATGTCTTCTACTTTTCTTTGTTCGTTTAATTTCAAATACACATGTACATTATCTCCGCATAATGGATTATTTCCTTTAGCATCCTTATTAAAATTTTCTGTTTTTCCTAAGTTTCTAGGATTTTTACCGTGCTCTAAAATTATTTCTTGATATAGTTCTTTTAAGTTCATTTTAAATCAAAAATTTTTTTACAATTATTAATTCCATCATTTAATTTGTCTAAATCATCTTTAGTATTATAAACACCTAAAGAAGCTCTTGCACTTGCGGGTATTCCTAACTTTTCGTGAAGTATTTGACAACAATGATGTCCAGCTCTTATAGCAACTCCTGTTTCATCTAAAATAGTTGCAATATCGTGTGGGTGAACTCCTTCAACAGTAAAAGATAGTACACCACCTCTTTCTTTTGGATTTCCAATTAGTTTCACAGAATTATTTTTTTTTAAAATTTCTTGACCATATTCTATAAGATCTTTTTCATGCTTAATTATGTTTTCAATTCCAATGCTTTCCAAAAATTTTATTGATTGATCAAAAGCTATTACTTGTGCTGTAGCCATTGTTCCAGCTTCATACTTATTTGGAAGTTCGCCATAAGAAATTCTATCTTTTTTAACTTCATTTATCATTCCTCCACCCCCTTGATATGGTGGTAGTTGCTCTAACCATTTCTTTTTTCCATACAAAACTCCAAGTCCAGTTGGTCCATACATTTTATGACATGAAATTGCATAAAAATCACAATCTAAGTCCTGCATATCCAATTTTAAATGTGGTCCTCCTTGACATCCATCTACAACTACAACGATGCCTTTTGAATGGGCTAATTGAGTTATTTCTTTAATTGGTAAAACTGCACCAGTAACATTTGATAAATGTGTTATTGCTATCACTTTAGTTTTATTTGTAATTTCTTTCTCTATATTTTCAATCGGTATGTCTCCATTCTCATTTATCTCTGCAAACTTTATTTTGATATTTTTAGATTTTCTTAAAAAATGCCATGGAACATAATTTGAATGATGCTCTAATTCAGTAATTAAAATTTCATCATTTGGCTCTAAGATTGCTTGACCTAGAGTATTTGCAACTAAATTTAAGGCTTCTGTAGCACCTTTAGTAAATACGATTTCATTTTTATCTTTCGCATTTATATACTTTTGAACTGAAGACCTTGTGTTTTCATATAAATTAGTGGCTGCAACTGCTAAATAATGAATACTTCTACCTACATTTGAAAATTGTTTAGAGTAAAAATCATTTATTTTATCTAAAACAACTTTGGGTTTTTGAGATGAATTAGCACTATCCAAATAAACCAAATCATTATTTTGGATTTTTTCATCAAAAATTGGAAATTCTTTTTTTATATTATTTATATTCATTCTTTTAATCCAATAATATTTTTAATTAAATTTTTAATTTCTAGATCTGTTATCTTTTCAACAACATCAAGTAAAAATCCATTTATCAAAAGTTCTTTGGACTGTTGATAGCTTAAACCTCGCGACATTAAATAAAAGATTGAGTTTTCATTTAAACTTCCAGATGCTGATCCATGAGAACATTTTACATCATCGGCGTAAATCTCTAATTCTGGTTTTGCATTAAACTCAGATGTTTCATCTAATAATATTGCTTTACTTAATTGATAACCATCTGTTTTTTGAGCTTTTGAGTTTACAAATATTCTTCCTTGATATGCAGATTTTGAATTTTTTCCAAGCACACTTTTGATAAGTTGATAACTTTTAGTATTCTCAACCAAATGATTAATACTAGATCTAATTTCATGTTGTTGATTTTCCTTTAATGAAAAAATCCCATTTATAAAAGCTGATGAATATTCACCATTTAAGTTACAGTTAACTTCATTTTTAAAGTAGTCAGATCCAGCAGATAATATAAATGTTTCTGAAATGCTATTATCGTCTTGTTCAATATTATTAAAAGAGTAATTTAAATTATTATTTCTAAACTTATCAACTTTATAATTTTTAAGGATTGAGTGTTTTTTTAAATTAAAATTGTACAAAATATTTACAAAATTTTTATTTGAATTATCACTAAAATAATCAATAATTCTTAGGGAACTATTTTCTTCTAATTCAAAGTTTAAACTTAAATTTACATTTTTCGAGTTTATTTTATCATTAGTTGAGTGGTAGATAATTAAAGGTTTTTTTAAAGAATAATTTTTTTTAACTAAAATTTTAAAAACTTTGTTATTAAATGCATTATTTAAATCAATTAAAGAATTTTTATAGTCAAATGTAATATTTTTCTCAATTTCATCATTTATTTCAATTTGATTTTGATCTTCACAATTAAAGTCAATTTTTTCAATTCTACCATTTATAAAAATAATTTTGTTATGTTCTAATCCACTAATAAAAATAGACGGGTCAATTTCATTAGTTAATGAATAATCATTAAAAAAACTTAAATCACTAATATTTTTTTTAATGATTTGACTAATATCTAAAAACTTCCAGTCCTCTTGTTTTTTATTTGGAAAACCGTTATTAATAAATTTCTTCAAAAAACTTTTTTTTAATTGAATTTCTTTTTCTGAAATTTTTAAAGTTTTAATTATTTTATCAAAATCTAGTTGTAATTGTTCATTCATTTAACTAAAGCTTTCATAACCTTTTTTTTCTAACTCTACTGCTAATTCTGGACCACCAGATCTGATTATTTTTCCATTCATTAAAACATGAACAAAATCAGGTTTTATGTAATCTAGTAACCTTTGATAGTGTGTAATTATTAAAAAAGAATTATTTTTATTTCTTAAAGTATTAACTCCATCAGCTACTATTTTTAAAGCATCAATGTCTAAACCTGAGTCTGTTTCATCTAAAATTGATAATTTTGGAGATAGCATAGACATTTGTAAAATTTCATTTTTCTTTTTTTCACCACCAGAAAAACCAACATTTAATTGTCTATTAAGTTTTTCTTCATCAAATTTTAATTCTTTAGCTTTTTGTTTAACAAGCTTTAAAAATTCAATTGCATCTAATTCTTTTTCTCCACGTGCTTTTTTGATTGCGTTTAATGATGTTTTCAAAAATATATTCGTATTTACTCCCGGAATTTCTAAAGGATATTGAAAAGCTAAAAATATCCCTTTATGGGCTCTTTCCTCAGTCTCCAGATCAAATAAATTTTTATTCTCAAATAAGATTTCACCTGACACCTCGTACCCTTTTTTTCCTGATAGAATATTTGATAATGTGCTTTTTCCTGATCCGTTTGGACCCATAATTGCGTGAACTTCGCCTGGATTAATATGCAAAGAAAACCCCTTTAATATTGATTTATTTTCAACATTTGCATTTAAATTGCTTATTTTAAGCATTAACCAACACTCCCCTCTAAACTAATACCTACAAGTTTCTGGGCCTCAACTGCAAACTCCATTGGTAATTGTTGTAATACTTCCTTACAAAAACCATTAACAATTAATCCTACAGCTTCCTCAGAATTAAGTCCTCTTTGTTGGCAATAATGTAATTGATCTTCACTAATCTTAGATGTCGTAGCTTCATGCGCAATATTAGAGTCAAAATTTTTATTTTTAATATAAGGTACGGTATGTGCGCCACATTTATTTCCCATTAATAAAGAGTCACATTGTGTGTAATTACTAGAATTTTTAGCTTTCGTATTAATATCTACTAATCCCCTATATGTCATATCAGAAAATCCAGCGCTTATACCTTTTGAAATAATTTTACTTTTAGTATTTTTTCCTAAATGAATCATCTTTGTTCCGGTGTCTGCTTTTTGATGATTGTTGGTAATTGCAATAGAGTAAAATTCACCAATTGAATTATCACCTTTTAATATACAGCTTGGATATTTCCAAGTTATAGCTGAGCCTGTTTCAACTTGCGTCCAAGAAATCTTAGAATTCTTTCCCTTACATAATCCTCTCTTAGTTACAAAATTATAAATTCCTCCTTTACCATTTTCGTCACCTGGATACCAATTTTGTACAGTTGAATATTTTATTTCTGCATCGTCTAAAGCAATCAACTCAACATTCGCAGCATGTAGTTGATTTTCATCTCTCATTGGAGCTGTACATCCTTCGAGGTAACTTACATAACTTCCCTTATCAGCAATAATCAATGTTCTTTCAAATTGACCTGTCTGCGACGCATTAATTCTGAAATAAGTTGATAATTCCATAGGGCACTTAACACCTTTTGGAATATAAACGAATGATCCATCTGTAAATACAGCAGAGTTTAGTGTAGCAAAAAAATGGTCTGTAACTGGTATTACTGTACCTAAATATTTTTTTACAAGATCGGGATGTTTTTGAATTGCTTCTGACATTGAACAAAAAATTATACCATGTTTTGTTAATTCACCTTTAAAAGTAGTTGCTACTGAAACAGAATCAAATACTGCATCAACAGCAATTCCATTTAATCTTGCTTGCTCTTGTAATGGAATTCCAAGTTTTTTATATGTTTCTAAAAGTTTAGGGTCAAGCTCATCTAAACTTTTAGGCTTATCCTTCATACTTTTCGGTGCTGAATAATAGTATAAATCTTGATAATCAATTTTAGGGTACTTTGGCTTTTGCCAATTTGGCTCTTTTAAAAGTTTTAATCGCTCGTATGCTTTTAATCTAAATTCTAACATCCATTGTGGTTCTTTTTTAATATTTGAAATAAACTTGATTACATCTTCATTTAAGCCTTTTGGAGCTTTTATGTTTTCAATGTCAGTGGTAAAACCGTATTTATAATCCTTTAACTTTTCTATATCTTTTTCTCTTGTGTCCATCTTTAAATTCTTCTTTCACTAGTTTCTTTGACAAGATCCTCTAAGCTCTTTTTTTCAAAAAAATCATTAATATGGTTTTCAAGCTCGTCCCATAAATTATGGGTTAAACATTTTGTAGATCTGCCATTACAACTTTTTTTAGACTCTTTTTTGCATTGAACAGTTTTTACTTTTTCATCAACTGCATCAAAAATATTTGTAAGTTTAATTTCTTTAGCTTTTTTATTTAAAACGTAACCACCTTGTGTACCTCTAACACTTTGAACAATCTCATTTTTTCTCAATTTTAAGAAAATTTGTTCTAAGTAATCAAGAGATATACCCTGTCTTAGTGAAATGTCTCTAAGTGAAACTGGATTAAGATCGTTAAATTTTGCCAGGTCTACTAAAGCCATCACCGCATATCTGCCTTTAGATGTTAGTTTCATAATTGTTAATTTTATTGGGTATATATAAACCCGACTAAAATAGTCAAGTATCATTTATAAAAAAAGACTAACATTTTGTCACCCACATATGATAAACCTAATTTTTTTTTGAGAATGATAATCAGTAACAATTATGGATAATAAAATTTTAGAAATATTTATACCTGGTCCAGCTGGAAGACTTGAAGCGAAATATTATAAAAGTAAAAAACCAACATCACCAATCGCTTTAGTTTTACAACCACACCCTCAATACGGCGGTACGATGAATAACAAAGTGGTTGTAGAAACTTTTCAAACATTTATGGAAAACGACTTTTCGGTTTGTAGAGTAAATTTTCGAGGAGTAGGAAAAAGTGATGGAGAATTTGATAATGGTCAAGGAGAACTTGCTGATGCTGCTGCTGCACTTGATTGGTTAGAGAGAGAAAATTTTGACAATTCTCAATGTTGGGTATCTGGTTTTTCTTTTGGATCTTTAATTGCAATGCAGCTTTTAATGAGACGACCAGAGATAAACAGATTTATTGCTATCTCTCCTCAGCCAAATGCATATGATTTTTCTTTTTTATCTCCCTGTCCAACGTCAGGTCTAATGATCTATGGCAAAAAAGATGAATTAGTACCAGTTGAATACATTAATGAATTAAATAAGAGATTAAGTTCTCAAAAAGGCATCAAAGTTGAATTTCAATCAGTTCAGGATGCTAATCATTTTTTTTCAAAAAATGAAAATTCTTTGGTGAAGGAACTTAACAAATATATCAAAAAGGAAATTGCTCTTTATTAAATTAAAAATTCTCAACTAAAATACCTCCAGTTGATGCTTCTTTGCATCTTGTTGTACTCGGAAAAGAAATAGGTAATCCTTCTACAGACCTAATTGCTAAAAAAGCAAAAGCCTGTGACTCAATATAGTCTCCATTAATCTCATATTTATCTATTGGATCAATATCTATTTTATCAAAATTATTTTGAATACATTCCAATAAATATTCATTTTTTCTTCCACCTCCACAAACTAACCATTGATATTTAGAAAGTTTATTTTTTTTATGAATAAAACTCATTCCATCAGAAATAAGTTTAGCAGTAAAATCTGTGATAGTTGCAGCACCATTTTCTAAAGAAAGACCTTTTGAAAAAAAAATATCGAAATCCTTAATGTCCAAAGATTTTTCATACTGTGGATTATTGTTAAAATTTTCTAAAGCTTGATTTAAAATTAGTTTGTCAACTTTGCCTGATCTAGCAATTGAACCCTTGTCATCATATTTATTTTTTGAATTTTTTCTAATCCATTCATCTATTAAACAATTACCTGGACCTATGTCATATGCATAAATCTTCTCGGATTGCCAAAAATTATTCCAATTAACTGTTGATGTTATATTAGCAATCCCCCCAATATTTAAAATATATATTGGAAACTCTAAATCAAATTTTTTATTTATTTTATTTGCTAAAGCATTATGAAAAATCGGTGTAAGGGGTGCCCCTTGACCGCCATTTTTTAAATCATTTTGTCTAAAATTATATACTACCTTTTTTTTAGTTAATTGTGATAATAGATTCCCATTACCTAACTGTTTAGAAATTTTTTTTTTAGAATCATGGAATATTGTTTGTCCATGGAATCCTATCAGATCTATATTTGAATTAAATTTTTTAATCGTTTTATTTGCCGCTTTATAATGAAATAATGTAACCTCTCTTTCTAGATCTTTAATCTCAGTAAAATACTTTCCTAAATCATCTGAATTTGAAATTTTATCTCTAATCTCTAACAATTTTTGAACCAATTCTTTATCATATTCAAAATATCTATCTAATTCTATTGAATACTCTTTATAACCATCAGATTTAATTATAGATATGTCTATTCCATCTAATGAAGTGCCACTCATAAGACCCATTGATGTATAAATTTTAGCCATTCTTATTTTTTTTTGTCAAATATTGTATATTGTAGAACTATAAACTCATGAATAAATTTTTAAAAGAATTTAAAGATAGAGGGTATTACTATCAATGTACAAATGAAAAAGAATTAACTGAATTATTAAATAAAAAAAAAATAAAAGCATATATTGGATTTGATTGTACTGCACAAAGTCTTCACGTTGGAAGTCTTCTTCAAATTATGTGTTTAAGATTATTGCAACATCACGGGCATCAGCCAATAGTTTTGTTAGGTGGTGGAACAACAAGAATTGGTGATCCATCAGGCAAAGACAGAACGCGAAAAATTTTATCAGAGATTGAAATAGAAAAAAATGCGAAAAATATCGAAAAAATTTTGAGAAATTATTTAGATACGTCAGATAAAAAAGTAAAACCTATTTTTGTAAATAATTATAAATGGCTTAAAAATTTAAATTATATCTCTTTTTTAAGAGATATAGGAAAACATTTTACAATTAACAAGATGCTTACATTCGAAAGTGTTAAAAACAGACTGGATAGAGAGCAATCGTTAAGTTACATGGAATTTAATTATATGATTTTACAAGCTTACGATTTTTTAGAATTAAATAAAAAAGAGAATTGTATTTTACAGATTGGAGGTTCAGATCAATGGGGAAATATTGTTAATGGAGTTGAGTTGATAAAAAGATATTCTGATAATCAAGTTTTTGGACTAACAACCCCTTTAATCACATTAGCCTCGGGAGCAAAAATGGGCAAAACCGCAGATGGTGCAATTTGGTTAGATAAAAATTTATTATCTCCATATGACTATTGGCAATTTTGGAGAAATACAGATGATAAAGATGTTATTAAATTTTTAAAATTTTTTACAGATGAAAAAATAGAAAGTACTCAAAATTTGAAAGATGCTAATGTGAATGATTTAAAAATTTTACTAGCTAACAAAACTACCGAAATGCTTCATGGTAAAAAGGAATCAAAAAATTCAGAAAAAATTGCTAAAGAAACTTTTTCAAGTAATTCTACAGGTTCAAATCTACCGTCAATTAAAATGGATAAATCTCAGTTAAATAATAAATTGAATATCATTGATTTAGTAATTATTTCAAAATTTGAAAATTCTAAAAGTGAGATAAGAAGGTTAATTAATGGTAAAGCAATTAAAATTAATAATGAAATTATTCTCAACGAAAAAACAATTGTTGACAAAAGTTTTTTTAATAAAGATTATCTTAAACTTTCAATTGGAAAAAAAAGACATATTAAAATTGAATTGATTTAATTTTTTTTAATTTTTTCTAAAGTTCTGGTTATAAATCGAGGAGTTAAAGTTTTAATCGGATTTACTGAAGTTTCAAGTTTTTTTGGTGGTCCTTTAATTTTAAAGCTTACACCAAAAACCCCTTCCCCAGTTTTTTTTCCAACAAGAATATCTCCAAGGATGGGTATTGAACCAATAGCTTTATTAATTGTTGTAGCTGGAACTAAGGTTCCTCTGAGACTTACTAATTTGCTTTTTTCAATATACCCTTCCATTAAAATTGAAATTGCTGGTCCAATGGCATAAATTTCATCAATCGTCATAAGTTTATCTTTATTTTGGAAACTCATCTCAAATTCGGAAAATCCAATACCTTCTCCCGATAGTAAATCCGCTATACCCTGTAGGGAGGCTAAAGTTAAAATTTTAGTCAAAGCTGGAAGCTCTTTCAAATTAAAATCATAAATCTTTAATTTTGAATTAGAAATATCTTGAGACTTGACTGAGTAAAAATCTATTGATCCTTTTTCAAAACCTTTTATAAAGTTGAATTTTTTAACAAAAGGCTTTGCTTGATCTGTGTAAAAAGTTGTTACTTTTTGATTGTTTTTACTAATTAAAGTAAAGGAGATTTCTTCATTATCCTTAAATTTAGCATTGATGTTCGCATTTATTATTTTGTTTTCAATGAAATTTAACTTTCCTATAAGGTCATAGACAACATCTTCATCATGTAAATAAACTTCATCTAAATTTATTTTAAAAGAGAAGTTTTTTTTAAAAATATTTTTATTTTTAGTATCTTCAAAAATTAAGTCCTCTATTAATTTACTTGCATTAAAAATTTTGCCAGAAATAATAAATTCTTCTCCATCTTGTTTAGCTTGAAAATTGTTCTTTTTATTTTGTACATCTGTATAATTGAAAAATGCAGACTTTAATCCTAAAATCTCCAGATCATTAGTTAATTCAAAGTTTTTTAAAATTATCAAATCAGAATTATTTTCAAATTTAATATTTTCTAAAAGTAAAGTTTTATTCTTGTTGAATTTACCGTCTAATTTTAAACTTACCGTAGAATTATCATCCGATTTATAGTTTAGAAAATTAAGATTAATTGGATTTTTTATGAAATCTAACTTAGTATCAAATAAATATTCATCACTTTTTTTTTTAATTTTATAATAAGCTTTATCAAATCTTTCTTGAATTAAAAATTCACCATTTCCTTCTAAAGAAAAATTATTCTCTTTAAAAATTATCTCAGTTTGATGATCTTTAAAACTAATTTCTGATTTTAAATTAGGAAAAAATTCTTTTAGGTTTATATCGCTATTTACCAACAATTCATCAATATCAATCGAGGATTTAATTTCATAATCTGAAACTTTAAATTTATTATTTATTTTAATCAAAAATTTATTTTCAGATGAGAACTTTAAATTTTTAAAGTCTAATTTTGAAAATGGTTTTAATAAGTTTTTTAATGGTTCTTCTGATAAACTAATTTTATCACTATTTATCTTTCCTTTTATCTCGGTAAAATTATCTTTATTTTCAATTTCAACCTTTTCTGACGTAAAATTTATGTTTGAATATGACAATTTAAGATTATTGAAATCTAGCTTTTTGTTTTCTGACTCAAAGATAAAATTAATCTTATCAATTTTTTGTTTATTTAATATATTTAATGAGCCATCTCTAACTAAACCGTTTATTTTAAAGTTGTCCTTTAATTTACCTTGATCGTCAAAATTTAAGTTAATATCTGCTATCAGATAACCTTTGTTTACAAAATTTTCTAATATAAAAAGTTCAGTTTTATTATTTTTATTTATAGATCTGTAAAATCCAATTACTTCTTTAAGCTTAATAGACTTTGTTGAAACAAATAAATTTGATAATTTAAATTTGTTATTTAGTAAATTTAATAAAGATATTTCAGATTTTATTAGTTCTAAATCAATTGATTTGTTGTTATAGGAAATAATTGGTCCTAATGTCTTTGTGTTTATTTTTAAGTTAAATAAGTCTAAAATAATTTTGACATTATTTATTTTAACGTCAAGTTTTGAATCAATTTTTTTCAAATTTTCTTTAATCTGACTATTAAAACTTTTTGTTTCAAAACCAATTAAACTGAAATATCCAACAAAACTGAGAATTAAAAAAAATATTATCGTAAATAATTTTAAAATAATTTTTGTCATTAAATTTGATACAAAGATCTTTCTAAAAATTCATCTATTTCACCATCTAAAATTTTTTTTGGGTTTGTGCTTTCAAAATTTGTTCTATTATCTTTCACTAATTGA
Organism: uncultured Pelagibacteraceae bacterium; assembly: GCA_902524535.1. Classification (GTDB taxonomy): domain Bacteria; phylum Pseudomonadota; class Alphaproteobacteria; order Pelagibacterales; family Pelagibacteraceae; genus Pelagibacter. The sequence continues at coordinate 65,720 of CABZDR010000003.1, forward strand.
TAGGGTTGTAATACATATGATCTAATTTGGTGCCCCCATCCTATTTCGGATTTCGACGATTGTAATGTTTCACTTTCTTCTTCTTTTTTTTTCATTTCATAATCATAAAGTCTAGCTTTAAGCATATTCAGACATGTCTCTTTATTTTTATGTTGAGATCTTTCATTTTGACATTGCACAACAATTTTAGATGGCAAATGAGTTATTCTCACAGCACTATCAGTTGTATTCACATGTTGTCCTCCTGCCCCACTTGATCTATAAGTATCTATTCTTAAATCTTTATCTAAAATCTCAACTTTAATATTTTCATCAACTACAGGATAAACCCAAACACTAGCAAAGCTTGTATGCCTTCTTGCACCAGAGTCAAAAGGAGAAATTCTTACTAATCTATGAATACCAGACTCTTTTTTTAACCAACCAAAAGTGTAATCCCCTTCAACTTTAATTGTGGAAGATTTAATTCCAGCTTCTTCCCCCTTGTGCTCACTTATTAAATCATATTTAAATTTTTTACTCTCTGCCCATTTAAGGTACATTTTTCTGAGCATACTGGCCCAATCTTGACTTTCTGTTCCACCAGCTCCTGCATGAATTTCAATATAACAATCAAGAGAGTCCATGTCATTTGATAAAAAACATTTTATCTCTGTCTTTTTTATGTCCCTTTTTAATTGTTTTAAATTTTCTGTTAATTCATTTATTAAATCGTTGTTACTTTCATCTATTGCTAATCTATATAACTCTTTGAAATCTGCTAAGTTTTTTTCAGAATTTTTATACGTATTCGTTAAATCCTCAAATAACTTTTTTTCTTTTAAGATTTTTTTGGATCTAGACTTATCTTGCCAGAAGTTAGCTTCTAGCATTTTTTCATTTAATACTTTTAATTGCTCAAAAATATTTTTTTTTTCAAAGAAACTCCTTAACTCTTAAGTTAGTTTTTTGAACTTCTTCTATGTGATTAAGTATCTTATTTTCCATTAGTAAAACTTAAATATACTATCTGAGTTATTAAGACTTATATTTGTATTTAAAACTTCATTATTAGCAATATCTTTTTTTTTAAAGTTTTCAATAATGGTATCTTTTGATGAAAATTTCACTCTCTGCCCTGTTTGTGGGTCTACAACCATCATTATTATTCCATCTGGAACTTTAAAAGGCCTAGACTCTGATTTTAGAATTGTTTTCTCAATAAAATTTCTAAAAATTGGTAATGCAGTTTTAGCTCCTGTCTCATACTTGCCTAATGGTTCTGGATTATCAAAACCAGCATAGACACCTATAACAAGGTTTGAGGTGAAACCGATGAACCATGTATCAGTATTTTTATTAGTAGTGCCAGTTTTACCACCAATATTCAAATTCAAATCTCTCAATTTTTTACCTGTACCTCTTAATATAACTCCCTCTAAAATTGAAGTCATTTGATAAGCTGTTTGTGAAGAAAAAATTTGTTTGTAATTGTCAGTTATTACTGGATAATTTTCACTTAAGTAAGAAATTTGATCACAATTTTTGCATTTTCTAATTTCATTATTCAAAATCGTAACACCTTCACTATCTTGAATTCTATCTATTAAAATTGGACTTACTAGTTTACCTCCATTAACAAAAGCTGAGTAAGCTGATGTTAATTGTATTAGAGTTGTTTCTGCTGATCCCAAAGATATAGATAACAGTTCGTCAGGATTGTCGTAAATGCCTAGCTGTTTGGAAAAATTGGTAATCTTATTTAATCCAAGACTTTGGGCAATTCTAACTGTCATCAAATTCCTAGATTTTTCAAGACCTGTTCTTAAAGTTGACAGTCCATAAAATTTTTTTCCATAGTTCTCAGGTTTCCACTGTTTTAAATCTTCTCCTTGATCTAAAACTAATGGAGCATCTAAAATTAGTGTAGATGGAGAGTAATCATTTTCTAACGCTAAAGCATAAACAAATGGCTTAAAAGCAGATCCAGGTTGTCTTAGTGCTTGCGTTGCTCTATTGAATTCACTCTGTTTAAAACTAAATCCACCACTCATTGCTACTACTCTTCCAGTATAAGGATCCATAACAACTATCGCTCCATTAATATTTGGCAGTTGTTTTAAACTAAAAAGATTATCGTCAATTTTTTTAACATAAATCACATCCCCAATTTTAAAAAGCTCCTCAAATTCTTTTTTAGTCCAAGAAATATCATCATATTTAATGCTCCCTTTTTCATTATCTTCAGTTTCGATAGTTGTAGAAAATTTATCTATTTTTTTAACAATAGCTAATTTCCAATTAATCGATTTTTCTAATTTATAATTTTCTAAATCTTGAAACCAATTTTTTTTATATTTTTTTATATTCGTAAGCGGGCCACGCCAACCTTTTCTTTTATCGTATGAAGAAAGTCCCTCTCTTAAAGAAGTTGTTGCAATCTTTTGTAAATTTAAATCTATTGGCGTATTTATATTAAATCCCTGCTTGTAAACTCTATCATAACTTAAATCATCAATTATTTTTTTTCTAACATCCTCAATAAAATATTGAGCATCTTCTAAAAAAACCTTTTCTTTTTTTCTCAAAGATATTTTTTTATTTGTTAATTCTTGATGAGTTTGATCATTAATGTATTTATTTTCTAATAAATTATTTAAAACTAAATTTCTTCTAAACTTAGCTAATTCTATATTTTTATATGGGTTATATCTGCTAGGAGCTTTTGGAAGAGCAGCTAATAGAGCAGACTCCTCGTAATTAAGATCTTTAATTGACTTATCAAAATATTCTAGACTAGCAGCAGCTACCCCGTAAGCACCACCACCTAGATATATTTGGTTCAAGTATAATTCTAGAATTCTCTCTTTCGTTAAAGCTCTTTCAATTCTAAAAGCAAGTATAGCCTCTTTAATTTTTCTATTTATACTAACTTCATTAGTCAGTAAAAAATTTTTTGCTACTTGTTGAGTAATAGTTGAGGCCCCTTCTAATCTCTTTGAATTAAAAATATTTGATATATTTTTGATAATTGCTCTTAAGACACCTTTGGCATCAACTCCTGGGTGAGTAAAAAAATTTTTGTCTTCAGCCGATAAAAAAGAGTTAATAACATTTGATGGTATGGAATCGTAAGGGACAAAAATTCTTTTTTCTCGAGAAAAATCTGCAACTAATGTACCATCACCAGAATAAACTTTACTCGAAACAGGTGGTTTATAATTTTTTAAAAATTTATAATCTGGGATTTTATTAGAAAAACTCCATAAAATACTAAAAATTAATACTCCTAAAAGTAGTATTGAACTAGTTAACAGCACTATTATATTTTTTAAAAACTTACTCATTTTAATTCCATTATATAAAGGAATTTGTTAAATATAAGGCTTAGAAACACAAAATTTTATGCAATTTAAATTAACAAAAAAATTATCTCAAATTTTATGGAAAAAAATTTATATATTGATGCATCGCATCCAAATGAAACTAGGGTTGTTCTTAAATCAGGTGAGCATATTGAAGATTATGAATATGAAGGTTTAAAGAACAATTTAATAAAAAACAATATCTATCTAGGAAAAGTAAGTAGAATAGAACCCTCTCTTCAAGCTGCTTTTGTAGACTTCGGCCGAGATAAGCATGGATTTTTATCTTTTAACGATATTCAGTCAGATTATTATCAAATTCCTCAAAGTGATTTACAAAAAATAAAAATCGAAGAAGAGAGAATCAGAGAGGAGTTATCAAAAAAAGTTGAAGCAATTGATAATGAAAATTTAGCTGATGGTAAACTTGAAGTTAATGACCCAGTAGAACTCGTAGAAAAAGGTGAGATTGAAAATAAAGAAAATCAAAAAGAAGATCAAGAGAAAGATTTAGATAGTAAAATTGGAATTAAGCCCAAATTTAAGAGATATAAAATCCAGGAGGTCATCAAGCCTAATCAGGTAATTTTAGTTCAAGTTATAAAAGATGAACGTGGTCAAAAAGGAGCGGCTCTTAGTACTTTTATTTCTATCGCTGGCAAATATATAGTTCTTATGCCGAATACACCTAAAGGCGGAGGTATATCTAGAAAAATTTTTAATCCTGCGGAAAGAAAAAAAATAAGATCTATATTGAATGAAATTGACATTCCCAAAGAAATGGGTCTTATAGTCCGAACTGCGGGAAGTAATAAAACAAAAAATGAGATCAATCATGATCTTGAAACTTTAAAAAACACATGGAATCAAATTAAAGATGTAGCTATAAACTCAATAGCTCCTTCACTCATTCATCAAGAAAGTGAAATTATTAAAAGAACTTTAAGAGATTTGTATGATGAAAATACTAAAAATATAATAGTAGAAGGAAATGAAGGGTACAAGAAAGCTCAATCGTTTATGAAAATGTTGATACCCTCACATGTCAAAAAAGTTAAAAAATATAGAGGTAAAATTCCTCTTTTCATTTATGAAAATATTGAGCAAAAATTAAATCAAATTTTCGACTCAGAAATAAAATTAAATTCTGGAGGATATCTAGTAATTAATCCAACTGAGGCTTTGGTATCGATCGACATAAATTCAGGAAGCTCCATTAAACAAAAAAATATAGAAAGTACAGCGCTTGATACAAATCTTGAAGCAGCTGAAGAAATTGCAAGACAAATTAAAATCAGAGATTTGTCTGGTTTAATTATAATCGATTTTATTGATATGTTGAGTTATGGAAATAGAAAATTAGTAGAGAGGAAGCTAAAAGAAAAATGTAGACTTGATAGAGCTAGAATTCAAATTGGCAGAATTAGTAATTTTGGCTTATTAGAAATGTCAAGACAAAGGCTTAGAGAGAGTGCGATTAAATGGAAAATTTCTCTAACAGATGAATCTTTTGCCCAAAAAATTCTAAAAATTGTTGAAATAAAATCAGTTTTAAATAAAGCTAAATTTGTTGAATTAAAAGTATGTGAAAAAATTTCAAATTTTTTAAAAGAAAATTTTTTTGAAGATTTAACTTACTTTGAAAAAAAAAATAAAATTAAAATTGATATTATTTCAGATAATAAATTGATTATACCTGAGTATATAATCGATATCAAAAACAAATCTAAAAAAACGCTGGAACTGGTTGAACACTATGAAAAGTTAAAAAATCTTGACCAACAGCGTAAAGATGGAAATATAATTGAATTTAAAGATAAGAAAAAATTTAAAAAAAAATCATTTAAAAGAAAAAAATTTTTCAAAAAAGCTAAATAATTCCTGTGGTAGGTGAGGAAGGGTTTCCCATTAAATTTTTTTCTATCCTTCCTGAAAGATAGGACTGTCTTCCTGCTATAACAGCATTTTTAAAAGCTAAAGCCATATTGAATGGTTTTTTTGCCTTAGCAATAGCGGTATTGACCAATACCCCATCACAACCTAATTCCATAGCAATTGTAGCATCTGATGCCTGACCCAAACCTGCATCTATTATCAAAGGCAATCTAGTCTGGTTTCTTATAATCTTTATATTAACAGAGTTTAAAATACCTAAACCTGATCCTATAGGTGCAGCAAGTGGCATTATAGCAGATGCACCTGCATTCTCTAATCTTTTTGCCATTAAAGGATCGTCGTTGCAGTAAACCATAACATTAAATCCCTCTTTTGCTAGAATTTCTGTTGAATTAAGTGTTTCGATCATCTCAGGGAATAAATTTTTTTTATCTCCAAGCACCTCCAACTTAACTAACTTCCACCCTCCTATTTCTCTTGCAAGTCTTAATGTTCTAAGTGCATCACTAGAATTGAAACATCCTGCGGTGTTAGGTAAATATGTAATTTTTTTTGGATTTATATAATCCATAAGAAGAGGTTTTTTTTTATCTGAAATATTTACTCTTCTAACAGCAACTGTAACAATATCTGCTCCTGATAGTTTTACAGCTTTTGCACATTCTTTCATGCTCTTATACTTTCCAGTTCCTACAATTAATCTAGAACCAAATTTTTTTTTAGCTATTACAAATCGATCTTTCACAAGTTTTAGCCACCTCCAATAAAATGGACAATTTCAATTTTATCGTTTTTTTTTAGTTTAATTTTGCGTAATTTTTTTTTATCTAAAATCTCTTGATTTAATTCTATAGCCACTTTTTTAATTGGTATTTTTAATTCGTTTAATAGCTTATCAATTTTTGAATTTTCAGCTATTTGCTTCTCTTTACCATTCAAGTTAATTTTTATTTTTTTTATTTTTTTCATCGTATATAAGAGTTAAATGAATAATAATATTATTATTATTAATGGTCCAAATCTTAATCTATTAGGAGATAGAGAACAATCTCAATATGGGTCTATCACTTATGAGGAACTAAAATTAAATTGTATAAGTAAATCAAAAGAATTAGGGCTAAATATAGAGTTTGCCCAATCTAATATTGAAGGGGAAATAGTAAATTTTATTCAGGATTCTATAAATAAATTTGATGGTATAATTATAAATGCCGCAGCCTTTACTCATACTTCTATTGCGATTAGGGATGCTTTAAGTGTATTTAAAAAGCCAATAATAGAACTTCATATATCAAATATATACAAAAGAGAGAAATTTAGACACAAATCACTTATTAGTGATGTGGTTACTGGAGGTATTTTTGGACTGGGTGGTGATGGTTATATTTTAGCCATAATTTCAATGCACAAACTTTTAAGTAATGAAAATTGATAAAAAAATTATTAAAGAATTAAGTGATTATCTTAATGAATTTAATCTAACAGAACTAGAATACACTGAAAAAGATACAAAGATAAAAGTTTCAAAAAATAATATTTCCGTAAACAATCAATCGCCTTCCTCAAATCTTCAACAAAATCAAGTTTTTAAAGATAAAGAAAATAATATTCAAAAAAAAACCGGTATAGAAGTAACGTCTCCTATAATTGGTACAGCTTATCATGCTCCTGAGCCAGGTGCAAAAAAATTTGTTGAGGTGGGAAAGAAAATAAAAAAAGGTGATACTGTTATGATTGTTGAAGCAATGAAAACAATGAATCATGTTCCTTCATCAGCAGATGGAGTCGTGAAAGAAGTTTGTGTTAAAGATGGGCAACCAGTTGAATTCGGACAAACGATAATTATTTTGGAATAATGTTTAAAAAAATCTTAATTGCAAACCGTGGGGAAATTGCAGTAAGAATAATCAGAGCTTGTAAAGAATGGGGAATTTCTACAGTTGCTATTCATTCAGATGTAGATAGAGAAAGTATGCATGTGAAATTAGCAGATGAAAGTGTTTGCGTTGGATCTCATCAACCTGCCAACAGTTATTTAAATATTCCTGCTTTAGTCTCAGCTGTGGATTTAACAAATGCAGAGGCAGTACATCCTGGCTATGGATTTTTATCTGAAAATGCAAATTTTGCTAAAATTTTAGAGGAAAATAAAATAAAATTCATTGGCGCATCTTCAAAGCACATCGAAATGATGGGTAACAAAATTCAAGCAAAAAAAATAGCAAAAGAAAATGGTTTACCAGTGATCGAAGGTTCTGAAGGTGGTATTAATGATATTTTTGAAGCTAAAAAATTATGTAAAAAAATTGGATTTCCTGTTTTAATTAAAGCAGCTGGAGGCGGAGGCGGAAAAGGTATGAAAATTATTAATAAGGAAGAGGAATTCGAAACACTTTTTTCGACAGCAAAATCAGAAGCAAAAAAATATTTTGGTAACGATGAAGTTTATATTGAAAAATTTTTTCAAAACCCAAGACATATTGAAGTTCAAGTATTATCAGGGAAAAATAGAACTGTTCATTTGCATGAAAGAGATTGTTCAGTGCAAAGGAGACATCAAAAATTAATTGAAGAAACACCAAGTCCAGTTTTAAATGATGAGATAAGAAAAGATCTTTTTCAAAAAACTGTTAATATGGTAAGCAAAATTGGTTATGAAGGTGCAGGGACAGTTGAATTTATTTATGAAGATGGAAAGTTTTATTTTTTAGAAATGAATACAAGAGTTCAAGTTGAACACCCTGTCACTGAAATGGTTACTGGTATAGATATAATTAAGGAACAAATATGGATTGCATTTTCAGGTGAAACTGCTCTTACACAAAGTGATGTGAATCCACGTGGTCATGCTATAGAGTGCAGAATTAATGCAGAGGATCCAAGTAAAAATTTTCAGCCCTCCCCAGGTACAATTGGAATGTGTCATCAGCCTTCAGGATTTAGAACGAGAGTGGATGGTGCTATATTTCAGGGGCTTAAGGTAACTCCTTATTACGATAGTATGGTTTGTAAACTTATTTGTCATGGAAGGAATAGAACTGAAGCAATTCAGAGAATGAACAGGTCATTAGATGAGTTTGTAATTGAGGGAATTAAGACGACAATACCTCTTCACAAAAAATTGTTAAATCATGATAAATTTTTAAAATCTAATTTTAATGTTAGCTGGCTTGATAATGAAAAATTAATTTAATCACAGCCAGTCAACCATATATCGTAAACAGGGTGATCAAATGGATTAATAGATGGACTAGATGAAAACATCCATCCATTAAAAACATATACTTCATCTTTTTTTTTGTTATTTAAATCTATTACCTGAACATACGCTGTAATTTCTGGATCATCATCAAATTCAGAGTGTTTACATTTTATACTTTTTATAATTAAATCGGAATACTCAAAATTTTCGCCATTAATAAGTTTAAGTGAAATATTTTTAGAACTTATTTTATCTAGAATTTTGATTTTAGTATATTTTTTTTTAATTACATCTTTTTCTTCTGAAATAGTATCTAGAGTAAGTAAAAAGGATATTAATAAAAAACTAATAAAAAAATTAATTTTTCCAAGTTTTATATTTTTTTGAATTTTCATTTTTATTTTTATTTGGGTAATATGCTTTTTTTGTTCCTGTTAGATTGGGTTTGTGAGGTTTTTGCCAAGAATGTTTGGTAGGCTTTTGATTATTTTGCAGATTATTTGGCGTATGATGCATCCACGAATACCATTCTGGTGGAATTTTCGAAGCATCAATTTCGTCTACATATATCACCCATCTTTTCCCATTTTTATTTTGATAATATTTATTTCCATAATTATCCTTACCAACTAATTTACCGAAGAAAATTGTTTGCAATCTTGTTCCAAACGTATCTTGATTCCACCAAATGAAAATTTTTTTAAAAAATGTCAACATATAAAATTAATAATGTTTCAATTTAAAATTGTATAAATTAAATTAGACTAAAAATTCATTTTGTATATAAATGATTTGAATCATTATTCAAAATAAATTTAAAAAACTGAGGTTATATGGCAAAATATTTAGTTGAAACATATTACACCTGTACTTTTAAGGTTAATCATTACTTGGATGATATAAACGAAGCGGAGCTAAAAAATCTTGAAAAAAGAGATGATGGAAAATTTGAAGTTCTGGATGTCAAACTTGATAACAGAAAAACAAAAAATTTAGATCCTAAAAATAAAAAAATTATTGATCATAAAATTGAAATTTCAAAAGATAATAAAAAAAATGAAACAAAAAATTTAGAGGATATTATTAAATCAAAAAAACAAAATTTAGAGAATAATAGTAAGAGATTTAGTATGCCAGATAGAAGAAAAGGATATATCCAAAAAGCTACTATTGGAGATCATAAAGTTTATCTACACACTGGTGAGTACGAGGATGGTAAAATCGGTGAAATTTTTATTGATACGAGTAAAGAAGGAGAGTTGGTAAAAGCTTTAATGAACAATTTTGCGATAGCAGTCTCTTTGGGTCTACAATACGGTGTCCCCTTAGATGAATTTATAAGCGCATTCATTGGCACAAAATTCGAGCCATCAGGCAAAGTTCATGGTAATGATAGAATATTAACTGCTTCCTCTATACTAGATTATATTTTTAGAGAATTAGCAATCTCTTATCAAAATCGAGAAGATCTAGCACATACACCTGCAATTGGCTCCACTGAAAACTCTGTGGCAGAGGATAAAAACTCAGATGACCAAAATCAACTCTTAAAAATTGTAAAAGATATAACTAGCAAAGGATTTGTAAGAAACAACTATAAAAAAAATTTAGTAGATCTGTCAGATGTAAAAATTAGTCTTAAAGGAAAAAAGTAATTTATTTTTTTAGTTTTAAAGACAAATTTAATTCTTTTAATTGCATGTCACTAACTTCGGAAGGAGCTTTCATCATTAAGTCTTGTGCATTCTGATTCATTGGGAACATAGTTACTTCTCTGATATTTTTTTCATTTGCTAAAAGCATCACTATCCTATCTATCCCTGGAGCTATACCTCCGTGAGGAGGAGCGCCATAGCTTAATGCATTGATCATGCCACTAAATTTTTCATTCACTTGATCTTTATTATAACCTGCAATTGAAAAAAGCTTATACATTAGCTCTGGAATATGATTTCTTATTGCACCAGATGAAAGCTCTATACCATTACAAACTATATCATATTGATATGCTAAAATATCCAATGGGTTTTCAAAATCAATTTGATCCAGATCACCCTGGGGCATGGAAAAAGGGTTATGACTAAATTTTATTTCATTACTTAACTCATCTTTCTCATACATTGGATAGTCAACTATCCAACAGAAAGCAAAAGTATTATCGTCTATTAAATGCAAATCATTTGCAATTTTATCTCTCGCCAATGAAAGAATCTTTTCTACATTATTTTTTTTATCACAAGCTAAAAAAATACTATCACCAATTTTTGCTTTGGTTTTTTTCATTATTTCCTTCAAAGCGTCCTTCGAAAAAAACTTACCAATTGGTCCTTTGGCTGAAACTTCTTTTTCGTTTTCAAGAGTAAAATAAGCTAATCCAGATGCACCTTGTTCCTTTGCCCATTTGTCAATATTATCAAAAAAACTTCTTGGCTTACTTTTTGTATTTTTAGTTACAATACATCTTACTTTCGAACCTGATTTCACAAGTTTTTTAAATATATCAAAAGAAACATCCTCTCTCGTAAAAATTTCAGTAATATCATTTATAATTAATGGATTTCTTAAATCTGGTTTATCACTACCAAAATTTAGTAATGCATTAGAATATGAAATTCTTGGAAATTTTTCAGATAATATCTTTTTATTAGAAAATTTTTTAAAAGTATTAACTAATAATCTCTCAACAACATCAAAAATGTCATTCTGTTCAACAAAAGACATTTCTAAATCCAATTGATAAAATTCTCCAGGGCTACGATCAGCACGCGCATCTTCATCTCTAAAACATGGTGCAATTTGAAAATATTTATCAAAACCCGATACCATTATTAATTGTTTAAATTGTTGAGGTGCTTGTGGAAGAGCATAGAATTTTCCTGGATTTAATCTGCTAGGAACAAGAAAATCTCTAGCACCCTCTGGGCTTGATGAAGTTAAGATTGGAGTTTGAAATTCTAAAAATCCCATTTTGTTCATTTCACCTCTAATAAATGAAATTACTTTTGATCTTAGTATAATATTTTCATGAATTTTTTTTCTTCTTAAATCCAAAAATCGATATTTTAATCTTATTTCCTCTGAATATTCTTGATCACTAAAAACCGGCATCGGTAACTCACTACATTTACCCAAAATTTCATAACTATTTATTGATACCTCTACCTCTCCAGTGTCAATTTCATTATTAATTGTCTCTAAAGATCTATCAACTACGCTACCTTTAATCTTTATTACTGTCTCCAATTGTATTTTTTCAAGTTCACTAAAATGAGGATTTTTTTTGTCAATAATACATTGCGTAATTCCATAATTATCTCTTAGATCTATAAATAATAAATTACCATGATCACGTTTTTTATTTATCCAACCAGACAATAAAACATCATCTCCAACGTTTTTTTGTCTTAGAGCATTACAATTATGAGTTCTGTACTTATTCAATTAATCTCCTAGTGCCTCTTTAATAATTTTAAAATCAATAGATCTTTTTTTTTTTAAACTTAGTTGATCAATTTTATATATGAAATTAGATATATTACTATAAGATCTATCAATTCGTTTTGTTATATAATCAATTAATTTTTTGTTAATAGATATTTGTCTATCAGATAAATTTTTTAAAATTAAAGCAAAAATCAAATCATCATCAGGGTTATAAATATTTGTCAGGTTAAATTTTTTTGCTCTAGATTTTAAGTCTGGAAGTTTAAAATTTATATCGGAGATAGAAATTTGAGATGTTACAACTAAATTTTTATCTTCAGACTCAATTATATTAATCAAGCTATATAGTTTTTCTTCATCTATCGATACCGTTAGATCCTCTAGAATAATATTTTTATGTAGTCTTGTTTTTTTTAAATGGTTGTTGTCTAATTCATTTGAAATTATCTTTAGGCCCTTGTTTATTTCTAAAAAAATATTAATCAAATGAGATTTACCAGAGAATTTTTCTCCAATTATATTTAAAAATTTTTGATTATGTTTTGACCAATTTTTGATTAATCTAAAAACATGGGCATTACTTTTAGAAACATAAAAATCTAAATTTCTAAAATTTTGCTCATGATCAAAACCTAAAATTAGTTGGTTAAAATCACTCATTTTAAAACCCAAATCTTATTTTTAATATCTAAAGCAAAACCTGATCCTTGTATCCCGAAAATAAATGCTTGGGGAGTTCCATTAAAAATTATTTTATAATAAATTTTATTATTATCTAGCTTTGAAACATAATAGGACGATACTAAATCAAATTTTTTAATAAAACTTTCAAAATCGTTGATCTTTTTTTCATCTAAGATATTAATTGCAATGGTTAAAGGTAGTTTGATTGATGTATTTATCTGATTTTCTTTTTTCCAATAATCTTCATAAATAATTTTCAATTTTTCAATTGTATCTAACAAATTTTCATTATTAAAACTTTTAAAAACTTTATTATCTAAAATCATTTTATCAGATAATCTTATTTTAGATAAAACTCTTAAATCATTTTTATTTTTATAAATTAAGCATATTATATAGTCCTTCAAAGAGTACTTATTTATTATTTCTTCAAAATCATATTCCTCTAAAGAATCATATTTCGATTTTATAATTTGAATATCATCTAAATCTTCTGATGGTAGAATATATATTAATTGGTCTTTATTATTAATATTAAATAACCAATTTTTATAAAAAATATTTTCTGAAAACATTACAAGATTTTTTTTGTTCTCTTCGATAATCAATGGAATAAATAAAATTTTTTTTCTTTTGGGGAGTGATGGAAAAATATTTTTTTTTTCTAAAAATAAAAATACTTTTTTTTTGTTAAATGAAACATCTAAATTAACATAATAAATATCATCAATAAACTTTTCTTCTTTTATTGAGAAATTGTCTATCATTGTTTTAATATTAAAAAGTTGTAAATTATTCAATTTGTCTTGATCTGTAGATTTAGTAATGCTTAAAATTAAATTTTGGTATGCAATTTTAAAACCTTCATCTAAAACGTCAATTTTTTGAAAATTCATGTCAAATTTCTTTGATATTTCAATATTTTTTATATCAAAACTTTCAGCATAAGAAATAGCTGTGGAAAAGAAAATTTTAAATAAGGTCAACGTTAATATAATCGGATATAAAATCTGCTTAATTAATAAGATTATACTTTTCATATTTATAAATATTAATGAATAAAAAAAATTTAACCTATAAAAAAAGTGGAGTAAACATTGCTGCAGCTGATAATTTCGTTAAATTCATATCTTCATTGAATACAAAAGATAAGGGCAAAAAAAAGTTCTCAAATATTGGAGGATTTGGATCTATTACAAATATTCCTAAAACCTTCAAAAAGCCAAGAATAGTAGCTTGCACAGATGGTGTAGGAACTAAATTAGAAATAGCAAATTTACTTAACAAATTTGATACTATTGGAATTGATTTAGTTGCTATGAGCGTGAATGACCTTATCGTGCAAGGGGCAAAACCTCTGATATTTTTAGATTATATATCTATTAATAAAATTAAAATTTCAAAGTTAAAATCAATTATTAAAGGTATCTACAAAGGTTGCAAAATCTCCGGTTGTGAACTGGTTGGTGGTGAAACAGCCGAAATGCCTGACACATATGAAAAAAATAAATTTGATATTGCTGGTTTTGCTGTTGGATTAGTTGATGAAAATAAAATTTTAAAAAAAAATAAAATTAAAAAAAATGACTTAATTTTAGCTGTGCCATCTAGTGGACTTCATTCTAATGGCTATTCACTTGTAAGATTTATATTAAAAAAAAAAAGAATAAACTTAGAAAGAAATAATAAATTAAAAAAAGATTTACTGGAACCAACAAAAATTTATGTAAAAGAAGTTTTAAAACTTATCACAAAAGATTTAATTAATGGTTGTGCGAATATAACTGGTGGTGGAATAGCTGATAATATAAAAAGAATTATACCAACTAATCATACTGCAGAAATTAATTTAAGTAAAATACTAACTTCAAAAATTTTTAAATGGATTAAAAAAAATAAGATTTCTGATGAAGAGATGCTCAAAACTTTTAATTGTGGAGTTGGTTTTTGTTTAATTATTAATCCAAAAAATCTATATAAAGTCCAAAAATTTTTTACAAAAAAATACAAACCTTATGTAATTGGACGAATATCTAAGGGGAATAAAAAAATTAGATTCAATGGCAAAATTAATTGGTAATAAAAAAGTTAAAACTGCTGTTTTTATTTCAGGTAGAGGTAGCAATTTATTGAATTTAATTAAATTTTCTAGACAAAAAAAATCTCCCATATCAATAGATCTAATTATTTCAAATAAAAAAGCTCTAGGATTAAAATATGCAAAAAAGTACAATATACAAAAAAAAATAATTAGTTTTAAATTTAAAACATTAGCTGAAAAAAAAATTCTACACGAATTAAAATGTAGAAAAATAAAATTTGTCTGTTTGGCAGGTTTTATGGAGATATTGTCCAAAAATTTTATAAGAAATTTCAAAAAAAAGATTGTTAATATTCACCCATCTTATCTTCCCAAATATAAAGGATTGAACACAGGTGTTAGAGCCCTAAAAAATAAAGAAAAATTTTCTGGTTGTACTGTTCATTATGTTACATCTAAATTAGATTCTGGAAAGATAATCTTGCAGAAAAAAGTTATGATTTCGAAGAATGAGACTGAGAAATCGTTAGATAAAAAAATAATTAGAGAGGAACATAAACTTTATCCAAAAGCAATTTTAAAAATCTTTAATCTTTAAAAAAAAAGTCTATTTCAATTTTTGCATTTTCAACACTATCAGAACCATGAACAGAATTTTTATCAATAGAAATTCCATATTTTTTTCTTATCGTTCCTTCGAATGCGTCTTTTGGATTTGTTGCGCCCATGAGTTCTCTGTTTTTTAAAACTGCGTTTTCTTTTTCAAGCACCATAACAACTATTGGCCCAGATGATAAATAAGTGCATAAATCATTATAAAATGGCTTTGTTTCGTGAACTTTATAGAATTTTTCTGCTTCAGATTTTTCTATTTGAATTTTTTTTTCTTTTTTAATCAAAAAACCTTTATTTTTAAAAATTTCTTTGATTTCATTATCTAAGTTTCTCTCTACAGCATCTGGTTTAATTATCGATAATGTTTGTTCTAAATTACTCATAATAATCCTCAATTAGCTGATTTAACAATCTTACTCCATAACCTGTTGCACCTCCAGAATTTAATGCTCCTCCATATTTAGAAAATGCCATACCTGCAATGTCAAGATGGGCCCATGGAGTCTTATTTAAAATAAATCTTTGTAAAAACTGAGCAGCCGTTGTAGAACCTGCCCCTCCAACATAGTTTATATTTTGCATATCTGCATTTTTAGAATTAATTAACTTATCAAAGTTTTTATTGAGTGGCATTCTCCAAAGTTTCTCTTGAACTTTATTACCAGAATTAATTAATTCTTTAGATAACTTATCATTATTAGAAAAAAGTCCTGCATACTCAGAACCTAAAGAAACTATAATTGCTCCTGTTAATGTTGCTAAATCAATCATAAATCTTGGATTAAATTTTTTTTCTGTGTATGTAATAGCATCTGCTAGAACTAATCTGCCCTCAGCATCTGTATTAAGTATCTCAATTGTTTTACCGCTAAAAGATTTCACAATATCACCTGGTCTTTGAGCATTTCCGCTCACCATGTTTTCTACTAGTCCAACAACTCCTACTGCATTTATTTTCGCTTTTCTTAAAGCTAAGCTTTTCATTAAACCAACTACTGCTGCTGAACCTGCCATATCATATGTCATATCTTCCATAAATTTTGCAGGTTTCAAAGAATATCCACCTGTATCGAAACATACTCCTTTACCAATAAAAGCTAAAGGCTTAGAATTATTTTTTAAACCTTTCCATTCAATAGTTACAAGATATGAACCTCTCACACTGCCTTGTCCAACACCAAGCAACGCATTCATACCTAATTTCTTTAATTTTTTTTTGTCATATACACTAACTTTTAAACCATTTTTCTTAAGTGATTTTAATCTTTTAGCGTACTCATCTGGATGTAAAATATTTCCAGGCTCAGAAACTAAATCTCTTGCAAAAAAAGTTCCTTCCTCTAATGCTTTAAATTTTAAATTTTTGCTATTTAAAAATTTATTTTTATCTCTAGCTACGTTTAATGTTATATGTCTTATTTCTTTTTTTGATTTATACTTATTAAATTCGTATGATTTAAGTTTTATTCCATGAAGAAAATGACCTACTAAATTTTTATATTTACTTGCAAAGCTATCTAAATTTATAAAATACTGGCTATTTTTTCCATAATTAATTCTATCAAATAATTCTGCACCTAAATTTTCTAAGTCTGAGGATAAAACATTATTTTTTAACGAAACTAAAATAATCTTTTTTTTTGCGCTTAATTCAAAAACTAATAAGCTCTTTTTAAGATCACTCGTTTTTAATAAATCATTAATGTAAGAAAATTCTAATTTAGAAATATATTTCTTAATAGTAATTATATTAAATTTTTCGTCAGTAAATAAAACAAGATTGCTTGAAATTTTGTTGGAACTATTATTTTTATAATTAATTTTTACAGGCATTTTTTAAATTTTTTCAAGATTTCTCTTATTTTCACATATATTTATATTTAATCATTATTTTTATACAATCTATACGTGATAATGTTATATAAGTAATAAAACTTTTAAATTCAATGAAAAAAACAATATTTAATAATCTCTTTAATGAAGTAACTGTCTTTTTTTTAGTGTGTTCACTAACACTCACGTTGATTGTATGGATAATCCAAGCAGTAAACTTTATTGATATTATTTCAGAGGATGGACATAGCATAACCACGTATTTTTCATATGCTATTTTGAATATTCCAAAAATATACAGTAAACTTTTATTGTTATCATTTTTTTTATCAGTTTATTACATTTTGGGCCTATACGAAGATAAAAACCAATTAATAATATTTTGGATAAATGGAATAACTAAAAAAGAGTTTCTTAATAAATTAATTTTTCTATCGGTTTTTTTTGCAATTTTTTCATTAATCTTATCTTATTTTATTGTTCCATTCACTCAAGACAAAGCTAGATCATTTATTAGAGACTCGAACCTCGATTTTTTTCCTTCATTAATTAAGCCTAAAAAATTTATTGATACCGTAGAAAATTTAACAATTTTCTTAAATGAAAAAAAAAATAATTCAATGAAAAAAATTTTAATAAAAGACTCGAGCATAATTGGAGGTTCACAATTGATTATTTCAAAATCTGGAAGAATTGTTGGTGATGAACAGGCTAAATATCTAAGTTTAAATGATGGAATAATTATAAATTACGGTAAAGATAAAAAATTAACCTCTTTTAATTTTGAACAATCAAACTTTAATTTAAATAAATACAAAACAAAAACGACTATAACTCCTAAAATTCAGGAAACAAATAGTGAAATAATAATCAAATGTTTAAAAAGATTAAGCGCTGATATTAACAGAAAAACTTTGATAGAGAAATTAAACTGTGAAAAATCTTTTTCAAAAAATTTAATTCAAGAAATTTATAAAAGAACTATTTTGCCACTGTATATTCCTATATTGTGCATAGTAGCGTCTTTGGTTATTCTTAAATCAAGTAACAACGACAAATTTAAAAATTTTAAAATAAAAGTATTTTTAAGTGGAATAATTATTATAATCTTTTCACAAATTTCTATCAACACTATTAGCATTAATTTACAATCTGCTATTGCAACTTTGTGTATACCATTAATATTATTGTTAACTACTTATTTGTTTTTTTTAAATAAAAATAAAAAATTTTGAATTAAATGGTTTTAAAAATTTATCAAAAATATCTTATAAAAGAATTTTCACTGATAGTTAGTAAGATTACCTTTGTTTTTCTAATTTTAGGTTTAATAATGGGTTTGCTAGAGGAGATTAATTTTTTCTCAGATTTTGAAGTTGAATATTTTTATCCAATCTACTTAGTTTTACTAAATGTGCCCTCGTTAATCTACGAAATTTTTCCTTTTATTTTTTTGCTCTCTTCGCAATTTTTATTTCTGAAGTTGCTTGAAAGCGGCGAATTGAATACATTTAAAAATAGTGGACTTGATAATCTAAAAATTTTGAAATTAATAATGTCTCTCTCATTAATTATGGGCTTTTTTATTATTATTATATTTTATAATTTATCTGCAATGATGAAATTTGAATATTTAGATATCAAAAAAAATTTTACAAAAGACAATAAATATTTAGCAACAATTACTGAAAATGGACTATGGATTAAAGATGAAATTAATGATCAAATAAATTTTATTAATGCTAGAGGTTTCACCATTAATACTTTAAAAGAAGTTGATATTATTCAACTTAATAAAGACTTCGAATTTCAAAATAACATTAAAGCTGAGACAGTAAATATCCAAAAAAATAATTGGAATCTCACTGATGTCAAAATTATTGATAAAAATAATAACATAGAAACAACAAATACAATGGATTTCTTATCAAATTTTAATTACGAAGAAATTAATAATCTTTTTTCAAATCTTGCCTCTCTTACAATTTGGAATTTATTTGAATTAAAAAAAAATTATATATCAATTAATTATTCAACAACTGAGATTGATTACCACTTTCAAAGGATTGTCGCATACCCTTTTTTGATAACAATTATAACAGCCTTATCTGCAATTTTGATGCTAAATTTAAATTTTCAAAAACCTAAACTCTTTTTTATGGTTATAGGTATTTTGTTATCAGTAATTATATATTATATAAATTTCTTTTTTGGTACTATGGGTAAAAATGAAAAAATACCTTTATTAGTCTCAATATGGACACCAATTATAACCTTAAGTATAATTTCTTTAATAGGAATTGTAAGAATTAATGAAAAATAAATTAAAATTTTTGTTTCCAATTTTTTTTTTATGTATTTCTACAGTCAATGCTTTAGCTGTAGAAGATTTTATATTTGAAAGTAAATCGATCGAAATACAAGGTAATAATAAAATTATTGCACAAGATGGTGTCAAAGCTACAACATCTGATGGCTTAGAGATATTTGCTGATAGATCTGAGTATGACAAGAATACCAAAATTTTAAATTTAGTAAAAAATGTTAAATTGTTCGATCAAATTCAAAATTTTGAAATAAATAGTGACAATGTCATCTACGATAAAATTTTAGAAAAAATTACAGCAAAAGGAAACACAAAAATTAAAATAAATAATTCACATATAATTTCTGGTGAAAATATTATTTTTTTTAGATCTGAATTAACGATTAGATCTAATAATACAACAATAATTGAAGATAAATTTGGTAATACAATTAATCTGAGTGGATTCAATTATTCAATTGAGAATAAAGTACTTAGAGCAAACCAAATGGAATTTACTGATAAAGAGATGAATGTTTATAAAACCAATAATGGAATTATTGACTTAAATAATGAAAGAATAGCTGCAAAAGATATTCAAATTTATTTTGCCAAAGGTGAACTAGGAGAAAACTCTAGACTTAAAGGAAGTTCATTAATATCAGAAAATGATATTTCTATTATTAAAAATGGTATTTTTACTGCTTGTAAAATTAGAGATGAATGTCCTCCTTGGAGCATAAAATCTAAAGAAATAAGACATAATAAAAAAAAGAAATCAATCAATTATAAAAACTCATGGTTGCAATTATATGATGTTCCAATTTTTTATTTTCCAAAATTTTTTCATCCCGATCCGACAGTTAAAAGACAATCTGGTTTCTTAACTCCTTCATTGTTAAGTTCCTCTGCAAGTGGAGGATCAATAAATATTCCTTATTACAAAGTTATTTCTGAAAATAAAGATATCACATTTACACCCAGAATCTATTTCAATGATGATATCTCAATTCAAAATGAATATAGGCAAGTTGAAAAAAATACAAATCATATATCTGACTTAAGTTTAAAAAAATTAGAAAGCTCTACAAAATCACATTTTTTTTCTAATACAAAATATATTTTGGAAAATGATTTTGATTTTTCAGAAATTGAATTAAATTTAGAAAAAACTTCTAGTGATACATATCTCAAGGGAGATAATATAATAAGTAAAACAAGAAACTCTAATAATCAAACCTTGTTAAATTCTTATGCCAAATTTGATGCAAGTAGAGAAGATTTAAATATTTTTGCAGAGTTAGCAGCTTATGAAGATTTAACAAAAGAAAAAAATTCTGATAAATTTCAGTATATATTACCAAATTTTACCATATCTAAATTGTTAAACAACAGTCCTGAAGTTAAAGGAAGCTTAAATTACAAAATTTCTGGTTCAAGTCAAAAAAAAAATACCAATGTTAGTGAGTCTCTTTTGATAAATGATTTAATTTATAAATCTAACTCTTTTTTCTCAAATTATGGAACTATTTCAAATTACGAAGTAGAGCTAAAAAATTCTTTAAAAAAAGGAAATAATTCGAGTAAATATAAAGACTCTACTCAGTCTGAAAATTATTCTTCTTTTATTTTTAATTCCTCTATTCCATTGAAAAGAAATTACGAAAATTATATAGGAAATCTAAGCCCAAAAATTAACGTAAGATATAGTCCTAACAAATCAGAAAATTTGTCTGATATAGATAGAAAAATTAATATTACTAATATTTTTTCAAAAAATAGATTAGGTTTAAATGATTCAATTGAAGGTGGTCAATCATTAACTCTTGGTTTTGACTATGATTTAAAAACAAGAGATAACAATGAATTTTTAGGTTTTAGCTTAGGTCAAATATTTAGAGACACTGATGATACAAGACTTCCTATAAAATCTAAAATGCAGAATAAATCATCTGATATAGTTGGAAATTTCAATTTTAAACCTGATAATAATTTCAAAATAAATTATGATTTTTCGTTTGATAATAATTTAGAAACTACAAATTTTTCAAAAATTGAAACTGAGATGAAAATAAATAATTTTATAACTTCATTTGACTTTTTAGAGGAA
This sequence comes from uncultured Pelagibacteraceae bacterium, assembly GCA_902524535.1. Classification (GTDB taxonomy): domain Bacteria; phylum Pseudomonadota; class Alphaproteobacteria; order Pelagibacterales; family Pelagibacteraceae; genus Pelagibacter. Next base: position 87,194 of record CABZDR010000003.1, read on the forward strand.
AACAATGACATAGGTTCAGATAGCTATTTACTAAGTGATGTTAGTTATATTTTTGATAAGAATAATTCTATCTCATATAACACTAGAAGAAATCGAAAAATAGACCTGACTGAATATTATAATTTAATTTATGAATATAAAAATGACTGTTTAATTGCAGGAATAGAATATAAGAAGGAATATTATCAGGATAGAGACCTTAAGCCAAGTGAACAAATCTTTTTTTCTCTGACGTTTACTCCATTTACATCGATTTCTTCCCCAGGATTTTGATAAAATGAAAAAGAATTTTGTTTATATAATAATAATTTATTTGATAATTATAGCTAATAGTATTTCGAGTGAGATAAAAATTCTATACAAAATTAATGATAGTATAATTACTAATCACGATATTTTAGAAGAGATAAATTATTTAGTTTCATTAAACAAAAATTTATCACAATTAAATAATGAACAACTTTCCTCAAATGCTGAAAGGTCTTTAATTAGAGAAATAATTAAACGTGATGAAATAAAAAAGTTTTATGAAATCAATTATACTGAAGCATTAAAATCTGAAAAGATAGATATTATTATTAAAAATTTTAGAGAAAATTTAGGTTTTGAATCAAGTCAAAAATTTGAAGATTATTTAAAAAGTAGGGGTATTAATTATAATGAATTAAAGAAAAAATTTGTTATTGAAAAACTTTGGAATCAACTTATTTTCGAAAAGTACAGAAATTTTATTAAAATAGACACAGAAAAAATTGATATCGAATTAGAAGAATTGATAAAAAATAATTTAGAAATTTTAAGCTTTAACCTGTCAGAAATAATTTTTTTAGGAAAAAATAAAGATGCGATAGAAAAGAAAACTCAAGAAATAACTACTTCAATTAAAAAAATCGGTTTCAAAGATGCAGCTGTAATTCATAGTATATCTGAAAGTTCAAAGCTGGGTGGTGAAATAGGCTGGATTAATGAAAACCAAATGCCACAAAAAATTTTTTTAGCTATTAAAGATTTAGAAATAGGAGAGTTTTCTAAACCAATAATTACACCTGGAGGAATAATCTTACTTAAAATAAATAACAAAAAAAGTGTAAGCGTTAAAGTTGATAAAAAAAAAGAAATGGATAGATTAATTTCATATGAGAGAGATAGAATACTTAATGAATATTCAATAATTTATTATAAAGAGGCCGAAAATAAAGCATATGTTGAAAAATTTTAAACCTATTTTAATAATAGCAGGTGACCCAAAAAGTATTTTTTTAGAAATTTATTTTAAGTCTTTAAAAAGAAATAAATTCAAGAGTCCGCTTATTTTAATTGTTAATGAAAATATATTATTAAGACAAATGAAATTACTTAATTATAATTTTAAAATAAATAAATTAAATATAAATAATTTAAGTTATAAAAATTTAACAAATAAAAGAATTAACATTATTAATGTTCCTTTTAATAACAAGTTCATCTCTAAATATATCTATCAATCATTTGAGAAAGCATTATCATTAATTAAAAAAAATAATAATATTACTCTGATAAATGGACCAATTAATAAAAAAAAGATCTTAAAACATCGTTTTTTAGGTATTACAGAATACTTAGACTTCAAAACAAAAAGTAAAGGTAAAGCAGTGATGCTTATTTACAACAAAAATTTATCTGTTAGCCCTTTAACAACTCACCTACCATTAAAAAAAGTTCATAAATATATTAGTAAAAAAAAAATAATTAATCACGTACAACAAATCACAAAGTTTTATAAAAAAAATTTTGGAATAAATCCAAAAATTGGTATTACGGGTCTAAATCCCCACTGTGAAAGCAATTTTCAAAAAAGCGAGGAAGAGGAATTTATCATACCTGCAATAAAGAATTTATCTAAGAAAAAATTTAAAGTCTCAGGCCCCTATGCTGCAGACACTATTTTCTTAAAAGAAAAGTCAAAGGATTTTGATGTTATAGTTGGAATGTACCATGATCAAGTTTTATCTCCCATAAAATCAATGTTTGGTTTTAATGCAATTAATATAACTCTTGGATTACCTTTTATTAGAATATCGCCAGATCATGGACCGAACGTTAAAATGTTTTTAAAAAAAAAATCTAATCCTGATAGCTTAATTAAAGCAATTAAATTTTTAGACAAGTAAGTGTTGATAAAACCAAAGAAAAGTTTAGGGCAAAATTTTTTGATCGATAAGAATGTTATAAAAAAAATAGTGTCCTTATCAGATATTTTTGATAAAGACGTCCTAGAAATAGGTCCTGGTACCGGAAACTTAACAGAATATATTTTAAAACAAAAACCCAATAAACTGTTTTTAGTAGAAAAAGATAAGTTTTTATGTGATCAACTGCTGTTAAAATTTCAAAATAATATTAAAATTAAAAATGAGGATATTCTTAAAATTAATGAAAAAAATATTTCAAATCATAAATTAGTAGTATTTGGTAACTTACCTTATAATATTTCAACTGAGATAGTCTGTAATTGGATTTTAAAATTAAAAAACGATTTTTGGTTTTCTGAATTAATTTTAATGTTTCAAAAAGAGGTTGCCGATAGAATAATTTCAAAGACAAACACTTCAGATTATGGAAGGCTATCTATACTTCTAAACTGGAAAATGAACATTGTGAAGGTTTTTGATATTAGTCCAAACTGTTTTTTTCCAAAACCTAAAGTATACAGTTCTTTAATTCATTTTACTCCTAAAGAAAAATATTTCAAAATTAAAAATAGTAAAAATTTGGAAATGATTACAAGAATTTTTTTTAACCAAAAAAGAAAAATGATTAAAAACCCTATGAGGCAATTATTTTCTAACTCTCAAGAAATATCTAATAAATTAAAACTTGATTTAAATTTAAGGCCACAAAACTTGTCATTACAAACATATTGTAATATTGCTAGAGAATACGAGAAACTAAACGGTTAGTTTTTCAATATGATTTCTAATATAATCTTTATCATAATCTTTAGGCCCATTATTTAATTCAGCATCAATTAAACTTTCAATTTTTTTATAACAACTTTCAAGATCATCGTTGATAATTACATAGTCATAATTTATCCAATGGAGTACATCCCTACTAAATTCTTTCATTCTTTTTTCTGCAATAAGTTTATCTTTCATATCTCTATTTGATAATCTATCAAAAAGTATTTTTTTGCTTGGGGGTAATATAAAGAATGTAATTAATTTATAGTCTAATTTTTTATTTTTAATCTGATCAGCACCTTGCCAATCAATATCAAATATCACATTTTTTCCTTTTTGTAGGTTACTGATTACAGGAGATCTGCTGGTGCCGTAGAGATGGTTGAAAACTTTAGCATATTCTAGGAATTCTTCATTCTGAACAAGCCTTTTAAATTCACTTTCATCTACAAAAAAATAATCTTTATCCTGTATTTCACTGTCTCTAGGTTTTCTGGTTGTGTGAGAAATAGAAATTTTAAAATTTTTTCTTTTAGATAAAAGTTTAACAAGAGTTGTCTTACCCGCACCTGATGGAGATGACAATATCACCATTATTCCATCATTATTTAATGGCATTAAAAATTTTAATTTCTTTTACCTTCAATAAATTTAACAGCATCACCAACTGTTAATATTTTTTCAGCTTCACTATCTGAAATCTCAGAACCAAATTCTTCTTCAAAAGCCATAACTAGCTCAACTGTATCTAAGCTATCAGCTCCTAGGTCATCAATAAAACTTGAGTCATCTGTTACTTTTGCTTCATCTATTCCTAAATGATCAGCAACTATTTTTTTTACTTTACTTGAAATATCCTCAGACATATTAATCCTTTATAGTTATATTTTGTTCTTAGATGAAATTGTTTTTTTGTCAACCTAAATACAGACCACCGTTAACATGAATTGTTTCGCCATTTATATAGTCTGATTTTGGGGAAGCTAAAAAAACAACAGCATTTGCTATATCTTCAGGTTTACCCAATCTACCAGATGGTATTTTAAGTACAATTGATTCTTTAAATTTTTCATCAATTTTATCAGTCATTGCTGTATTTATGAAGCCTGGAGAAATACAATTGACATTTATATTTTTTTTAGAATATTCGATTGCTAAACTCTTAGACATAGCGATGATGCCCGCTTTTGAAGCAGTATAATTCGTCTGTCCCACATTTCCAGTGTGACCAACTACTGAAGTGATATTAATAATCTTTCCAAATTTATTCTTTAACATTTTTTTTATTGCAAATTTACTCATTAGAAATGTAGAGGTGAGATTTAAATCTATTACTTTATTCCATTCTTCAATATTCATTCTTATTGCTAAATTATCTTTAGTAATTCCAGCATTATTTATTAAACAATTAAGGGTTCCACCCAGTAATTCACTTGCCTGATCAATAAAGTTTTCAATTTTGTCATGTTTAGAGATATCAAAAGGTAAAATTTTGATCTTACCAAATCTGCTTTTTAACTCATCTAATTTTTCAACTCTTGTTCCAGTAGCTAAAATATTTGCATTAGCCTCATAAAGATGTTCAACTATTGAATTACCTATACCACCAGAGGCTCCTGTAACTATAGTATTCAGTTCTTTTAAATTTGTCATTAAATACTCAAATTTTTTATATCTTCTATATTATTAATTGATTGAACATTTACCTCTTTATTTATTCTTTTTATCAATCCAGATAAAACCTTACCTGGCCCAATTTCAATAAAATTATTAACTCCATTATTTACCATATTAATTACACTTTCTCTCCATCTAACTCTATTTTCAATTTGCCTAATTAATAAATCTTTAATTTCAGAAATATTCTGTATCTTATCAGCTGTTACATTAGACATCAAAACATTATATCCCTCGTTAAACTCAAGCTCATTTATTTTATGTTTCATAATTTTTGTTGCATTAGCCATCAATTCACAATGGAATGGTGCGCTTACTGGAAGTTTAATGTTCCTAATACCTTGTAATTTTAAAATTTTCACAAAACTTTCGAGGTCTTTTAATTTTCCACTTACCACTATTTGACCCTCTGAGTTATCATTTGCAATTTGAACGTTAAAATCTTCTTTATTCTTTGATATTAAGTCTTCAATTTTTTTTATGGTTGTTCCCAAAACAGCTATCATTCCTCCTATGCCCCTTGGCACAGCATTTTGCATTGCCTCCCCTCTTATTTTTAGAATCTTTAAAGTATCAGAAAATTTAATGTATCCAGCACATGATAATGCTGAATATTCTCCTAAAGAATGACCCGCAAAAAAAGTAGCTTTATTTAAGTCAATGTTAAACTCTTTTTTCATAACATTAAAAATAGAATAACTAATTAAAAAAATTGCTGGTTGAGTATTAAAAGTTAAGTTTAAATCAGATTTAGGGCCATCTAACACTAGCTTAGATATAGCAAAATTTAAAGTTTCATCAGCTTCCTTAAAATAATTTTTCACCAAGTCGAATTTTTCATATAGAATTTTTCCCATTCCCACTTCTTGTGAACCTTGACCTGGAAAAACTACTGAAAACATTTAAAATTCTTTATTTTATGGTTATTTAACTATTGTAATTAAATTATTATAATAGTATATCCACAATTTTTATTAAAGAACAAATATGAATTTATACGAACATACTATTATTGCTAGACAAGATACATCGCCAAGTGAGATCAAACTTTTAACTGAAAAGTACTCCAAAATAGTTGAGAAAAATAATGGAGAAATAATAAAAACTGAAAATTGGGGTTTAATCAATCTATCTTATCTTATTAAAAAAAATAAAAAAGGGAGTTATATACATTTTAAAATTAAAGGCGATGGTAAAATGATAAGTGAATTAGAAAAAAACGAAGCAATTGATAAAAGGTTATTAAGATATCTTACCATTAAGGTGAAACAATTTGATTTGAGCACAAACTATTTTAGTTCGAAAAAAGAAGATATCGAAAAAAAGAAAGAGGTTAAAAATTAATTATGCCTAAAAGACAAAGTGGAAATAAAAAAGGAAAGCAGAGTAATTTTGCTAAGCTTAGTATTTTCCAACCTAATAAATATAAGTTCAAAAAGTCTTGTCCTCTTTCAATCAAAGGGGCTCCAGTAATTGATTACAAAAATATAAAACTTTTAAAGAAATATACGTCAGAGAATGGGAAAATATTGCCATCAAGAATAACAAATGTAAGCCAAAAAAAACAAAGAGAATTATCATTATCTATCAAAAGAGCAAGAAATCTTGCATTATTATAATGAAAGTAATTTTATTAGAAAATATTAAAAGAATTGGATCTATAGGTGAAGTAATAGAAGTAAAAAGAGGATTTGCTAGAAATTATTTAATAGCAAATAAAAAAGCTCTTTATGCATCTAAACAAAATATTACTGAAGTTGAAAAAATTAAGTCAGAACTTTCGAAAAAAGATAGTGAAAAAAAACAACTTGCAAAATCTCTTTTTGAAAAGATCAATAAAAAACAATATAATGTTAAGAAGTTAAGTACCGAAAATAATGAGCTTTATGGATCAGTTAAACCTACAGAAATTTCGAAATTAATTTTAAATGAGGATAAAGTTAATATAAAACCGTCGACGATACAGCCGATAACAGAAATCAAGTCTCTTGGAAAATTTAAAGTAAAAATTAATTTACACTCAGAAGTTGACGCAGAAATTGTTGTTAATGTTGAGTCCTCTGATACAATTCAGTAATTATACAATTTTCTCCCCAAGTTATATTGTTAATTTTAAAACCTTAATTCTAGTGTAATTTACTTAATGGAGAAAAATTTAAGTATTGTAAAAGATAGCTTCAAAGAATTACCAAATAATATTGAGGCTGAACAGGCAGTTATAGGTTCAATTTTAGTCTCTAATGAGTTATTTGATGAAATTAACACAATTATATCAAATGAAAATTTCTACGACCCTATGCATCAGAAAATATTTAGTTCAATTGAAAATTTAATCTATAAGGGTATGCTTGCTAATCCGATTACTTTAAAAAACTTTTTTAAAAATGAAAGTGATGATTTAAATATTCCTGATTATCTTGTAAAAATAACAAAATTTTCAACATCAACAAGACAGGCTATTGAATATTCTAAAATCATATACGATATGTTCGTCAGAAGAGAATTGATAAAAATTTCAGAAACAACAATAGACTCTGCAAAACTTGATGATTTAAATACCAATGGTCAAACTATTATTGAAAATTCAGAAAGATTGTTGTTTGATCTTGCTGAAAAAGGATCTTTCAATTCTTCATTGGTAAAATTTGACGAAGCTATGAAGCAAACTATTGAAATGGCTTCAGCTGCATATAAAAATGAAGAGGGTATCGTTGGAGTTCCAACAGGATTAAGAGATTTAGATGATAGGCTTGGAGGCCTTCATCAATCAGATTTAATTATTATTGCAGGTCGTCCTTCAATGGGTAAAACTGCACTTGCTACAAATATTGCTTTTAATGCAGCTCAAAAGTTGCAAGATAATGGAAAAAAATCTTCCATTGCATTTTTTTCATTGGAGATGTCATCGGAACAATTGTCTACAAGAATATTAGCAGAGCAATCAAGAATAAAATCGAATGATATAAGAAGAGGCAGAATTTCAGACGATCAGTTTGATAAATTTATAGAAACGTCAAAAAATATTTCTGAGCTACCATTGTATATAGATGAAACTCCAGCAATAAGTATCGCTGCAATGAGTAATAGAGCTAGACGAGTTAAAAGGTTATTTGGACTAGATATGATTGTTGTAGATTATATTCAATTAATGAAAGGCTCGTTTAATAATAAAGACGGTAGAGTGCAAGAAATATCTGAGATAACTCAAGGTTTAAAAGCTATTGCAAAAGAATTATCTGTACCAGTTGTAGCTCTTTCACAATTATCAAGAGCGGTGGAGCAAAGAGATGATAAAAAACCTCAATTATCAGACTTAAGAGAGTCTGGTTCAATAGAACAAGATGCAGATGTAGTAATGTTTGTTTATAGAGAGGCTTACTATCTTGAAAGGAAAGAACCTAGACCAGCAACAGTGGAACATGCTGAATGGCAGGCTAAAATGAATGAGGTATCAAACCTAGCTGAAATAATAATAAGTAAACAAAGACACGGTCCTACTGGGAATATAATGTTGGAATTTGAGGCAATGTTTACCAAATTTAAGGATACTCAAAGTAGTTAAAGTAAAATATAAATGAGCTAAAATGATAGGTCGTTTATATCAAAATCTTATTCTTAAAAACCCAAAATTAATTTTTCTTTTATTAATAGTTGCCTTAGTAAGTTTTGGAAATTATTCAAAAGATTTTAGATTAGATGCTTCTTCAGAAACTTTATTAATAGAGGGTGACCCAGATTTGGAGTATCTACGTGAAGTTACTGATAGGTACGGATCAAAAGAATTTTTAGTTCTTACTTATACCCCTAATGAGGATATGATATCAGAAAACTCAATAAATAATTTACTAAGCTTAAAATATAAAATTCAGAGTTTGAATTGGGTTCATAGTGTTATCACTCTTTTAGACATACCTCTTTTAAATAGTTCTGATGAAACTCTCCAAGAAAGACTTGAAAATTTTAAAACCCTCAAAGACGAGGGCGTAGATAGAGAAAGAGGTTTTAAAGAAATACTAGATAGTCCTGTGTTTAGAAATTTTGTTATAAGCGAAGACGGTAAAACTAGCGGCATCATTGTAAATTTAAAAAAAAGTAAAGAACTAAAAGACATCGAAAATAAGACAAGAAAAGAAATAGAGGACTTTAAAGATGACATAAAAAAACAAAACCATAAAAACATAATTGAAATAAGAAATGTAATTAAAAGCTATGAAAATATTGGAAAAATCTTTTTAGGTGGAATTCCAATGATTGCTGATGACATGATGACTTTTATAAAAAGTGACATTATAGTTTTTGGTTTAGGTGTTTTTGTATTTATTGTTTTTACCTTATGGTTCGTATTTAGAAAATTAATTTGGATTATTGTTCCAATAAGTAGTTGTTTTTTTTCTGTCATAATAATGATGGGTATACTTGGATTACTTAATTGGAAAGTCACAGTAATTTCATCAAACTTTATAGCTCTTATGTTAATTTTAACTATGGCAATGAATATTCATATGAGTACCCGTTTTTTACAATTAAGAGAGAGCTTTCCTAAAAAAAATATTTTTGAACTAATTTCATTAACTACAGAAAAGATGTTTTGGCCTATTTTATATACAGTTCTTACTACAATAATTGCTTTTTTATCTCTAATATTTAGTGAGATAAAACCTATTATAGATTTTGGATGGATGATGACCTTTGGCTTAATAACTTCTTTCATAATCACTTTTACTTTACTTCCTACACTAATTAATTTTGTTCCAGAGGGAAATATTTCTTTGGATAAATATAAAGAGTCAAAAATAACTAGTTTTTTTTCTAAAATTTCACAAAACAATCAAATAACAATTTTTATTATTACTGGAATGATAATAATTATAAGTTTAATCGGTATAAGCCGTCTAGAAGTTGAAAATAGCTTTATCAACTACTTCAATAAAAAAACTGAAATATATAAAGGTATGAAGCTAATAGATGAAAAACTAGGTGGAACAACACCGCTAGAAGTAATTTTAAAATTTCCAAGGCAAGAGGACGTAAAAAATGAGGAAGATGATGAGTTTGAGGATTGGGAAGATGATAATGAAAATGATAAAGAGAAATATTGGTTTACTAAAGATAAAATAGATAAAATAGCTTCAGTGCATAATTATTTAGATAGTCTTCCACAGATAGGTAAAGTTTTATCTTTTTCCTCTATAATTGATGTTGCAACAATGCTTAATAATAATAAACCACTAGGAAGTTTAGAATTGGGTGTTTTGTATTCTAAGATACCCGATAATATAAAAACAGAAATTGTTGATCCATATATCTCTATAAGTAATAATGAAGCTCGAATTAGCTTAAGAATAATTGACTCACAAGAAAATTTGCGAAGAAATGATCTATTAAAAAAGATTAACTACGATCTCAAAAATAAAATTGGATTAAAGGAAAATGAATTTAAGCTTGCAGGTGTTTTGATCTTATTTAACAATTTACTTCAAAGTCTCTTTAAGTCCCAAATTTTAACTTTAGGTTTAGTCATGATCGGTATATTTGCAATGTTTTTAATTCTTTTTAGAAATATTAAATTATCTTTAATTGGAGTTGTACCAAATTTTATAGCTGCATTTTTTATATTAGGTATAATCGGTCTGCTGGGAATTCCGTTGGATATGATGACAATTACAATAGCTGCAATTACTATTGGTATTGCTGTAGATAATAGCATTCATTACATTTATAGATTTAAGGAGGAATTTAATGTTTTAAGGGATTACAAATCAACTATTAAAACTTGTCATGCTACAGTAGGTAAAGCTATATTGAATACTTCAGTAACAATAGTTTTTGGTTTTTCAATATTAGTTTTATCTAAATTTATTCCAACAATTTACTTTGGTATCTTTACAGGTCTTGCTATGTTGTTAGCGATGGTATCAGTTTTGACCCTATTGCCATCTTTAATACTTTTTATAAAACCTTTTGGAAAATAATTATTGATGATTGAAATTTTGAAGGAATTTTATAATTCCATATCAATTATAGACTTAATATACTTAGTTTTAACAATTTTGTCTCTAGTCAAATGTTATAGAAAGGGATTTGTGCTCAGTATTTTGGCAATGAGTAAATGGTTATTTGCATATATCATGACACTAATTATTTTCCCAAAAGCAAAACCTTACGTAAAAGATATAATTGATAGTGAATATATTTTAGATATTGTTTTGGGCCTTCTGATTTTTGTAATTATAATATTTCTTGTATTGCTCATTAGTAAAGGGATAAGTAAAGCAATTAAGTATACAGGACTTGGAACATTAGACTCTATATTTGGATTCTTTTTTGGATTTTTAAGATCATATATAATAGCAATTTGCTTATTTTCAGCTATTCACATAGTCTATAACTATGATAAATGGCCAACTAATTTAAATAAATCATACATCTTCCCATATTTAGAAAAAGGTAGTAATTATTTACTAAAAGAATTTCCTAATGAAAAAAGTTATCAAGACTCAAGAGAAAAAATTGAAGAGCTTTAACTCAAAATTTAAGGAAGAGTGTGGTGTATTTGGTATAAGCAATGCTAAAGATGCTTCAGCTTTGACCGCCCTTGGTCTTCACGCTCTACAGCATCGTGGACAAGAAGGATGTGGTATAGTTACTTTTGATGGTAAAAAATATTATTCAGAAAAAAGATTTGGTTTAGTTGGTGATAATTTTAATAAAGAAAAAGTACTAAATAATCTTAAAGGTGATTATGCAATTGGTCATAATCGATATAGTACTACTGGTAATAATACTCTTAGAAATATTCAACCTTTTTTTGCTGATACCAACGCTGGTGGTATCGGGGTTGCTCATAACGGAAATTTAACAAATTCAATTTATCTGAGAAATAAACTAGTTGAAGATGGCGCAATATTTTATACTACCTCAGATACTGAGACTATTGTTCAATTAATAGCTAAATCGAAAAGATCTAAAACAATTGATAAGGTTGTAGATGCAATATTTCAAATACAAGGTGGATACGCTTTAGTCATGTTAACACAAACTTCATTAATTGGAGTGAGAGACCCTTATGGAATTAGACCGCTAGTAATAGGTAAACTAGGAACTAGCTATGTCTTAGCATCAGAGACTTGTGCTTTAGATATTATTGGAGCAAAATTTATAAGAGAGGTAGAAAATGGTGAAATTGTTTTAATAGAAAATAATCAACTATCAAGTATCAAACCTTTTCCTCCAAAAAAAATTAGACCATGCGTATTTGAATATATTTATTTTGCAAGGCCAGATAGTCTCATAAATAAAAAAACTGCTTATGAACATAGAAAAAATTTAGGAAAAGAACTTGCTAAAGAAAATGATATTGATGCGGATATCGTTGTACCCGTGCCTGACTCTGGAAATGCAGCAGCTTTGGGATTTTCTCAAAAATTAAAAATTAATTTCGAACATGGATTAATAAGAAATCATTATGTTGGAAGAACTTTTATTGAGCCAAGTCAGAAAATTAGGAGCTTAGGTGTTAAACTCAAATTAAATGCTAATGAAACTACAATTAAAAACAAAAAAATAATTCTGGTAGACGACTCTTTGGTTCGAGGTACAACATCTCTAAAGATTGTTAAAATGCTTTATGATGCTGGAGCAAAAGAAGTCCATGTGAGAATAGCTTGCCCAGAAATAAAATACCCGGACTTTTATGGAGTTGATACACCAACTAAAAAAGAATTATTAGCTGCAAATAAATCAAATGATGAAATTTGTGCGTATATTGGGGCTAAGTCTTTAAAGTTCTTATCTATAAATGGTTTATACAGAGCTATTGGTTTTGATAAGAGAAATGATACTTATCCTCAATTAACTGATCATTACTTCACAGGTGACTATCCAATTAAGCCCGTTGATGAACTTGGTGATAGTAAGATTACTCAGTTATCTTTACTAAGCTCGGTATCAAACAACTAGATAATGAAAAAAGTTAGTTTTACAGAAATGAAAAAGGGAACTAAGGAAGATTATCTTTTTTTAGATAAACACGAAAAGGATTTTGCAAATAAGACTGCTGAAAGGATTTTAAAATTTATGTCTAATCTTACTGAAACTTTGGAGGGTTATCAAATTTCCAGATTGGAGCATTCTCTTCAAAGTGCGACAAGAGCTTATAAAAATAAAGAAAGTGAGGAGATGGTGGTCGCAGCTTTATTACACGATATTGGAGATGAATTAGCACCAATGAATCATTCTGAGTATGCTGCTGCAATTTTAAAACCTTATGTTTCAGAAAAAACTCATTGGATAATAGAAAAACATGGTGAATTTCAAATGTACTATTATGCTCACCACTTAGGGGGTAACAGAAATAAGAGAGATAAATATAAAGATCATAAATATTACCAAGACACTATTGATTTTTGTGAAAAATACGATCAAAGTTCCTTTGACCCAAACTATAAATCACTTCCTTTAGAATTTTTTAGGCCAATGGTAAAAAAAATTTTTTCTAGAAAGCCATATTCTTTACTTTAAATCTACTTATAAAGTATTATTAAGAAACAAATGATTACCTCTAAAGAACAAATAATCAAATATTTCAAATCCGGAATAAAAGACACTAAAAATTTTAAAATTGGAATTGAGCATGAAAAATTTTTATTCAATAAAAACGATAATAAAAGAATTAATTATTTGAAAATTAAAGAGATGTTTAATGCTTTAGTGGAATTTGGCTGGAAGCCAATTTCTGAAAAAGGCAATATGATTGCTTTAAATAAAGAAGGTAAAAATATTACACTTGAACCTGGAAACCAAATTGAATTGTCTGGGGATAAATTAAATAATATACATGAAGCGTGCGCAGAATCTCAAGACTATCTATTTGAATTAAGACAAGTAACAAAAAAACTAAACATAAATATTGTCAGTGCTGGCTTTGATCCAATTTCAAAACTTAATGAAATTCCAAATAATCCAAAAGAACGTTATAAACTAATGACTGAGAGTATGCCAGAAGGTGGTGAATTAAGCCTAGATATGATGTATCGAACTTGTGGCACACAAATTAATATTGATTATAACTCTGAAAATGACTTTATTAAAAAGTTTAAGATTGTTAACTCGATTGTGCCCATCACCATTGCTTTATTTGCCAACTCTTCAATTGTAGAAAAAAAAAAAAGTAATTATTTATCATATAGATCTAAGGTTTGGCAAAACACTGCTAGAGGTGGTCTACCAGAAATTTTTTTTGAGGAATTAAATTTTGAAAAATATGCTGACTTTGTAATAAACTTTCCAATTTTATTTATCAAAGATAATGAAAAATATGTATCTGGCAAAAAATATATCTTTAAAGATTTTATGAATGGTAGAATTAATGAAATCAAAAATAGAATACCGAATGAAAATGATTTATCTACACATTTAAGCACAATCTTCACAGAAAATAGATTAAAGAAATATATTGAGATGAGATCTATGGATACATGTGGTTGGGACTGTTTGTGCGCTGGCCCAGCATTTAATGTTGGAATGCTGTATGGTAATATTGATGAAACTTTTGAAGTTGTCTCTAAATGGGAGAAAAATAAAATAATTAATGCGTATCTAGAGGTACCAAAAAAAGGATTTAATACACAATTAATGGGTAAAGATCTTCTCTACTGGGCATCAAACTTATTGTGCATATCAAGAAAGGGATTGGAAAAAAGAGACAAACTAAATAAAAGCAAAAAAAATGAAGCTATTTTCTTAAATCATTTACAAACAATTATTGATAATAAAGTAACAAACGCAGATCATATGATTAATAAATTTTCTAAAAATGAAGATTTAAAAGAATTATATGATAAATAAAATTGTAGCTATTCAAGGAGATCATTTTTCTAAAATTAATCCTAGTACAGACACTAGTATTTTTTTAGCTCATGAAATTCAGAGTAAAAATTATAAAATCTTTTATTATGAGCCTGAAAATTTATCTGTCATAAATTCAAAGGTTGTTGCAGACGGTCATTTTGTCAAATTTAATTATCGTAAAAAAAAATTTTTCAAATTATTTAAGAAACACAAATTAAATCTTGTAAATTGCAAATTTATTTTAATTAGACAAGATCCTCCATTTAATCTCAAGTATATTTCAACAACTTATATTCTTGAAACTATTAAAGATAAGGTAAAAATTATAAACGACCCTAGTTCTATAAGAAATATTTCTGAAAAACTTTATGCTATCAAATACCTAAAATATATGCCACCAACCATTTTTTCTCAAAATATTGATGAAATCAAAAAATTTTTTAAAAAAAATGAAAAAGTGATTTTAAAACCAATTCATAGCTTTGGTGGAAATGACATTCATTTACTTAGCAAATTCGATCTTAAATTTATAAAAAAATTTATTAAAAAACATGAATACATAATTTGCCAAAAATATTTACCAAAAATAAATAAAGGAGATAAAAGAGTTTTTTTAATAAATGGTAAAGTTATGGGCGCTATATCAAGAGTTCCAAAAAAAGGATCATTCTTAAGTAATATGAGTAAAGGAGCAAAACCAATAAATACTCAGTTAACAAATATTGAAAAAAAAATATCTAAACTGGTTGCCAAAAATTTAAGAAAAGAAAATATTTTTTTTGCTGGAATTGATTTTATTGATCAAAAATTAAATGGAGATATTAACGTCACCTCACCTACTGGATTAAAAACATTTTATGATTTATCAAATGTTAATTTGGCTAAAACCTTTTGGAAAGAACTTAAAGCTTGAAAAATTTAACTGATCAACAGAAAGGTTCGTTACTTGCATTCGTAGCAGTAATGTTTATTACACCGGACTCATTATTTATCAGACTCTCCAGTATAGATACTTGGGGGCTTGTTTTTTATAGAGGAATTATACCTTTTCTTACAGTTTTTTTTGGGATGCTTTTAATTTATAGATTAAATTTTTTCAAAATTCTTATGACGAGTGGTATCCATGGCATAATCTATGTTATCACTTTTAGTATAACAAATATTACTTTCGTTGTTTCAATTGAAAATACAAACGTAGCAAATACTCTTGTAATGATTGCAACTGCGCCTATGTTATCAGCTATTTTAGGTTCAATTTTTCTAAAAGAACCTCCAGATAAAAAAACACTGATATCAATTATCATTACTTTTCTGTCAGTAATTTATATTTTTTTTGACTCTCTTAAATTGGGAAATTTTTATGGAGATATTTTAGGTTTCATTACTGCTATCGGATTAGCAGTAGGTGCAGTAACTATACGCTCAGCAAAATCGAAAAATTTAGTGCCAGCAGCAGTTGTTGGAAAATTACTTGTAGCAACTTTTGCTTTATTATTTGTTGAAAATTTTGCACTTATAAATCAAGACATGATTATTGTGCCTTTGATGTGCATTCTTTGTGTAGCTATACCTTTTGTCCTAGTAACCATAGCTCCAAGGTTCATACCTGCTGCCGAAGTTAATTTATTTTTTTTACTAGAAACTATAATAGGTCCAATATGGGTTTGGCTGATAATTAAAGAACAACCAAGTGTTGAAACTTTGTTCGGTGGAGTTGTTATAATAATTACTATTGCTATTCATTCATTTTTGAAGCTTAGAAATACTTAAGCTTGTCACAATTAAGACTTGATTTAATAATACATCGCGAATAACTACACCAAATTTATGAATAAAGTTTTAAAAAACTCTTGGGCACTTTTTCTTGGAATGGGTTTTATAATGATGGCTTATGGTTTTCAAGGATCTCTTCTTGGAGTTAGAGCAGTTCAAGAGGAGTTCAGTTTAACCTCAACCGGTTTCATGATGTCAGGATACTTTGTAGGTTATTTTATGGGTGCCGCAACGATTCCAAGTATCATCTCAAAAGTAGGTCACATAAGAGTTTTTGCAGCTTTTGCCTCGTTAGCCTCTTTAGTTATTCTTGTCCACTCAGTTCTTGTAAATCCATTTATCTGGTTTTTGTTAAGAGTCTTAACAGGAATAAGTATGGTATGTATTTATACTGTTGCGGAGAGCTGGTTAAACGATAGATCGAGTAATAAAAATAGAGGAAGTGTGCTTTCAATATATATGGTTATACTTTATGGATCGATTGGCATTGGTATGTTTTTGCTCAATTTTAATAGCCCTAAAAACTTTCAACCATTTATTTTAATTTCTGTAATAACATCTGCTGCTTTATTGCCAATATTGTTAACAAAACAAAAACCCCCTACTTTTAAAAAAATTAAAGCAATGTCTTTGAAGAATCTATATGAAGCATCCCCTTTTGGAATAGTAAGTTCTTTTTTTTATGGAACAATTCAATCTGCTGTTTTTACTCTTTTAGCAGTGTATGCAACTTCGATGAATTTCACCATATTAGAAATATCAATAGTTACATTTCTATTAGCAATTTCTGGTGCAATTGCACAATTTCCTATAGGTAAAGTTTCAGACTTATACGACAGAAGAAAAGTTATCATTATGAGTACCTTTGGTGCTGCTATATTTGCAATAATATCCATAATTGTTTCTAGGCAAATGTACCTACCGGGTGGATTAGCAACTAGCAAAACTTGGTTTTATATTTCGTTTATCATTTTTTCATTTTGTAGTTTGCCAATGTTTTCATTAATTTTAGCACATACAAATGATTATATTTCTAAAGATAAATTTGTAGCTGCCGGAGCTGGTCTACAATTTGTTTTTGGTTTAGGTGCAATAAGTGGCCCTTTTTTGTGTTCTATATTTATGGATATAGTTGGTCCAAATGGTTTTTTTATTTTTTTATTTTTCTTTCACGCGATAATTGGAGTATTTGGAATTTATAGAATGAAAATAAGACCGACTGCAGAAAATCCAGACTCTCAGTTTGTCGCAATGCCTCAGACAATTACACCTGCTGGAATAGAGCTTAATCCAAACACAGAACACATTGAAGAGCCTTATTCCGATAAAGTAAAAGAAATATTGGAGAGAAAAGGTGTTGAGTATAAAAAAAGAGATAAAAATACCGAAAAAAGTTAGACAATAACTATTTTAGTCATTCAAATAACACTTTCAGGTTGTATCTACTGTAAACAAGTTTGACTGTTAAATCAAAATTTATATTGAAAAATATTTTATATTTAGTGAAATAAACTTTAAAAAAAATGCCTCGAAAAAAAATTAAAATAAAAAAAACTTCCAAAAACAATGGTCTTGGAAAAATTGCAAGTCTAACTACAAAATCAATTGGTAAAGCATTCGCAAATTATAAAAAAAATAAAGAGCTTCAAAAAATTAAGTCAATCAAGTTACAGAAATTAGAAGAAAAAAATGACATTTTAAAAGAAAAAAAAGATCTTAAAAATTGGGAAGAAAAACTTATTAAAGAAAATAATAAAATTAAAATGAATGAGGAGGATCTTAAAATAAGAGAAAAAAAGATAAACTCTTTAGATGAAAAACAAAAAATAGAGGCAGAAAGATTGGTAAAAAAAGATGAGCACTTAATTCAAGTTGCTAAGCAATTAACAATTAGAGAAAAAGAATTGGATATTCGTCAAGAAGAACAAAATAGGAAAGATATAGATCTCAAAGCAAGAGAGGAAGAGCAAAGACAAAAAGAACTTAAAGAGCAGAGAAAAAAAGCAAAAGAGTTAAAAATTTTAAAAATGGAAGAGGACAGAAAAAAAGAGCTTGAATACATAAAAATAAAAGAATGGGAAGAAAAATTTGATAGAGAAAAGAAGTTAAAAGAACAAAGGGAAATTTTGAAAGATCAAAGATTAAGAGAAATTGAATTAGAAAAAATGAGAAAATTTGATGAATTAGAAAATCAAAAGAATTCGATTGATTACGGATTAAAAAATCGATCAATTAATACTGAAAAAATTAAGCAAAAAGAACTTACTAGAGCGTTAGATAATTTCGATATTGATAAAACGAAAAAAAATTAAGTATATCAATACTTAGAGCTTAAATTGGCCAAATTCCTAATAGTTAAAATTTTTAAAAATTATCAAAGTTATTGTTTAGGAAAATAATCTTTAAGCTCTCCTTCTCTAAATACATCTGCGGTGCAACAGTGCAGGCCTCCTCCAAAAGCATAAGCGTCTCTCAGGTCAACAGGGATTACTTCCATTCCTAACTTATCAAGTTGTTCTGCTTGATATTTTTCACTTTTTTCAACACATACCGTTTTAGGATCTAAAACTAAAACATTCATAGAGAGCCAAACAGATGAATAACATAATGGTGGTGGTTCATTATGAGCTGGTTGAGCAGCATCAATGATTTGCCAACCATTATTTTCAAATAACGTTCTTTGTTTTTTGGGTAATCGTCTTTGAGGATTATTAATTATAATTCCCTCTTTAATTGGAGCAAAAGTTGCATCGATATGAATTGGGTAAGGATCACCAGGAAAATTTACAGTATGTATTCTGTGATTTGTGAAATGTCTTTTTAACCATTCAATT
Source organism: uncultured Pelagibacteraceae bacterium (assembly GCA_902524535.1). Lineage (GTDB taxonomy): Bacteria > Pseudomonadota > Alphaproteobacteria > Pelagibacterales > Pelagibacteraceae > Pelagibacter. The sequence continues at coordinate 106,269 of CABZDR010000003.1, forward strand.
CCTTTCAAATTCGTAGTAAAGCCATGTTGTACAACTAAGTCTTTACCAAAACGCAAAATGTCAGCTGCATCAAAAAGAGGCTCTTCCTCTGTAGTAACAAAATATTTCTTTTCAGTCCAATCTAACCTTTTTTGAACGCCTATTTTATCAGACAAATAATCCTTTCTATAGTCAGCATCTGTTAGCCTTGGTTTAGGTGCGCTTTCGTGTTTCATATTGCTATCCTGATTGAAATATCTTTGAATCAAAGGTCTATAATTTAAATATTCAAACCATCTACATCTATAGCTCATGGTGGCCTCCAACATCTCATTTCCTACAGTCAAAATTATATCTCTAGCAGGCATACATCCAAACATACTTTTAACTTCCCAGTCAGGAGTGGATATTTTTTGATTATGATTTATCGGAATTGGTCTATCAACTTTTATATCTCTTTTTTCCAAAATTGATGCAAAGTTATCTAATAATTCATTGGCTTTAGCTACAGTTTCTTTTGTACGAGGTCCATATTCACCCTTCATGTCAGAGTCTTCAGGCACCTTTGCATCTAATGCTGGTTCTGGAGCTGGTATACAGCATCCATCTGCTCTACCAACTATTACATGCTTAAGTGGATCCCATTCATTCCAACTATTGACAATTTTTTTTTCTTTAATCATTAAAACTACTTCTTAGTTCAATGCTATAAATCTTCTATTAGTTCTCATGACCAAACTGTAATAAGTGATAGATATAAAAAGAAAAAATCCACCAATTATTGTATTTGTAGATGGAATTTCATTTATACCAAAAACTGGTAACCACACCCAAAAAATTCCTCCAATAACTTCGGTTAAAGATAATAATGTTAATTCAGCTGCTGGGATAGCTCTAGAGCCAATAGAATATAAAATCAATCCGAAGCAAACTAATACTCCATGTAATGAAAATAAAGTACCGTTGTAGCTTGTAGAAAAAAACAATTGATCCTTACTCAAGATAAATATTGAGGCAATAACAAAACAGAAAAGTCCAGAAACAGCAACAGTAGTAAATTTAGGTGTCTCTTTTCTCCATCGTAAAGTAACGGAAAATATTGAAAAACCTATTGATGATGTCATCCCAAATACAAACCCCAATAAAGATGCCTTTCCAGTATTACCTAATGCAATAATTATTATTCCAACAGTTGCAAGAATTATAGCAATCCAAACATTCACGCTTATTCTTTCTCTCAAAAAAAGGAAGCCCAATAAAGCTGTAAAAAAAGGCATTGCAGCGAGACATAATAGTGTTATAGCAACAGAAGTATTAGTAATTGAGTAGATAAAACTAATCATCGCAATACCTAGCCCTACTCCACCTATAATACCTGATACACCAATTTTCAGGTAATTTTTGTAAAACGCTATTCCCTCTTCAAAAAACAAGTAAAGATTTAAAATTATAAAGATTGTTAGCCCTCTTCCAAAAATATACTGCCAAGGCACTAATTCTGGTTGATCCATGTATCTAACAACTAGTGGGCCAAATGACCAAAGAATTCCTGCAAATAAAACAACTGGTACTGCTAGTTTATCATTTTTTATTTCTATCATATGACAATATTTAATTCTTATTAGTTCCAACTACAACAAAATTAAATTTTTTGTATAAAATAATTTAGGAAATTTAAGTATCTTATTATAAGATCTTATTCAAATTACATATAATTTATGTCTTAAAAATTAATGGATTTAGAAATATTACAGATTGCTTCAAAAAATAATAACCAAAAATTTCTTGAAAATCATACTCATAATTCAAGATTAAAAAATTCATTATGTGGTGATGAAATGCAAATTAAAGTAATAATAAAAAAAGATAAAATAGTTGATTTTGGTTATCAAGGAAAGTGCTGTATTTATTGCCAAGCATCTGCAAGTCTTTTATCAAAAATTTCAATAAATAAAAATAAGCTTAAAGTTGATGAAATATGCGATGATGCAAGATCTTACTTTGAGGGTGATTTTGAAATAATGAATAGAAAATGGAAAGATTTAGGTAAATTATTTAAGAAAAAAAATCTATCACGAAAAGAATGTATCTTGCTACCTTTTAAAACCCTTAAAAAAATTGTATCTGATTAATTTATGGATAATGTTAAACAATCTTTTTTTGCGGGTTTTTTTTCAATTATCACTATAGGTATATTAACTCTTCTAACTTATAAAACGGAGTTTGGTGTTTTTTTGATTGCATCTTTCGGATCATCAATGGTTTTATTATATGGTTATCCCGAAAGCCCCTTTGCTCAACCAAAAAATATTTTTTTTGGACACCTGCTTACAGCTATAGTTGGTTTATTTTTTTTATACCTGGTTCCGCTACCTCTATACTTAATCATACCTTTTGCAGTGGGTTTTGGTGTAGGTTTAATGATATTATTAAATGTAACCCACCCACCTGCTGGAGGGAACCCAATCATAGTCATTATGGGAAGTGTTTCGATTGATTATCTTTTCAATCCAATCATAACTGGCTCAATAATAATTCTAATTTTTGGTATAGTAATCAATCGATTTATCTTAAAAAAAAGATATCCAAGGTTAAAATAATTTAATTGATAGAAACTTAGAAATAATGTTAGATTAGAACTTTAATAAATACATTTTAAGATACAGGAGATTAAATGAAAATATTGTGTATATTATACGATGATCCTAAAGGGGGGATGCCAAAATCCTACGCTTTATCAGAACTACCAAAAATAGAGAAGTATCCAGATGGAATGACACTTCCTTCGCCTAAAGGAAGAGATTACACACCAGGTCAATTACTTGGATGTGTATCAGGTGAACTTGGTTTAAGAAAGTTTTTAGAAAGTAATGGACATGAATTTGTTGTTACAAATAGTAAAGATGGAGAAGGTTGTGAAGCAGATAAACATATAGTTGATGCAGACATAGTTATTTCTCAGCCATTTTTTCCTTATTATTTAACAAAAGAGAGAATTGCCAAAGCCAAAAATTTAAAAATGGCAATAACAGCAGGTATAGGATCAGATCATGTTGATTTACAAGCCGCAATGGATAACAAAATTGACGTTGTTGAAGTAACTTACTGTAACTCGAGATCTGTTGCTGAACACATTGTTATGATGATTGTTTCAATGGTAAGAGATTACCACAATCAACACAGAATTGTTAATGACGGTGGATGGAATATTGCTGATGCCGTTCAAAGGTCATATGATGTTGAAGGTATGCACATTGGTACTGTAGCAGCTGGAAGAATCGGATTAGATGCTTTAAGAAAAATGAAACCATTTGATACACATTTGCACTATTTTGATAGACACAGATTGCCTGAAAGTGTTGAGAAAGAACTTAACTTAACATTTCATGAAACTGTGGAGTCTATGGTCAAAGTTTGTGATGTAGTAACAATTAATTGTCCACTTCATCCAGAAACTGAAAACTTATTTGATGATGCTATGATAAGTAAAATGAAAAAAGGTGCTTACATAGTAAACACTGCTAGAGGTAAAATTTGTAATCGTGATGCAATCGCAAAAGCTCTAAAGAGTGGTCAATTGAGTGGTTATGCAGGAGATGTTTGGTTTCCTCAACCAGCACCAAATGATCATGTATGGAGAAGCATGCCCAATCATGGTATGACACCTCACACTTCTGGTACATCTTTAACAGCGCAATCAAGATATGCAGATGGTGTTAGGGAAATATTAGAATGTTTCTTCGATGGTAAAGAAATTAGAAATCAATATCTTATTGTAAAGGATGGTCAGCTTGCAGGTATGGGAGCTCACTCTTACAGTAAAGGTTCTGCAACTGGTGGTTCAGAAGAAGCAGCTAAATATAAGAAAAAATAAATTCTATTCACATTATTAAAGGTAAGCTACATCACGTAGCTACCTTTAATAACATAGACTTGGCATAAATTTTTTGTATATGGTAATTTATGCGATTATTAATTTTTTTAATCATTAACTTTTTTTTTATTTTTTCCTCTTTAGCCGATGAAAAAGAAAAAGCCTACTTCGCGGGTGGTTGTTTTTGGTGTGTTGAAGAGTCTTTTGAAAAACTTAATGGTGTAGAAGAGGTTTTTTCTGGTTATTCAGGTGGTACAACTGAAAATCCTACTTATAAAGAAGTAACTTACGGTAATACTGGGCATTTTGAAGTTGTTGAAATTATTTACGACAAGGAAATTATTTCATATGAAGAATTGCTAGATAACTTTTGGATAAATATAGATCCTTTTGATGCCTACGGACAATTTTGTGATAAAGGATATAGCTACAGGTCAGTTGCTTTTTATCAAAATAATAGTGAAAAGAATTTGATTGAGAAAAGTATACTTAAACTTGAAAAAAAATTTAATAAAAAAGTTGTCACTTATGTTAGAAAATTTGATAAGTTTTTTATGGCAGAAACTCGTCATCAAAATTATTATAAAGAGTATTTATTAAATTATGTAGCTTATAAAAAGGCATGTAGAAGAGAAGAGATTTTAAAAAGAATTTGGAGTAAATAGTTTTTTATGAAAAATGGTTTAAATTGGAATTTTGATAATTCTTACTCTAGACTACCAGACTCATTTAAAGAAACAATTGATCCAGTAAAAGTAAAAAAACCTGAATTAGTTTTATTTAATAAAGATTTAGCAAAGAACATAGACTTAGATTTTTCAAATATCAAAAATGAGGAATTATCAGCATTATTTTCTGGAAATTTATTGCCCAAAAATAGCAACTCAATTGCTCAAGCTTATGCTGGACATCAATTTGGTCATTTCACAATGCTTGGCGATGGAAGAGCAGTTTTAATTGGGGAACATCTATCTAAAAATAAAAAAAGGTATGATATTCAATTTAAAGGTTCGGGTAAAACCGCTTTTTCAAGAAACGGTGATGGTAGGGCAGCTTTAGGTCCAATGTTAAGAGAATACATTATTAGTGAGTCGATGCATCACTTAAATATACCAACTACAAGGAGTTTAGCGGTTGTAAAGACCGGTGAAAGCGTAATGAGAGATACTGAATTAATAGGTGCTATCCTCACAAGAGTGGCATCAAGCCATATTAGAGTAGGTACTTTTCAATATATTGCTGCGAGGAAAAATGAGGATGAACTTAAAATGCTTTTAGAGCACGTTATTAAAAGGCATTATCCAAATATTGATGGAGCTGATAATAAATCAATAGAACTTCTTAAAATCGTTTTAGAAAAACAAGTTGATTTAGTTGTACACTGGATGAGAGTTGGTTTTATTCATGGGGTGATGAATACTGACAATATGAGTATTTCGGGTGAGACAATAGATTATGGACCATGTGCTTTCATGGATGTTTATGATCCTAAGACTGTTTTTAGTTCAATTGATAGAACTGGTAGATACGCATACTGCAACCAGCCTGTTATCACAAAATGGAACCTAGCAAGGTTTGCCGAATGTCTTATAACTTTAATTGATAAAGATCAAAATAATGCAATTAAAATAGCTACAGAAATCATAAATTCATTTGAAAAAAAATATGAGGAAAAATGGCTTAATATGATGAGAGATAAGCTCGGATTATTCGGAGATGAAAAAAATGACCAATCTTTAATTTTAGATCTACTAACTTGGATGCATGAAGTCAAAGCTGATTACACCAATACTTTTTGTCATTTAATGGGTGAAAAAATTGAATTGAAAAAATATTATGAAGACAAAAGATTTCTAAATTGGATGGAAAGATGGAAAAATAGACTGAAGTTACATAACAATTCACCCGAAAAATACTTACAATTAATGAGAAGTGTCAACCCACTAGTGATACCACGTAATCATAAAGTTGAGGAGGTGCTTGATTCAGCCAACCAGAATGATTTTCGGCCAATAACAAAATTAATAGAGATATTAGCTAAACCTTATCTTCAAAACCAAAAAATAATTGAATATCAATTACCTTCTAATCAAAAAGAAAAATATCAAACTTTTTGTGGAACTTAATCAAAGGACATAAGGCTCATGTCTTGCTTTTTTTCCTAAAACCCTTTCAACTGCCATATTTGAAATATCAATTGATTGATACGAACCAGTCGTAATTAATTCTGTTAATGCTCTACCAATTCCGGGTGCTTGCATTAAACCTCTTCCTGTAAATCCAGTGGCTAAATAAACATTATCAAATTTTGGATGTTTCCCAACTACAGCATTATTGTCCAATCTGTTACAATCATAATATCCAGCCCACCCACCAGTTAATTTAAGTTCTTCAAATGCTGGCACTCTTTTAGCAAGAGCAGGCCATACTAACTCTTCAAAATCATTCCAAGCAGGTTCTAAATCCTTAGCATCAAATACAGATTTAGGTGATCCTGCTAAATACTCATTACCCTCTGGCCTCCAGTAAACTCCTGTTGTTAAATCTCCTGTCAATGGCATTTCAGGAATATGTTTTGGGCACTTAACCCTAAAGACAGTGTGTTTTTGAGGCTCTACCGGAATATCTTCTAATAATTCTTTAGTCCAACATCCTGCAGCAGAGATAATTGTTTTGGCTTTAATTTCTGAGATAGATTTTACCTCTCCTTTTATAAAATTTGCACCCAACTCAATTGCTTTACTTTTCAAAGCACTATGAAACATAAATGGATCTATCCACCCTTCACTTTGATTATCTGTAAAGGTGGCTGTTTCAATACCATCGCTATTAATATATGGGAAAAACTTCATTAGTTCTGAACCTTTTATGTTTTTAGTTCCAGCCTCACAAGCTTTATGATTTTCAAGTGCTTTGTATTGTTCCTCTGCATGCTCAGGTCCAAACATCAATAAATATCCGTTTGTTACCATGCTTGCAGTAGGTTTAGGATTTTTTTTTGTTTTTAATAATTCTGAAATTTGAAAAATAAACTCTCTAGCAAACTTTCCAAGTAAAATATTTTCCGTTTGATAGAACTGTCTTCTAAAACCACCTAAAGATAAAGGGAAAGAAGCAGATTTATAGGACGGATCTCTTTCAATTACTTTTACTTTTCTTCCTTCTTTTGATAAAAAATAAGCAGCTGATGTACCTATTATTCCACCGCCAATTATAACAACATCATCCATTTTAATTTAATAGAAACAAATTAAAGTTAAGAAATAAAGCATAGCTACACCAAAGTAAATATGGAATCATGAGATAATAGCTCACTAAATTGACACGTTTAAACCTCAAAATTAGAGTAATTATAAAAAAAATTAAGATCACCAAAACAATCATTGCTAAAAAAATTTGATGGAGACCAAAAAAAACGATACTCCAAGTTGTATTTACAATGATATGAAGAAAATAAATGTAAACAGTATTCGTGTCTTTATTTTTACAATGCCAGAATATCCAAATAGCAAAGGTCATCATTAAATATAAACTTGTCCAAACAGGTGCAAAAACCCAGTCTGGAGGATTATAATTTGATTTAATTATCTGAGAATACCAGGGCTCTTTATAATTAATTATAGTAAATGCACCTATAAATGATGCCGAAAAGGTGATTATTAGAAAAAACATGAATGATAAAAATTTATTTTTTAACATTTAAGTATTATACATTTTAAATAATGAATAAAAAAACAATTTGGATAACTGGTGGGAGCACAGGTATTGGAAAAGCGTTAGCAATAAAATTTGCTAATGAGGGTTGGAATGTTGCTATATCTGCACGAAGAGAAAGTCTTCTTAAAGAAATTGCAGAGAATCACCAAAATATACGCTCGTTTCCATTAGATGTCACAGACAAATCAAAATGTCATGAAGTATTTAAAGATATTATTAATAAGTATGAAAATATTGATATTTGTTTTTTTTCAACTGGAACATGGGATCCAAAAAAAGAAAAGGATATCGATGTAGATCAAATTGAAAATGTGTTTAAAGTGAATTTTTTTGGAACTTTAAATAGTATTAAAAGTGTAGAAAAATATTTTAAAGATAAAAAAAATGGCACAATAAGTATAGTTTCATCCATTGCTGGATATAGAGGTTTACCAAATTCAACAGGTTATGGACCATCAAAATCAGCATTAAACAATCTTGCTGAAAGTTTATATTTTGATTTTGGTAGATCAAATGTACGTATTTGTTTAGTTTCGCCAGGATTTATTAAAACACCCATGACAGATAAAAATGATTTTAAAATGCCTTTTTTAAAAACAACCGAATATGCAGCAGAAAAAATCTATGATGGCCTAGTAAATAAAAAAGTTTTTGAAATTCATTTTCCTAAATCTTTAACTATTTTACTTAAAATATTTAGTTTTTTACCAAGTAAAGTTTATTTTGGTTTAGTAGGAAGAATGACCAAATATCAAAAGAAAAATTAATCTTTTACAAACACCACTGTCAATTCAGCAACCTTAAAACCAAATTTAGTCATAGTGGCTCTATTTATAGCTACACGATCATCTTGTTTAAAAATCCAATCATCAAAAGTGATTTTAATTTCTTTTCCTTTCACTGGAACTAATAAAACATATTCAAATTTAAATGCGGGTCCGTATGAAAATCCTTTTGCTTTTCCTACAACATCACCTGCGGTACCTTCGTAATTATTTTCATCAATTTTTGTTATCTGCCATTGTCTTGTTTGAATTTCACCATCATCCCAATTGAATTTTTCATCTAGGATTAATTTTTTTCCATCCCATTTTCCATCCAAATCAGCAGAAAATTGTCTTGTTACTTTACCAGATCTATTTTGAAGCACACCCCACGCTTTAACGTTACCAGACAAGTAATTTTCAATAATTAATCTTGGCTCTTTATTTTTAAAATCTTCTGGTTTCATTGCACTATTTTTTGAACAGCTTGTAGTTAAGATTAAAGAAATTATCAATAAAATTGATTTGATTAATTTAGAGAATTTCATAAATCACCTCTTATTTATTTGTTTTGTAAAGAAAATTGAATTAAGTCAATATTTTTAGATTTAAATCCTGCTTCACAATAGCATAAGTAAAATTCCCACATTCTTTTGAAGGTTAAGTCAAATCCCTGTTTTTTTATTAAGTCCCATTTATTGATAAATTCATCTCTCCACATAGATAGAGTGTTTGAATAATGGTCTGCATAGGACTCATAAGATTTAATTGTTAAATCATTTTGAGATATATATTTATCAATACTGTTTTTATTTGGAAGAAACCCACCTGGAAAAATATACTTCTGTATAAAATCCTGCTTATTTTTATATCTTTGAAAAAGCGAGTCATCTATTGTGATAGCTTGAATAGCTGCTGTTCCACCACTTGATAAATTATTTTTTAAAGTTGTAAAATAATTTGCTAAATAATTTTGTCCGACCGCTTCAATCATTTCAATTGAGGTGATCGAATTATATTTGTAATTTATGTCTCTATAATCTTTAATCTCAACGTTGACTTTCTCATTTAAACCACATTTATGAATTCTTTGTTTGGCATATTCATATTGTTTTTTTGAGATAGTAATACAATCTAATTTCACATCGTATTTCTTACCAAAATATTCAGCAAAACCACCCCATCCACAACCAATCTCTAAAACTCTATCACCATTTTTAGGCTGAATTAAATCAATTAATTTTTGATATTTGTTGTTTTGTGCATCTGACAAATTTTCTGATTTTTTATCAAAAATTGCACTTGAGTAAGTTAATGTTTTATCAAGCCATAAAGAAAAAAATTCATTACCTAAATCATAGTGTTTTGCAATGTTTAGTTTACTTCTATATTTCGTGTTTTTTATAAAAATATTTCTAAAAAAGTTGATTAAAGGTAAATCTAATAATCCAGAGAATTTATGAATTTCATTTATATTCCTTGCGGTAATTTCTATAAGGTCTGATAAATTTTCAGTTTCAAATTCATCGCGCATATAAGATTCTGCAAATCCAATACTGCCATTTTTTATCAAGTTAAAAGTGAAGTTAGACTTTTTTATTATAATTTTTGATCTTAAAGGTGATTCTGGATCGCCAAATTTAAAAATTTTACCATCATGATTTTTTAATTCTAAAAAACCATATTTTAAATTTTTTAGTTTATTAAATACAATCTTATCTGATAGATTTGTTATATTCATTAGCTTTCAAAAGTAATATTATTTCTTATTTTTAATTTTCTCTTTAGGTATTTAATTCCTTTAGTCCACAATTTAAACGCTTCAAAATGTATCGCAGAAATAATTTTAAAGGTCATTAATGGATGTTTAACGTAGGATTTTAGTAGCTCTTTTGAGTTGAAATCTACTCTTCTGCCATCTTGAGATGCATATAGTATTTTGCCCTCAGTATCATATTGATTTATAATAATTGAAATATTTTCCTTAGGCTTTAAATTTTTGAAATAGTAATTACAATTCATTTCTACAAATGGTGACACATGAAATTTTTTAGAACAATCATGTTGAATAAATTTATCATTTTCTTTAACTTTAAATATGTAAGTATGTTGCTCATCAAATGTGTTTTTTACCTCATAAAATATAGATATTAATTTCTCATTATTGTCGTAAATATAAAAAACACTTAAAGGATTAAAAACATATCCTAATATTCTTGGATAGCACAGAAGTCTAATCTTAATATCTTCAAATTGAATATTATTTAAACTTAAATTTTTTTTAACCCATTCAATTAATGACGAACCGTCTCTATCGCCATGATCTTTTTCAAAAAAACTAATAAGATTAAACTTATTATACGAAAAAAAATTGATTTTTTTGTCTAGACTTTCTAATTCGGATAAATCTATTAATAATGAAAATACTCTATATTTAAAGTAATGATTTTTTGGTTTAAATCTCTTATGAATTACTGTGCTATTATAAATTGAGCTATTCATTTAAATTCTTGAGCATTTCAATAGAGGACTTTATTCCATCTTCATGAAAACCATAGCCAAAATAACTTCCACAAAACAATAGATTTTCTTTATTTTGAATATTTTTTAAATTTTTTTGATTGTCTAGGGCTTTTTGGTCATAATAAGGGTGAGTAAATTCAATTTTTTTATAAATTTTTTCATTTGGAATTTCTTTTAGAGGATTTAGTGTGAGAAAAATATTCTTTTCACAATTAATTTTTTGCAAAAGATTTAACCAATAAGTTAATGAACTTTTGTTTAAATTTTTGGGATCAACGTAGGTATTCCATGATGACCAAACTTTTTTATTTTTTGGCATTATACTCTCATCGCAATGCAAAACTGCGAGATTTTTTTTATAATCAAAATTAGATAAAGTTTTTATTTCTTCGTCAGTGGGATTTTTGATTAGGGATATTGCTTCATCTGCGTGAGTAGCTAAAATAACTTTATCATAATCAAAAAATTCATTAGCTCCTCCATAATAAACTTGAACTCCCGATGAAACTCTTTGAATTGAATTTATCTTGTAATTTTTAAAATACTCACCACTTATTTTAGATAATACTCTATTCACATATGTTTTGCTTCTATGAGCTACAGTATACCATTGGGGTCTGTTACGTAGTTTGAATAACCCATGGTTTTGGAAAAATTTTAAAAAAAAATTCATAGGCATTTTTCCAGCTTCATACGGGGGCATTGACCAAATAGCAGACACCATTGGAATAATGTGATAATTGATGAAACTTTTTGACCATCTATTTTTTTTTAAAAATTCGTCTAAGGTCAATATTTGATCAATATTTGAAATTTTATCACATAATTTATAAAATTTTAATATTTCTAAAAACATTTGTATAAATTCAATATTCAAAAAATTTGATTTATTTGCAAAAATTCCTTTAAGACCTTTGCCACAATATTCAAAATTAGTACCCTCAACAGAGACGGAAAATGACATATCACTTTTTTCTATTTCAATATCAATTTCTTTAAAAAAATTTATTAAATTTGGATATGTAAGATGATTAAAAACTATAAAGCCTATATCGACAGGAATTCTTTTTTTATTTACGACAACATCGATAGTATAAGAATGTCCTCCAAAGCGATCCTCCTTCTCAAAAAGATCAACATGGTGTTTTTTTGATAGAAAATAACTCGCACTTAATCCTGAAATACCAGAACCAATAACAGCGATTTTCATTAATTAAGCTGCGTCTTCTTTGAACTCATCCATACTTGGGCATGTACAAAAAATATTTTTATCACCATAGACATTATCGACCCTTGCTACTGGTGGCCAAAATTTATTTGTTCGTAAAAATTTAGCTGGATAGGCTGCTTCTTCTCGAGAATATTTGTGTTTCCAGTCGTTTGATGCAAGTTCAGTGTCAGTATGAGGAGCATTTTTAATTGGGTTATCAACTTTATCAAATTTACCAGATTTAATATGATCTATTTCTTCTTTTATCTTTATCAGGGTATCACAAAATCTATCGAGTTCAGATAAACTTTCACTTTCAGTAGGTTCTATCATCATTGTTCCAGCTACTGGCCATGACATTGTTGGTGCATGGAAACCAAAGTCAATGAGTCTTTTAGCAATATCCTCTTCAGTTACACCTGTTTCTGATTTAATCTTTCTAATATCAATAATGCATTCATGTGCAACATTACCTTTTGATCCTTTATACAGAATTGGAAAGTGATTTTTAAGTCTATTAGCAATATAATTCGCATTTAAAATAGCAACTTTTGTTGCAAGTTTTAATCCTTCGGAACCCATCATTTTAATATACATCCAAGAAATTGATAAAATACTTGAGCTACCCCAAGGAGCTGCTGAAACTGCTCCAATTCCAGTTGCTGGTCCGCAATCTTTTATAACTGGATGATTAGGCAGATAGGCTTGCAAGTGTTTTCTACATGCAATAGGTCCCATACCAGGTCCACCCCCACCATGTGGAATACAAAATGTTTTATGTAAGTTTATGTGACAAACATCAGGACCAAAATTTCCTGGTTTTGCAATTCCAACTAAGGCATTTAAGTTTGCTCCATCCATATAAACCTGACCTCCATGTTTATGAATTAGGTCACATATATCGGTGATCTTCTCTTCAAAAACTCCATGAGTAGATGGATAAGTTACCATTAATGCTCCAAGATTTTCAGAATGCAGCTCTGTTTTTTTCTTTAAATCCTCAAAGTCAACATTTCCTTCTTTATCACAATTAACTACTACAACTTTCATTCCAACCATTTGAGCACTTGCAGGATTGGTTCCATGAGCAGAGCTAGGTATTAAACATATATTTCTATTTTTATCGCCTCTATCTATATGATATTTTCTAATTACCATTAATCCTGCGTATTCACCTTGAGCACCAGCATTTGGCTGAAGTGAAATACCTGAAAATCCTGTAATTGATCTTAGCCAATTTTTGAGATCAGTGAATAATGATCTGTATCCTTCCATTTGCTCGACAGGCACAAATGGATGTGGCTCAGCTAATTCTCTCCAAGAGATAGGTATCATTTCTGCAGTGGCATTTAATTTCATAGTGCATGAGCCAAGGGCAATCATAGTTCTGTTAAGAGCTATATCTTTATCCTCTAACTTTTTGAGATATCTTAGCATTTCTGTTTCTGAATGATATGAATTAAAAACAGGATGTTCTAAAAACTTTGAAGTTCTTAATAGATTTTCAGGTAAATTAGGTAAACTTACTGTGGGATCCTCTTTTTTTATTGATTCTGCTGCATTAAAGATTTTCAATAATTGATTCGCTCTATAAACATTTTTTTTTTCGTCGAAAGAAACAGCAAGCATTTCTGAATTTACTTTTCTAATATTAACTTTTTGAGTCAAAGCATTTTTAAAAATTTGATCAGTTTTCTCTTTAGTAATAATTGTTACAGTGTCAAAAAAATAATCTGAATAAATTTCGTAGCCAGACTGTTTTATTTTATCAGCAAAATTTTTTGCTAACTGAGATACTCTCTCAGAAATATTCTTAATTCCGTCTGGACCATGATAAATACAATATGCTGCTGACACAATTGCTAATAAAGCTTGAGCAGTACAAATATTACTTGTAGCTTTGTCTCTTCTAATATGCTGCTCTCTAGTTTGCAGTGACAATCTATAAGCTTTATTTCCATGTCTATCTACAGAAACACCAACTATTCTTCCTGGCATAGATCTTTTATATTCATCTTTTGTTGCAAAAAAGGCTGCATGCGGTCCACCGTAACCCATTGGTATACCAAATCTTTGGGAGCTTCCTACTGCAATATCAGCTCCAAGCTCTCTTGGTGTTTTTAGTTTAGCAAGCGCAAGAAGATCACATGCTAAAATTGCTTTACCGTTTTTTTTATGAATTTTACTAATTGCTTCACTAGGATCTTTAATATCGCCTAAGGTCCCAGGGTATTGTAAAATTCCGCAAACAATATCTTCCTTTAATTGCTCTATAACTTTATCCTCGTTTCCAACAAGAACTTTTAAACCCATTGGCTCTGCCCTTGTTTGAATAACATCAATTGTTTGTGGATGACAATTTTCTGAAACAAAGACTAAATTACTATCACTTTTATTTAGTCTATGACTTAAACCCATAGCCTCTGCAGCTGCTGTGCCTTCATCAAGTAGAGACGCATTTGCAATATCCATTCCAGTAAAATCAACTATCATTTGTTGAAAGTTTAATAGCATTTCCAATCTACCTTGAGCTACTTCTGGCTGATAAGGTGTGTAGGATGTATACCATCCTGGATTTTCTAATATATTTCTTAATATTACATATGGCGTATATGTTCCGTAATAACCCATACCTAGAAAATTTGAGTAAATTTGGTTTTTTTTTGAAATTGCTTTTAATTTTCTTAATGCCTCATATTCTGAATTCGATTCACCAATATTTAGTTTACCTTTAAATTGGATTTTTTCAGGAACAGTATTGTCTATTAAATGATCTAGTGATTTATAATCCAATTTTTTAATCATCTTTAATTGTTCTTCCTCAGAAGAGCCAATATGTCTTTTTAAAAAATCTTTTTGCGAATTATGTAACATTATCAAGCGTTCTCCTTTGCAAACTTATCGTAATCTTCTTTGTTCATTAAAGACTCCATCTCCGACACATCTTTAATCTTTAGTTTAAAAAACCACGCACTATTTTCTGGATCTTGATTTATCTTTGAGGGATCATCTACAATAGCTTGATTAGTATCAACCACTTCGCCACTTACTGGTGTATATACGTCACTAGCAGCCTTTGTCGACTCAACAACACCTGCTGTTCCATCTTTTTCTACACTAGAACCTTTTTCCGGAAGCTCTGCAAATACAATATCACCCAGCATTTCTGTTGCATGCTTTGTTATGCCGATTGTAGCAACATCGCCATCTAATTTTATCCATTCATGTTCTTTAGAATATTTAACTTCACTCATTAATTTGCTCCTTTTACATAACTTTTTTTATAAAACGGTAAACTACAAATACTTGCCGCATATTTTTTACCTCTTACCTCTAAAAATACTTTAGTATTTTTTTTTGAAAATTCATTTTCTACATAGCCCATCGCTACAGGTCCATTAACACTTGGGCCGAATGTTCCACTGGTAATTTCGCCAATATGAACATCTGACTGATTAAATATTTTTGTTTTTTCTCTAGCAATTATTCTTCCCTCAGGTTTTATTCCAACTCTAATTTTTGTAACACCATTGTTCAATTGTTTAATAATAATGTCTGAGCCAATAAAGTCTCCTTTGGATATTCTCTCTTTTGAAATTGCCCATTTTAAATTTGCTTCTACTGGTGTTTTATCTTTATCAAGATCATGACCGTACAAACATAAGCCAGCTTCTAACCTTAAAGTATCTCTTGCTCCTAAACCCACAAGTTTAGAACCTTTGTCAATCAATTCTCTGGTCAATTTATCTACAAAATTATTTGGGATTGAAATCTCAAAACCATCCTCACCTGTATATCCAGATCGTGTAATATATACTTTCTGATTATCAAATAAGAACCAATTACCAGACATAAAATTTAAATCTTTTACCTTACTAATAACTTCATTTAGGATTTGTGATGATTTAGGCCCCTGAATTGCTATTAAAGATCTATTTTCATCTAAAACCATTTTATATTTTTCGTTTAACCAGCCTTTTAAAATTTTGTAATCATCATTTTTACATGCCGCATTAAGAATTATTAAAAAACCCTCACTAATTTTTGTAATTATTAAATCATCTTGTATCCCAGCATCTTTATTCATTAAAAAGCTGTACTTAGAATGATTTAGTTTCAAATTTTTCAAATCTAATGGAAAAATTTTTTCTAAATCTTTAATTAGTTCATCACCACCGTAAATAAATAATTGGCCCATATGTGAAACATCAAAAACGCCAGAGTGATTTCTTGTGAATTTATGCTCCTCTACAATACCTTCAGAATACTGAATTGGCATATGATAACCTGCAAATTCTACGAACTTTGCATTACAATCTTGATGTAATTTATAAAGCGATGTTTTTTTTGTGTCCATATTAACTCATTATACCCATCTGTATATTTGCCTGAGAGTTTTGCTCCTTCGGCGAGAATTAAATCTCTTTCCAGAGTTAATATATTACGGTCCTTTTTGCCTGAGAGATTCCTGGGTGGTTGCTCCTTCGGCGCTACAATAATTTGTAGTCTCTCCCGTAAATCAATAGTCCTATAAGTGACTTAAAATGTCAATTGGAAACGATCGCCTTTGGTTTTTTTAAAAGCGTATAAAACTGAAGTAATACTGCAAAAAGTATTATTGCCCCTCCTATCAACCCGTATAATGAAGGAATTTCGCTTACAAAAAGAAAAGCCCAAATAGGACCAAGAACAGATTCAGATAACATGATTATTCCAACCATTGCGGAAGGGGTTGTTCTTGCTCCAATAGTTATAAATATAAAACCAAAACCTATTTGAAAAAATCCAGCTAAAAATCCTAAAAAAATATCATGAGCTGAAATCACTATAGTAGGTGAAAGTAATAAACCAATAAAACATGAGCTTATACCTGCAATGAATTGTGCTGGCACCATATCAACAGATGGAAATTTCCTAACAATCATTATCAGAACTGCAAAGGTAATTGGCATTGTGAAAGCTGCTAAATTTCCAGATAACTCTCCTGGAGATAATGAATTTCCAACCATCAACAGTACTCCACACATTGCTAAAATAATTGAGATTAACGTAATTAAGTTAATTTTTTCTTTTAAGAAAAAGAAACCAAATACAGCTAAAAATAAAATTTGAAGTGATATTATAAAATTTGTATTTGCAACTGTAGTGTTATACATGGCAAAAACATAACCACAAAAGCCGATAGATAATATTAATCCTCCTATAAAACCTAGTAATCCAGAATCATAAAACGATTTTAAAACTTTTCTTTTATAAACAATTATCAAAAAGGTTAAAACAGTCAGAGAAAAAAATAATGATCTCCAAAATAATATCTGCCATAATGTTGCTCCTTCAAAGGATTTTACTATTAGTCCACCAAAGCTTAAACTAAGAGCACCAAAAAATATCAATAATGGGCCAGGTAAACTTTTTAAAATAATCATTAAATTTTTGAAATTAAATTTTGAGTTTCTAGGTCATACAACTTAAAAAGTGTTTCTGCACTATTTAAATCAACCTCTTGAAATTTGACTCTTGAACCAGGAGTTAATTGGACTAATTTATCATAATCAGCACTTATAACTACACCAATTTTAGGATAACCCCCTATGGTACCATGATCTGAAAGCATGATGATTGGAAAACCATCAGCTGTCACTTGTATCACGCCCTTAATTAAACCTTCAGATCTAATATTAGTTTCGATGATATTTTCAATTTTTTTCCCTTCTAATCTCATTCCCATACGATCGGATAGTTTGGAAACTTTAAATTCATTTTTAAAAAAAGTTTTCTTACCCTCATCAGAAAAATAATTAAAATTTGTTCCTTTGATTACTCTAATATTTTCTATTTTTGTATTAACATAATTCAATTTCGTATTCACAAAGTTTTGATTTATTTCTTTAATATTAATTTTTTGATTATTAGAGAGCTTTTTACCATTGTTAGATCCTATATTTGCTTTAGTATTTGTTGAACAGCTAGACCATTGAAATTTTAAATCAAACATACCGCTTATTGCTAGATATCCATATACAGATTTATTAGTTGATATAATATCTAACTCGTCATTATTTTCTAAAATAAAAGATTGGTAACATTTTCCATCAATTAAATTATCACCTTTTTTAATTTTAAAACTCACATCACCAGTGATAGCAATATTTATTGGGTTCCCATGATATTTCAAATGAGGACCTTGATAAGCAAATTCTATCACTGGATGATTATGATTGTTGCCTGTTAATTTGTTCGCTAGTAAATAATTTCTATTATCCATAGCTCCACTGAATGGGATTCCTATATGATAGAGGTGGTTTCTTCCAAGGTCTTGGAACGTTGAATTAATGCCTGCTCTTATAATTTCAAAATAATTTTTATTCATGATAATTTTGATATTTCTCTTTAGTAATTCTTTTGAATGTAACTAAATCACCTGGATTGATTAAATTAGGTTCTTTTTCTTTAGAATTATCGAAAATGTTTAACGGAGTATTACCAATTATATTCCAACCCCCAGGGCTTTCAAATGTATATATATTTGCAAATTGCTCCGTTAAACCAATTGAACCTTTTGGGACCTTGACTCTAGGAGTATCAAGACGTTTTGCTCTAAGATTTTCCTGTAAATCGCCAAGAAAAGGCATTCCTGCAATAAAACCTGTCATATAGCAAAAAAATTCCTTTTCAAAAAAATTGTCATAAATTTTTTCTTTTTTTATATTAAGTATTTCTTCTAATCTTTTTATATCTAAGGAAAATTCTTTTTCGCAACAAACAGGAATCTGAAACCTTTTATTTTGAATATTATCGCTTTTGGTAATTTCAATGTTATCAATAATCTTCCTAAGTTTATTAAAATTAATTTTTTTAAGATCAAAAGAAATAATTAATTTATTATATGACGGGGTAATATTATTAACCCCTAAAATATTTTTTTCTTTTATAGTTTTAAAATATTTTATTACTTGAATATTGGTCTCTTTATTAACCTCTTTTCCAAAATCACAATATAAAGCTGCGTCACCAAGATTTGATATATTTTTTATCATGCCATGTTATACTGAAGAATAGTGAGTATTGAAATTAATATAAATTGTGATTTAGGCGAAAAATCTAAACATCATTCTAACAAGCATGATCCTGAATTACTCAAAATAGTCAATTCGGCAAACATAGCATGTGGTTATCATGCGGGTGATAAGGATACTATGAACAGGGTTGTAGAAATATCAAAAAAAAATGGTGTTAGTATTGGAGCGCATCCATCTTTTAATGATCCTGAAAACTTTGGAAGAGAACGAATAAATTTATCTCCTTCTGAGATAGAAAAATTAATAATTGATCAATATGAAATTCTTCAAACTATTTCATCTAAACATGGTGAAAATGTTACTCATATGAAACCTCATGGTGCTTTGAATAATATGGCTTGTGAAGATATCAATTTAGCAACTATATTAGCAAAAGTAATCAAAAGCATAAATCCAGAATTAATTTATTTAGTACCAACTGGATCTAAAATGGAACAAGCTGCTAAAAAATTAGATATGAAAATTGCCTGTGAGATATTTGCGGATCGAAATTATGAAGATGATGGTAATCTAGTTTCAAGAAAAAAACCCAATGCTTTAATTACTGATCCTGAATTAGCAAAAAAACACGTATTAAGTATGGTAAAAAATCAGGCACTTAATTGTCACAGTGGGAAACAAATACCTTGTGAAATTGACTCTGTTTGCATACATGGGGATAATTTAAGTTCATTAAATACTGCAAAAGCAGTTAAGGAAAACTTGTTGAATAATGGGTTAAAACTTATAGCTTTAAATAAAATGGAGAAATTTAAAAATGATTAAAAAAATTCTTATTACATCAATCACATACCTATTATTAATGGTTAATTTAAATGCCGCAGGTTCAGATGGCGAGGGTGGATCTAGTGCAACTGTAAAAACAAATTATGATAAGGCTGTTTCACATATCAAAATAGCAAAGAAACACGAAAAAAAAGGTAAATTAGAAAAAGCAAAAGAGAGATACTTAAAAGCACAAAAGCTTTTAATAAAATCAAATGCTAAAAAACCTAACAAAGCTGATACTTTAAATTATTTAGGCTTTACGACAAGAAAACTAGGTGATTTTGAAATGGGTGAAAAGTATTATCTTCAAGGCTTAGCTATTAATCCAAACCATAAAGGGATAAATGAATATCTTGGTGAGCTATATGTTGCCACTAACAGGCATAATCTCGCTGTTGAAAGATTAGAAGTTTTAAAAGGTTGTAATTGTGAAGAGTATGAGCAGCTGAAAGCTGTAATTGCTGGTAAAAAATCTAAATATTAATTTATATTTTTAATCATTTGCTCAGGCATCCATAGAGCAATCTCAGGGAAGATCACGACTAAAATTACAGCCAAAACCATTAATAGAAATAATGGGAATGCACTTTTGGCAATATATCCCATATCTTTATTTGCCATTCCTTGAAGTACAAATAAATTAAAACCTACTGGTGGAGTAATTTGTGCCATTTCAACTACAATAACCAAAAAAATACCAAACCAAATCATGTCAAACCCAGCCTGACGGATCATGGGTTCTATTATAGCCATAGTTAATACCACGGCTGAAATCCCATCTAAAAACATGCCTAGGATTATATAAAAAAGCATTAAAACAAAAATTAGAACATAAGGTGATAATTCCATATTTTGAATCCAAAGTGCTAAATTTCTGGGTAAACCTGTAAAACCCATTGCTAAAGATAAAAATGTTGAACCTGCTAAAATAAATGCAATCATACAGGATGTTTTCGTTGCACCCAACAAAGAAGATTTAAAAGTTTCAACAGTCAGACTTTTTTGAAAATAAGATAAAATTAATGCTCCTAAAACACCTAACGATGCAGCTTCCGTCGCAGTTGCTATACCAGTATATATAGAACCAATAACAGCTAATATCAAAATTATTACAGGCAAAAGTTGTTTAGATCTTTTAATCTTATCAATAAATGAATATTCCTCTAAAATTTTTGGCATGGTCTTCTTATTAATTAATGACCATATAATTACATAAGACATAAATATTAATGCAATCATTATTCCTGGAATAATTCCTGCAATAAATAATTTAGCTATAGACTCTTGAACAGTAACACCATAAATAATTAAGATAATTGAGGGGGGAATTAGTAAACCAAGAGTTCCTGAACCTGCTAAACTACCAAGTAAAATTTTTTCGGGATATTTTCTTTTTCTTAATTCTGGGATTGACATTTTTCCGACAGTCGCGACAGTTGCTGCAGAAGAACCTGATATTGCAGCAAATAAAGCACATCCAACTATATTCACATGAATCAAGCCTCCTGGTAATTTTTGCATCCATGGTGAAAGTCCTTTAAATAAATTTTCAGATAGTTTTGTCCTAAATAAAATTTCACCCATCCATACAAATAAAGGTAAGGCTGTAAGTGTCCAAGAGGATGAGGTTCCCCAAATTGTTGTAGCCATAGCATCACCTACAGGTCTTGAAGTAAATAACATCATTCCAATTGCTGAAACACCTATCATACTTAGAGCTACCCAAATGCCAGAACCTAAAAAAAATAATAAAACACTAATAAAGAATATTGTTAAGAGTATTTCGGTCATTTTGTTTTTTTGTTAATTAAAACGAAATGATGTAAAACACTTATGAAAAATATTATTGACCCAATTGCAACGCTCAATTGAGGTATCCATATAAGTATTTCATCTGCACCTTCACTTCTCTCTTGAAATTTGTATGAAATAATTAACATTTTAACAAAATAAAATGCTAAATAGCCAGAGAAAAAACTAGCTACACCTAAACACCAAATTTCAACAATTTTTTTTTTTAGTCCTGATAATTTTTCTAAGAAAAGAGTAATTCGAATATGGCCATCCTCAACGAATGTATAAGCTAAAGCAAAAAAAGATGCTGAGGCCATACAATAGCCGGAGTACTCTGCTAGGCCTCTTATATAAAAGCCAAATATTCTAGAACATATACCAATAAATATAAAAACTGCTACTAAGATTAAAAAGATTGCAGCAACATAACCAGAAAATTTATAAAGTTTATTTAAATTCTTATTTAATGATTTTAACATAAAAGTTTAAGGCCACTAAAGCAATATAAGTGGCCTTAATTTTTAAATTGAAATTATTTATAGCTTGCTAAAACAGCAGCTCCTCTTGATCCAGCTTTTTGAGACCACTCATTAGCCATAGTCTCACCTACTTTTTCAAAATGAGCTTTCAGAGGTGCATTAACTTTTCCAACTATCATACCTGCATCAGCTAGGGCTTTTTTATCACCAACATTTCCTTGTTTAGATAACTGCCAACCTTTTCTTTCAGCTAAAGCTGCTTGTTTCATAACCAAATCTTTAGTGGCTTGATCTAATTTATTCCATGCATCTTTATTTACGATAACCATATTTTTTGGAAACCAGGCTGCAATATCATAAAAATATTTTACACCATTCTCCCAGATCTTAGAATTTTTTCCAGTGGTTGGTGATGTGATCATGCTTTCAACTGCTCCTGTTGAAAATGCCTGGCTAATTTCAGCAGCCTCAATTTTTGTTGGAGCCATTCCAGTTAATTCAGCTATTCTAATAGTTGCAGAATTATAGGCTCTAAACTTTAGACCTTTTAGATCTGCTATCGAATTGATCTCTTTTTTACTGTACAAACCTTGTGCTGGCCATGGTACAGCATAAAGGAATACTAGGCCTTTTTTGTCTAATCCTTTAATTATTTCTGCTTTCGAAGCTTTATATAATTTCATAGCATCAGAGTATGAGGTTGCTAAGAAAGGTTGAGAGTCTACTTCTAAAAGAGGATCCTCTTTCCCTAAAGCTGACATAAATCTTTCACCAATCTGTGCCTGACCAGTTCTCACAGCTCTAAAGATTTCTCCACCTTTGAATAAAGAGCCTCCAGGGTGAGTTACAATTGTTAGTTTGCCTCCACTTTTTTCAGTAACATTTTTTGCAAATTCAGTTGCATTAGCAGAATGAAAATTTCCAGCTCCATATGCAAGAGCCATGTCCCATTTTTCTGAGAATGCATGATTTATTGACAAAATAGATGAAACTAAAATAATAGATAAGTATTTTAAAAATTTCATTTAACCTCCATTTTTTTTAAGAGCATTTCATTATGTATTAAAATAATTATCAATAAAAAAATTATACTACTTTTGATTGAATAATTAACAATATTTTATACAATGTTATTACTTTGTTAGAAGAAGCACTCATATTAGTTCAGATTATTTTTATTGATATAATCTTGGCAGCGGATAATGCGATCATTATTGGTTTGATTGCTGCAAATTTTGCTCCAAAACACAGAAGGCAAATAATTTTGTGGGGAGTTGCAGGAGCTTTAATTTTTAAAATTGTTTTTGCTTTGTTTGCTACCTACTTATTTGAATTTTATTTTATAAAGATTTTAGGAGGTTTATTACTTATTTGGATCGTAAATGATCTTAGAAAAGACCTATTTGAAATTAAAAAGATAAAATCTCCAACAAAAAAATCCAAAGAACCTTCCTATATTCAAAGTGTTTATAAAGTTTTGTTTGCAGATATTACAATTAGTTTTGATAATGTTATTGGTGTTGTAGGAGCTGCAAAAGGTAATTTTGGCTTTATGATTTTTGGATTAGTATTATCAGTAATTCTTACTGGAGCAATGGCTACTTATTTAGCAAACTATATTCAAAGGCATTTATGGATTGCATATATTGGTTTAGGATTTATTTTATTAGTTGCAATACAATTAGTTATAGGTGGACTTGTTGACTTAGAAATACTTTCGATAAATGATCAATTTAAAAAATACTTTTAATAAGAATATTTTTTTGTTGGATATTTCTTTGATCTCACCTCTGAAGCAAATTTTCTTATTCCTGCTTTAATATATTTTTTTACATTTACAAATCTTTTAACAAATTTAATTTTTGTTTGATTTAAACCAATTAAATCATCAGTAACTAACACTTGACCATCACAATAAACAGACGAACCAATACCAATTGTTGGAATTTTCAAACTTTTTGTTATTTGTTTTGCTATTGATGACTTTATACACTCTAAAACTATTGCGAACACACCAGTTTTTTGAAGTAAGACAGCATCATTCATAAGTTGATTAATCTCTTTGGGTGTTTTTCCTTTAGATTTAAATTTACCTTTTGCAGATTGAGGTAACAATCCAAGATGGCCCATTACTGGTATCTTATTTTTAATTAAAAACTTAACCTGATTGATAATTTTTTTCCCTCCCTCTAGTTTAACAGCATCACACTTTGTCGTTTTAATAATTTTTTTAGCATTCTTTAAGGCTAAATTTTTATTTGTATAAGTATTAAATGGCATATCAACTACCATTAAGCTTTTTTTAATCCCAGTCCTTACACTTTTAGAATGATTTATCATTTCTGTCAGTGTAACTTTTCTAGTGGTTGGATAATTGTATAGTACTGACCCAAGCGAGTCTCCAACCAAAACAATATCAACATAATTATCTAA
>CABZDR010000004.1 GCA_902524535.1 uncultured Pelagibacteraceae bacterium
GTCAAAGTTAAGTTTTTTCTTTTTACCACTATGAGAAATTGTCGATTCGCAAACAATAAATTTTTCAACATATTCATTCAAAATATTGAACCTTAAATCCATCATTAGGTGCTCTGAATAGAAAGTTGTGCAGTCAAAAATCTTCATTTATTCTTTTTAATTATCGCTCAATATTTGTTTAGGATGCTAGTTTTTATTAAGCTACACTTTATTTGTTCATTTTATGTAATTTAATTGTTGATATTTTTTTTTATATGTTCTATAAATGTTCTATTGATTTACTGATTATATAGTATATTAGTAATATGTGCATACAACATCTAGTTGTTTTAGCCACAATAACAAATTATATTAAATAATTTATGAATAAAATACTATCGCAGGCCCTAAAGAAAGCTGTCTCTGAATATAGCCCAGAAATAAAAGAGACAACTAATGATAAAAGACCTGATCTTTTTTCGTTAAATAATGAAACCGAATTATATCAAAATAATAAAGGCATAATTATCAAAATAGACCGATCTAGAGATAAAAATTTAACAGATTTTGGTAAAGCAACTTTAAAAGACCGATACTTAGGTCACAATGAGTCCTTTCAAGATTTGTTTGCCAGAGTAGCAAGTACCTATTCTGATGATAACTTACATGCACAAAGAATTTATAACTATATAAGTAATCTTTGGTTTATGCCAGCAACTCCAGTCTTGTCTAATGGAGGAACGAAAAGAGGTTTACCCATATCATGTTTTTTGAATGAAGCATCTGATAGCCTTGGGGGAATCTTAGATTTGTGGAGTGAAAACGTTTGGTTAGCGGCTAAGGGTGGAGGTATAGGAAGTTATTGGGGAAATTTAAGATCGATAGGTGAGAAAATTGGTAAAGTAGGAAAAACTTCTGGAATAATTCCATTTATAAAAGTGATGGACTCTTTAACAATGGCAATCAGCCAGGGCTCATTAAGAAGAGGCTCTGCAGCTTGTTACTTACCAGTTGATCATCCCGAAATTGAAGAATTTATGGAAATGAGAAGACCGACAGGAGGTGATCCAAATAGAAAAGCTCTTAATTTACATCATGGTGTTTTAGTTTCTGATGCATTCATGAGAGCAGTTGAAAATGACGATCAATGGGCACTAAAAAGTCCTGCTGATGGATCTATTCAACAAACTATATCTGCAAGAAATTTATGGATAAGACTATTAACTGCAAGAATTGAAACAGGCGAACCTTATATAATTTATATCGATACTGTTAACAGGCAAATACCCCAACATCATAAGTTGGCAAATTTAACCGTAAAAACTTCTAATTTGTGCAGTGAAATAACTTTACCGACGGGAATTGACAAAGATGGCAGAGATAGAACTGCCGTTTGTTGTTTATCATCATTAAATTTAGAAAAATATGATGAATGGAAGGATGATCCAAACATGATCAATGATGTCATGAGATTTTTAGATAATGTTCTGTCTGATTTCATTAATAAAGCTCCTGATCAATTTAAAGATGCAAAATATTCTGCTGAAAGAGAAAGAAGTGTTGGTTTAGGAGTAATGGGATTTCATTCGTTTTTACAAAAAAATAGAATTCCTCTCGAGTCTGTTATGGCGAAAGCTTGGAATAAAAAAATATTCAAAAATATTCATGAAAAAGTTAACCAAGCATCAAAAAATCTGGCTGAAGAAAGAGGCGCATGTCCTGACGCAGCTGAATATGGATATAAAGAAAGATTTTCAAATAAAACAGCTATAGCTCCGACTGCTTCTATTTCGATTATTTGCGGAGGTGCTTCGCCGGGAGTCGAGCCAGTTGCAGCTAATAGTTATACTCACAAAACATTGTCTGGATCTTTTAATGTTAGAAACAGATATTTGGAAGAAATCTTAGAAAGTCACAATAAAAATGATGATGAGACTTGGTCTACAATCACCACCAATCAAGGTTCGGTTTCACACTTAGATTTTTTATCAGATCTAGAAAAGGATGTTTTCAAAACTGCTTTTGAATTAAACCAAAAATGGATAATAGAATTAAGTGGAGATAGAACACCATTTATTTCTCAAGCACAGTCGGTTAACTTATTTTTACCGGCAGATGTTCACAAGAAGGAATTACATAGAATTCATTTTGATGCATGGAAAAAAGGCTTAAAAAGCCTTTATTACTGTAGATCAAAATCAATTCAAAGAGCTGAAAATGTCAATAATGCTCAATCAACTGACATAACAGCCAATGTATATAAATCAAAAAATCAACAAACCAACGAACAACCTGAATACGAGGAGTGTCTATCATGTCAGTAGTAGAAAAAATAGTAGATAAGAAAAAAGAGATAATTCAACCAAAGAAAATGGGATTACTAGTTGAAAATCCAGTTTACAAACCATTCAGATATCCATGGTGCTATGATGCTTGGTTAACTCAACAAAGAATTCATTGGTTACCAGAGGAAGTACCTCTTGGAGATGACGTAAGAGACTGGCAAAAAAATTTATCACAACCTGAAAAAAATCTTCTTACTCAAATTTTCAGATTTTTTACTCAAGCTGACGTAGAAGTTAACAATTGTTATCTTAGACATTACACAACTGTATTTAAACCAACAGAAGTTCTTATGATGATGACAGCTTTTGCTGCGATGGAAACAGTTCATGTAGCAGCTTACTCTCATTTATTAGATACGATTGGTATGCCAGAGTCAGAATATTCAGCATTTATGAAGTATAAAGAGATGAAAGACAAGTATGACTATATGCAGGGCTTTAATGTAAACTCCAAGGAAGATATCGCAAAAACAGTTGCTGTCTTTAGTGCATTTACTGAGGGATTACAATTGTTTGCAAGTTTTGCAATTCTTTTAAATTTCCCAAGACATAATAAAATGAAAGGCATGGGTCAGATAGTCACTTGGTCTGTACGGGATGAAACTCTTCACTGTAATTCAATGATAAGAATTTTTAAAGAATTCATAAAAGAAAATCCAGAAATTTGGACTCCTAAATTAAAAAAAGAACTTTATGAGGCTTGCAGAACTATTATTGAGCATGAAGATGCTTTTATAGATTTAGCTTTTGAAATGGGTCCGATGGAAGGTCTAACAGCACAAGAGGTTAAAGATTATATTAGATTTATTGGTAATAGAAGATTGGTCCAATTAGGTTTAGAACCAATTTATGATGTAAAGAAAAATCCTCTTGGATGGCTTGATACTATGTTAAATGCGGTTGAGCACATGAATTTCTTTGAAGGTCGTGCAACTGAGTATTCTAAAGCATCAACTCAAGGAACATGGGTAGAGGCATTTAGTTAATTTACTTAATAAAAAATCTAAAAATTTAATTAATAAAAAGGCCCTTTTCACAGGGCCTTGAAATAGTTTATATGGGTAAAAAAATTGTTTTTTAAAACTGCTCTGACTCAGTTGAACCAGCCATTGCCGTAGTCGAGCTCTTTCCACTGCTAATCGTATTAGAAACAGCATCAAAATAAGAAGTACCAACTTCTCTTTGATGTTTAACGCTTGTGTAACCATCTTTTTCACGAGCAAATTCTTGTTCTTGAATTTTTGAATAAGCAGACATACCCTCTTTTTTATATTTTTCTGCAAGCTCAAAAATTGCAATGTTTTGAGTGTGAAATCCAGCAAGAGTAATAAATTGAAATTTATATCCCATAGCACTAATTTCTTTTTGAAAAGAAGCAATTTCTGAGTCTGATAAATGTTTTTTCCAGTTAAATGATGGCGAACAATTATATGCTAAAAGTTTACCTGGAAATTTTTCATGTATAGCATCTGCAAATTTTTTAGCTTCTTGTAAGTTTGGAGTAGCTGTTTCACACCAGATTAAATCCGAATATGGTGCATAAGCTAATCCCCGAGAGATTGCTTGTTCAATTCCAGCTTTAACGTAATAAAATCCTTCTGGTGATCTTTCACCAGTCATGAAAGGTTTATCATTATCATCATGATCGTTAGTAATAAGTTTTGCAGCATTAGCATCTGTTCTTGCTAATATAATAAGCGGGACATCAGCAATATCTGCAGCTAATCTAGCAGCTTTCAAATTTTTAATCATTGTGCTTGTAGGTACAAGTACTTTTCCACCCATATGACCACATTTTTTTTCACTCGCTAATTGATCTTCAAAATGAACACCTGCAGCTCCAGCTTTAATAAATTTTTTTGCTAATTCAAACACATTTAAAGGTCCACCAAAACCTGCCTCACCATCAGCTATAATTGGAAGCATATAATCTATTCTTTTTTCTTTTTTCATATCTCCATCTAGAATTTCCATGTGTTGAATTTGATCTGCTCTAATTAATGCATTATTCATTGACTCAACTAATTTTGGAGCGCTGTCGTAGGGATATAATGATTGATCTGGGTACATTTCTCCAGCACTGTTTGCATCTGCAGCAACTTGCCATCCACTCAAATAGATTGCTTTTAAACCTGCTTTAGCATGTTGAACAGCATGATTACCAGATAAAGATCCTAAAGTATTAACATATGGCTCCGAATTTAACAGATTCCATAATTTAATTGATTGTTGCTTACACAATGAATATTCAATTTTTATTGAGCCTCTTAATCTTTCTACTTCTTTAGGAGTATAATCTCTTTTAATTCCTGCAAATCTCTTTAAATCATATGATATATTTTCTGCACTCATTAAATAATCCTGTGTTAGTCTAAAGTGTTAATAGTTGAAATGAACTTTAGTTGAAAATTAAGTTTAGTTTGAGTCGTTATGGGTCTCAACTAGATCTTGCATTCCACTTGAACCCCAATCACAATGATCATCTCTCATGTAAATTCCCCTGCTATTATGTTTAGCAAGGTCTTCATGTTTTATGATTTGAGCCTCATTATCACTATTTTTTAATTTATCAGTCATGTAAATCTTATAATTTACAAGATTTACAAAATCTATAATAAAGTAAAAAAAGCTTGTAAATTACGGAAAAATATTGTAAATTTAAATTTACAAAATTTACAATTAGTAAATATGAGTCAAATTAATTTAAAAATTGGCCCGAAAATCAAGGCTTTTAGAAGACAGCTTGGTCTTCAAGCTAACAAATTAGCTGATGAGTTAAATATATCGCCAAGCTATTTGAATTTAATTGAGGGAGGAAAAAGAAAAATAGATGGCGACCTTCTGTTAAAAATTTGTGAAAAATTAAATATTGAGCTTTCGCAACTAACATCAAAAACTGATTTAAACTTGGAAAATACTTTATCTGAAATTTTAGATGATGAATTATTTGAAGATTTAGACATTCTTGGACCAGAGGTAAAAGATTTAGTAGGAACTAACCCCAAAATTGGCAAGGCAATAGTAAGATTAGGCGATATTTTAAAAAAAAAGGATCATGAGCTTGTTAATAAAATTGAGAAAATGTCTGGTAAAATTGTTGATAATAGAAAAAACTCCTTTCCAGGTGAGGTAATCTCAGATTTTTTACAAGAAAACAAAAATTATTTTCCAAAACTCGAGGAATTTGCAAACAAGGTTTTTGAAAAGGTTCAAAAAAATAATCGGACTAGATACATAGCACTTTGTGAATATTTAAACTCAGAATATAATATTAATGTTAAGGATGTTATTCCAGATCAAGATAAGTTGTTTTCCAAAATATTTAACAAAAACAAACAAGAGCTTTTACTAAGTGATTACAGCTCATTAGAAACAAAGAAACTTCATGCTGCAGCCCAAATAGCTCAGGAGGGTGCAAATGATGATATAGAATACTACCTGTCTAAATTTACTTTTCCATCAGAAGAGTCAAAAAAATTGAGTAAAGTTGCTCTACTTAATTACTGTGGAGCTGCAATACTTATGCCTTACAAGCCTTTTCACTCAGAATGTAAAAAACTTAAATATGATCTTGAACTATTACAAAATACTTTTGCAACTTCCTTTGAGCAAGTGGCTCACAGAGTAACGTGTTTACAGGATCCTAAATTACCAGGTATTCCATTTCACTTTTTAAGAGTAGACATGGCAGGAAATATTTCAAAAAGATTTTCATTATCTGGTATAGAAATCCCGAGATATGGAGGAGCGTGTCCAAGATGGAATGTTTATTCAGCATTTACAAGACCTGGAGTTATTCAAGCTGCAGTTAGTAAAATGACAAACGGTGAAAAATATGTTTGTATTGCGAGAACAGTTGAAAAAGGCATTGGCAGATTTGGACAATCAAAAAGCATTTTGTCTATTGGTCTTGGATGTGAAGCAAAGTATGCTAAAGATTTTGTATATACTGAAAATGTGAATATTAACGATAAATCAAGTGAAATACCGATTGGAGTATCGTGCAGAACATGCGATAGATTAGACTGTTCCCAAAGAGCTTTTCCTCCTTTACATAAAAAATTTGATGTTGATATTAATTCGAGGGGTGTCTCTGTCTATGTTGGAGATAAAAGTAAATAACAATGGTTAAGTTTATTGTTCCAGCAGTAGTTATTTTCCTTGTTGTTTTATTTTGGGAAAAAATAAACGAAGTAATTTATAAAAAATTCAATATAAAAATCAATTATATAATTTTAATATTATCAATATTAATTTTAGGAGTCATTTTTGCATTGTTATATTTTTGATCTATTATGTTTATAAATTTAATTAGAAAAAATTATGCTTAGTTATATATTACCTTTTTTATTTTTAATTTTAGTTGTTGTTTTTATTCATGAATATGGACATTATTATTTTGCAAAAAAATATGGAGTAGGGGTAACAGATTTTTCAATTGGTTTTGGAAAAGAAATATTCGGCTGGAAAGATAAATCTGGTACGAGATGGAAGATTTGTTGGATACCTCTAGGTGGTTATGTAAAATTTTTTGGAGATAGAAATGTTTTTTCTCAAGCTGATCAGGAGAAAATTCTTGAAAAATATAATGAAGATGACCGCCAAAAGTTATTTGTTCTAAAACCATTGTATCAAAGGGCATTAATTGTTTTCGGGGGACCATTAGCTAATTTTTTACTAGCTTTAGTTATTTTTTTTTCAATTTACACTTTTGTAGGAAAAGATTTTACTCCAGCAGCAATAAACGAAGTTCAAAAAGATAGTCCAGCAATGGTAGGTGGATTAAAGCAAAATGATATCATTTTAGAGATAGATGGTAATAAAGTTGAAAGCATTATGGATGTTTCTAAATTTATTACAATGTCCACTGCAGATGTTATAGATTTTAAGGTAAAGCGGTCTTATGATGAATTATTACTTAAAATAAAACCTAAAATGATTTTAAGTGAGGACAATCTTGGAAATAAAATCAATAAACGTATAGTTGGAATAAAGCTTGGTGCTTATAATAATGAAATAAATCATGTAAAATTAGGTCCCGCTCAGGCTATATATCACGCTGTACATGAAGTGTATTACGTGAGCATTTCATCTTTAAAATATGTTGGTGGAATGATTATGGGTAAGGCTGATACTTCTCAACTAGGTGGCCCAATTAGAATAGCAAAAATTTCTGGTCAGGTTGCTGAGTTTGGTATCTTGGCATTTATAAGTATGATGGCATATATTTCCATAAGTCTTGGCTTGGTAAATTTATTTCCAATACCAATGTTGGATGGTGGTCATTTAATGTTATACGCTATTGAGAAGATTTTAGGCCGACCTTTATCACAAAAAACTCAAGAGGGTTTTTTTCGAATCGGTCTGTTTTTATTGCTATCTTTGATGTTTTTCACAACATTTAATGACTTAAAAGACATAGGTTTGTTGAGATAAATTGTTTTTATTGATTGATAAAAAACTCAATAAAATCAACATTTTTTAAGTATTTTACTATATATTGTGTATGATTTTAAAAATAACACTAAAAAAAAGCTTGATTTATCAACACTTTTGATAAGAATAGAAATAACCATTAACCGGAGCTAAAATGAATAAAAAACAACTAATAGTCAAGCTTTCAGGGGCATTAAATTTAAGTAAAGCTGATGCTGAAAGAACTTTTGACACAATCACCAACACTATTTTAGATGCTTTAAAAGGTGATGATCCTGTAAAAATTGCAGGATTTGGTACTTATAAAGTGGCCAAGAGAAAAGCAAGAGTTGGAAGAAACCCTAGAACAGGTGAGCAAATACAAATCGCTGCATCTCAAAAGGTAAAATTCTTGCCTGCAAAAGCTCTAAAAGAAGTATTTAATAAATAATTCTAAATAACAGCCTTAACGATTTTCTCGTTGAGGCTGTTTCTATATGCAGAATCTGCATATCCAATTTTCCTAATCAGCGTTAGTTTTAAGTAACCATTAAAATATAAACCGTTTTTTAACAGGGAGGTCTTAATGACTAAATTTTTAAATAAAATAAGTGTGCCACTTATTAGTTTAATTTTTCTATTAAACATGAGTAGTGCAGGATATGCAGAATCAACTGTTTCTGCAGAAGTAGGGTTTATTTTTAATACTCTACTATTTTTAATGTGTGGATTCCTGGTCTTTTTTATGGCTTGTGGATTTGCAATGTTAGAGTCAGGTATGGTTACATCGAAAAGTGTATCTGTGATCTGCGCAAAAAATATAGGTTTAGTATCCATTGGAGCAATAATGTTCTGGTTGGTTGGATATAACCTAGCATATGGTATCCCAGAAGGAGGATACATTGGAAAATTCATTCCATGGAGCGACGCTAGTAAGATCGATACTGGTTATGCTGATGGATCAGATTGGTATTTCCAAATGGTATTTTGTGTAACAACAGTTTCAATTGTTTCTGGAACAATGGCTGAAAGAATTAAATTATGGCCATTCTTTTTATTTGCAGCAATTTTAGCTGGTGTTATTTATCCAATTGTAATGGGTTGGCAGTGGGGAGGCGGCTGGTTAGCTAAAGCTGGTTTCTCAGACTTTGCTGGTTCAACATTAGTACACTCAACTGGTGGAGCAGCTGCTTTAGCTGGTGCAATACTTATTGGGCCTAGATTAGGTAGATTTACTAAGTCTGGAGCTCCGGCACCACTTAAACCTTTTGCAGCATCGTCAATTCCATTAGTTACACTAGGTGTATTCATCCTATGGTTAGGTTGGTTTGGATTTAATGGTGGTTCACAATTAGCAATTGGAACTGCTCCTGATGCAATTGCTGTGTCAAAAATATTTATAAACACTCTATTAGCTGGTGCAGGTGGTGTAATGGCCGCTGCAGCTGTCACTAGATTATCTGGTAAAACAGACGTAGTGCAAATGCTTAATGGATGTATTGGTGGCTTAGTTGCTATTACTGCAGAACCATTAATGCCTTCACCGTTTGCTTCAATTTTAATTGGTGCAGTAGGCGGTATAATAGTTGTTTATGGTACGAAGATGTTGTTTGCTTTAAAAATCGATGACGTAGTCGGAGCAATTCCTGCTCACATGTTTGCAGGTATCTGGGGAACTTTAATAGTTCCTGCTACAAACTCGGGTGCGAATTTTGGCACTCAGTTACTAGGCGTAATTTCAATAAATGCATTTGTATTTGTTGCTGCGTTTATAGTTTGGTCATTGATGAAAGCTACAATGGGTATCAGATTGAGTAAAGAAGCTGAGACTAAAGGAACTGATGTATCAGAGACTGGAGTTATAGCTTACTCAATTCGTGACTAATTGTTAACAATAACAATTACGGGGTTCTTCGCTCTCTGTATCTTCACGATTACTCATCGGAGGACCCCTTAAATCTCTCTAGTTAGTTAGTTAAAAAAAGCCCCCTCCCCTTAGGGGGCTTTTTATTTGTTGTCCTCCCATAATTTTTTATAGTCCAAGAAAGGAGATAAACCGTAACTTGAATTAACATTGGTTAAATGAAGAGATAGACTTTTGATTGGTGAAATACAAACTTCATTTTCATAAATTTCATTAATATATTTTTCAAAAGGATCATGGCGATCTAAGCAAGTTTTGTAAAAATTTTCCCAATATTTATCCAATAAATTTTTACTTAACATAAATGTACATAGGGTCTTATTAATTGTTCTCCAATGTCTATTGCTACCAATCAAAATATTTGTTTTTTCATCATTCATATAAAGATAAGGGTAGTCTGCTGGGCACATAATTATGTCTTTTTTTACTTGTGAGGCTATTCTTTCATATGTCGAAATCATTTCATCTAGCATTGTTTCAGAGTGAATATAATCATCCTCGATAAAAAAAATTAGATCATCACTTTGGTTTTTACCAATTTCAAAACTCTGGAGTAAGCTCGCTAAGTTAGAAAAAGTTTCTGTTTTTTCCTGTTTTTTAATTATGGATTTATATTTTCCATGATCTAATGGAATAATTTCAATATTTTGATCTTGAATTAATTTTCTAATTTTATCTAAGTTATCTTTTTTTGATTGATCATCAACAATAATTGTCTTGATTTTTATAACAGGATATTTACTGCGACAAACAGTTATTGCTTTGATTAATGAATTAATAGATCTTATGGAGTACTCAATTTTTGGTTGCTCAAACAATCTTTTCTTTTTTTGATCCCATATTTCTACCACTGTATTCATACGCAGCACAATTAATAACGACTTAACTTTTTTTGTAATTTTAACATTTCCTAGAGGTAATATTATCGATTTTTGATTAATAACTGAAAGTTGATCATTAAGTTCTTTTTCTAATGAAGGTGATACAAAATTATTTTGATCAATAATTTCGTAACCTAACAATCTTGCAAGTTTTATAAAAATTTTTTTCATAAATATAAAATATATGGTATAGATATTTATCTGATTATGACAATTAAATCATCTCAAACTCTTGTATCTGAAGCACTTAAAGAGATAAAAACTATTTCAACTGATGAAGCTCATGAAATGTCAATCAATAACCAATGTAATTTAATTGATATTAGGGATATTAGAGAACTTGAAAAAGAGGGTAGAGTAGAAAATGCCAATCATATCCCAAGGGGTATGCTTGAATTCTGGTTAGATCCTGACAGCATATATTTTAAAAAAGGAAAACTAGATTTAAATAAAGAAATGGTTTTATTTTGTGCTGGGGGTTTAAGATCTGCACTAGCAGCAAAATCATTAAAAGATATGGGTTTTAAAAAAGTTTCTCATATAGACGGTGGTTTTGGTGCAATTAAGCAAAGTAAATTTAAAATTGTTTAAGAATTGTATTCATCTAAAGCGTAATCAAGACGGTCTTGTCCCCAAAAAATTTTGTTATTAACAACAAATGTTGGTGCACCAAAAATATCTTTTTCAAAGGCATTACTGGTTAGGTTTTTTAGCATTTCTTTAATATCATTTCTTTCAATATCATCTAGAAATTTTTTTTTATTTAAGTTTGATTTTTTAATTATATTGTCAACAATTTCATCATCAGAAATATCTAAATTATCTTTCCAATAAGCATCAAAACAATTTTCAAAGAATTTTTTTTTAAGATTTTTATCAACAACAAGATATCCCCTCATTAGATATAAAGAATTTATTGGAAATTTTAAATTCCATTTGAATTCAATATTATTTTTAACAGCAATTAATTCACAATCATTTTTCATATTTTTTAGTTTGCGTTCATTAAAAGCAGGTGGAGTTATCTTTCCAAGGTTATGTAGACCTCCAAGCAATATAGGCTTATAATCAATATTAAGTATGTTATCTTTATTTAATGAACTTAATCTCTTATAAGCTAAATAAGAATATGGACTTATAAAATCAAAATAAAAATCCAAATTTTTAGTCATATAAACTGATGCTTTTTGCGTGAAATATTCTAATCAACCAATAAATAAATAAACCTAATGGCCCTATTAAATATGTAATTAATAGAGGAAAAATCATTAATATTTTATTAATAGAAAATTTCTGCGAGTCTTTGACAATCCAGCCGCCTGTAAAGAGATTGATACAAATAAAATGTGTCCAAAACATCATAAGAAAAGTTTTATTAGAAAATAAGTCGGAGATATTATCTATACTCAGATAAAGACTAAAATTATTATTAAAAGGATAAGTATTTAGATAAGCTTTATATAGAATAAAAATATAAACCCCACTTAAAATAAAAATCGGAAAAATTGAGGTTACAAAATACCTACAAAAATAAGATTGAGGAAAAAAAATTAATACTAACCAAAAGGGCAAAACTCCTAAATTTACCCAATAATAGAGCATTTCAACTGTAAAATAGGTATAAATTTGTTCGATCATTTACAAATATATTATAATAAATCTTTTGATGATTCCCATAAGAAATAAAAAAAAAACTCTTCAAATCACTGTTGAGGAAATGAGAGATTTTGCATTTGCCTATGTTGAAAAATATGCACCATCAAAACAGCAGCTTAAAACATACTTATTAAAGAAATATTTAAAGATTTCTGTACCGAACGTAAAAAAACAAGATGTTAATAATTTAATCGATATCGTTTTGTCGGATTTAGAAAAGAACAGATTTATTAATGACAAATTTTATTCTGAAACTAAAGCTAGGAGTATGATTCGACGAGGAAATTCAATAAATAAAATAAGAAGTTATTTAATAGGCAAAGGTATAGAAGATAGTTTTATCAAAGAAACAGTAAATAAAATTCAAGATGAGAATTCAGATCAAGATTTTTTTTCAGCAATCAAAGTTTGTAAAAAAAAAAGAATAGGACCAGCTAGGATAGATGATAATAGACCTTTATTTTATAAAAAAGATATTTCTTTATTAGCAAGGAATGGCTTTGATTTTGAAACTTCAAAAAAGGTGATGGACTTAAAAAAAGAAGATTATCTAAAAATTACAAAATTACTTTGATTTTTTATTTTTTTCAATTTTTACCAAGTAGTCAATTTTATTTTTAATGTAATTTTTGACAAAGACAAATACTAATAATCCAAAAATTGATACTGATACTAAAATGATAAGTATAATTCTTAATTGTTCGTCCATTACAAAATTCCTTTACTTTTTAAAATTAAACTTGGATTTTTAAAATCTTCTTTACCATACAAAATCTCATTACCATTAAAATCAGTAACGTTTCCCCCTGTATGCTTTAGAATTGCGTGACCTGCTGCTATATCCCACTCACAAGCTCTAGGCTCTGCAACATACCCATCAAATTCACCAGCAGCTATCACACAAAATTTTAACGAACTTTTCATTTTTACATATTTTTTAACATTTAATTCTTTATGAATTTTCTTAATTTCTGGTTTTATTTTATTAGAATAAGAAACAAATTTAATTTCATTTTTATTAAAATTTTTTTTTCCATTAAGTTTAACAGGTTTTCCATTAATTAATTCAAATGCATAATTCATTCCATAAGAGTAAAACATTCTATTTTTTGCAGGCGCATAAACTAATCCAGCTACTGGCCTTTTATCAATTATTAAACCAGCGTTAATAGTAAATTCATCTTTATTATTTATATAATCATAAGTTCCATCTATTGGATCTATTAACCAAAAATTTTTAAGGCTTTTTATTGATTTATTATCTGATGTTTCTTCAGAAATTATAGGAATATCTGGAGTAAGTTTTGATATTTTTTGAGATATAATTTTATTTACTTCTAAGTCACCATTGCTAACAGGAGTATTATCTGATTTTGTTTCTTTGGTTAATCCCTTATTTCTTAGATCTAAGGAGATCTTTCCTGCGTTCAAGAATGTATCAACTAAATTTTCCACAATAACTTTGATATCAATTTTTGTCATTTATTTTTTTTAATTCTATATTTTCAGCATTAATAACTTTTTTTCCAACATTCTCAAAATTGACTGTTATTTTATCTTTAATAATTGACTGGACCTGACCAATACCCCAGTCTTTATTATGTGGATTGAAAACTTTGTCACCTGGTTCAAAATCATAAATCATTTAATTTAATTTATATTAGAAATGAGTATAAATACCACCAAATGTATAATGAATTAAATTCTATAGGATTAGATAAAAAACCTTCAGATACAACTGTGGTTGTCGCTATGTCGGGTGGAGTTGATTCATCTACAGTCGCAGGTATGATGAAAAATGAAGGATATAAAGTAATTGGAATTACTTTAAAACTTTATGACGATGGAAAAGACGTTGCGTCCTCAAAGCAGTGTTGTTCAGGTCAAGATATCATGGATGCAAAAAGAGTTGCCAACAAATTAGGAATCGAACATAAAATTCTTTATTATCAAAATAAATTTAAGCAAGGAGTTATAGATAATTTTGTTGATAGTTATTTAAAAGGTGAAACACCTATTCCATGCGTTCAATGCAATCAAACAGTAAAATTTAAAGATTTATTTGAAGTATCTAAGGAATTAAAAGCCGATGCAATGATCACAGGTCATTACGTTAAAAGTATTACATCAGGAAATGAAACAAATATGTATAGAGCTGTAGATGAGAATAGAGATCAAAGCTATTTTCTATTCAATACTACTAAAGATCAGCTAAATTATCTTAGATTTCCACTTGGTAGCATGCTAAAAGATGAAACTAGAAAAATAGCAAAACAATTAGATTTAAGCGTTTCGGATAAACCTGACAGTCAAGATATCTGCTTTGTACCTAACGGAGATTATGCATCTGTTATCCAAAAATTTAGGCCAGAGTCGTATAAAAAAGGAAATATTAAGGATCTGAATGGAAAAGTGATCGGTGTGCATGATGGTATAGTTAATTTTACCATTGGGCAAAGAAAAGGAATAAAAGTTTCTGATAAAGACCCTTTATACGTTCTTAAAATTAATGCAGATAAAAATGAAATTGTAGTTGGACCTAAAAATAAATTAGGAAAGAAAATAATCTTCTTAAATAATTTAAATTTATTAGCTAACGAAAATGAATTTGAAGATGAAATTTTAGTAAAAGTAAGATCAACTGGAAAACTTCTTAATGCAAATATTTCATTTAAAGATTTAAAAAAAGCTGAAGTAAACCTCAAAATTTCTGAGGATGGGATTTCTCCTGGTCAAGCTTGCGTTTTTTATAAAAAAGATAACTTTGGATATAAAGTTTTGGGTGGTGGCTGGATTACAAATTAATTTTTTTCCACATAAAAAAAGTAAATAGATAAAAGGTTATAACACCAATGAAATAATCCCATTCTAATGCATGTTTAAAAAATTTTAAATTAAAACCCATAAAATCATTTCCTGGCAAGCTTATAATAGGGATGCTTATTGCTGCTACAACTATCAAAATTGATACTAAAACTAACTTGGCTTTTAAAAAATTTGGGTTGATAAGATCTATTATTTTATTTTTAAAAGAGTACAAAATTATAACTAGATATGTTTGTGCAACTATTTCAAAAATTATAAATGATAACATAATTACCCTTCTGAATAATTTATATAGATCATAGTCAAATTTTACCCCTAAAAAAATTGAGTGAACTGTTAGAGCTATCGCTGATGCTACACCAAAAAAAATTATTTTTTTAATATGTTTATGTTCCCCACCAACTTTAAGCAAAATTTCCCTGTTTAGATACCAATATCGGATTAATAAATACGAGGTTAAAAACATAGCAGGTTTAAAAATTAGATAAGTGGGAAATACTCTTGCTGTCCTGCTTATAGAAGCGCCACCATCAATATATGGAAATGTATTATGAATTATGTCTGCTCGATTAGGAAATAGACCATGAAATTGGGTTATCAATATTAAGCAAGTGTTTACTGCTACAAAAGGAACTATAAATATCCAAATACTCATGGATTTAACTTTTTTTATCTGTTCCATTGGAAAAACTATTTTTTTTTGTTTTTCTTTCTAGCTCGTCTTTTTTTAGAGCCCATTTTTCTTCGGCCTCTATGCTTTTTTGGATATCCCATTATTTCCTTTAATTATAATTTAATTGAAATTATGTCAGGGATATAGCATTGTCTTTTATAGTTATCAATTTTTTTTATGTCTAAATCTTTCAAGACTTTTTTAAAGCACACAGCTAAAGATTTTCATAATCAATCTGTCAATCCACCAGTAGTAAGAGCATCTACAATTATATTTAAGTCTATGCAGCATTTAAGAAAAACTCAGGCTAAAGCACAAAAAAATCCTATTGGTGGACATTATGATTATGGAAGACAAGGAACTTCCACAACTTATATATTACAAAAAATTTTAACAAAACTTGAGGAAAGCTATCATGTTTTTACTACACCAACTGGTTTTGGCTCTGTTTTTTTAGCAATTTTTAGTGTTGTAAGACCTGGAGATGAAATGTTGGTTGCAGACCCAGTTTATAGTCCAACAAGAATTTTAACAGAAAATTATTTAAAAGAATTTAATATTCATACAACTTTTTATGATCCTAGAAATTTAAAGACTTTAGAAAAATCCATTACAAAAAAAACTAAACTGATTTTTGTTGAAAATCCAGGTAGTAACACATTTGAATTTCAGGATTTAAAAAAAATAATCTCAGTTGCAAAAAGAAAAAAAATTTTCACAGCTATTGATAATACTTGGGCTACACCATATTTTTTTAAACCAATTAAAATTGGTTTTGATATGTCAATTGTTTCTGCAACCAAGTATTATTCTGGACACTCTGATGTCATGGGTGGTAGTTTAGCAGTTAATAAAAAGGTTTTTAATAAAGTAAAATTAGCAGAAAAAATTACTGGTTTGAGACTAGGACCTGATGATGCATATTTAATTACTAGAGGGCTTAGAACATTAGATGTGCGACTTGATAGACACAGCGAGAATGCTAAAAAAGTTGCATCTTTTTTAGATAAAAATAAAAAAATTGAACTGCTTTATCCTTATAAAAAAAATTCATTAAATTATAAAATGTGGAAAAAATATCATTCAGGTGCTTCAGGTTTAATGGGATTAAAAATTAAAACAAAAAACTCAAATTCTGTAACAAAATTCGTGAACTCCTTAAGATTGTTTGGCTATGGATATAGTTGGGGTGGTTTTGAAAGTTTAGCTTTACATCAAGAATTTAGAGAAATGGGTAATAGGAAATATATGAACCTAGAAAAGAACGAGCATTTAGTAAGACTTCATATAGGTCTCGAAGATCCTAGTGACCTTATTGCTGATTTAAAACAAGCTCTTAGACATTTAAAATAAATTTCAATGCAATCTGAAAAATTTATAAGAAATAACACAGCGTTAGTTACTTTAATTGCAGCCAGCTTAGTTGTTCTAATTTCATTAGGTGTAAGACAAACTTTTGGTATGTTCTTTATGGATTTTAGAGATGATCTAGGAATTTCTTTGACCCAATCTGGTTTATCAATTGGTCTTCAAATGTTAATGTGGGGATTGACCGGGCCTATTTTTGGAGTAATAGCCGATAAGTATGGTGGACATAAAGCAATTTCATTGGCATTTATCTTTTTTATAGCTGGAGTTTATTTTTTATATGCAGGACCAAATACTGGAATTTTTTTTCAAATTGATCTTGGCATTTTAGTAGGTATTGGTCTTGGAGGCACTGCTATAAGTATTCCAATGTCTGTTGTAGGTAAACACTTTCCTTTATCTAATAGAACTATCGCCATGAGTATTGTTACTGCGGTTGGTTCATTTGGTTATTTTCTATCTCCTATATTAACAGAGTACTCTCTAACAGAAAATGGCTGGCAAAATACTTTAGTAGCATTCATGATTGCTTTAACTATTGGATTTGCTGTTTCCTTTCTTGTTAAATCTCCATCATTAAATGACACAATTGAACAACCAAATACTCAAAGTACTTTAGAGGCAATTAAAGAAGCTTTTGGTACTAAAAGTTATTTACTTTTAGTTTCAGGTTTTTTTGTATGTGGTTTTCATATAACTTTAGTTGGAACTCATGTTCCAACATACGTAATTGATAGAGGTTTAGAAAGCTGGACCGCAGCAGCAATTTTATCATTGATAGGTTTGTTCAATATTTTTGGTTCTTTGACTAGTGGTTATCTATCAACAATAATGAGTAAAAAATTAATACTAAGTGCAATTTATGGTTTAAGGGGAGTAACAATTATATTTTTTATATTTTTACCGGCGAGTAATATTAACTCTTTTATTTTTGGTGCAAGTTTTGGCTTTCTATGGCTTTCTACCGTGCCTGCCACAAGTGGCATAGTTGCCCATATGTTTGGCACAAAGTATTTAGGTTTATTATACGGTATTGTTTTTTTAAGCCATCAAATCGGTTCCTTCTTTGGGGCTTTCCTAGGGGGCTTGTTCCACGATCTTTATGGCTCGTATGATTATGCGTGGTATTTAGCAATTGCCTTATCTGTTTTTGCGGCAATAATTCATTTACCAATAAAAGAACAACCAGTTTTAAGACTAAAAACAGAATAAATTGAATATAACAAAACAATTATCAGAGATACATCAGTCGGGAGCACCTTATATTATTTATAAATCCCAAAAAGGATTTGATCTTTACACTGATTTTTCAAAAAAAATTATTTTGAATAATAAAAATATTAAGAGTTTTTTAATTAAAAAAAATAAAAAAAAATTTAAAAATACTGATCTATTCATTGGTTTTTTTGGATACGAGTTGTTGAATAATCTAATTAACATCAAAGTCCCAAAACAAAAAAATTTAAATTTTCCAAGAGGAATTTTTTATAAACCAGAAAAAAAAATTAAATTAAGTAATAATTTTAAATATCCAAAACAAAATTTTGCCGCTGGAAATTTTCAAATCAATATTAATAAAGAAAATTATACGAAAATATTCAGTAAATTTAAAAAGAAAATTAAAAAAGGTGAAACCTATCAAATTAAGATTTGCACCAAATATAAGACCAAATCAAAAATCAATCCCTTAGATTTTTTTTCAAGATTATCTAATAGCAATTTAGCACCAGAGGCTTTCATGATTAAAGATAACAATTACTCAATAATTAGTTGTTCGCCTGAGAACCTAATAACAAAAAAAGGTGCTGATATATCAACAAAACCAATAGCTGGGACTGTAAAAAAAACGAAAAATTTGAATAAATTAAAAGCGCTAAAATATTTTAGAAAAAATTTAAAAGAGACCAAGGAACACAATATGATAGTCGATATGGAAAGAAATGATCTATCGAGAGTCTGTAAAGTAGGCTCTGTAAAACTATCTAAACAAAAAATTGTCGAAGAATACAAAGATCTCTTTCATTATGTTAGTTTGATTAAAGGAAAACTAAAAAAAAATATCAACAACTTTGATATAATTAAAGCAATGATGCCAGGTGGTTCAGTTATTGGGTGTCCAAAGATAAATACGCTTAATCTTTTAAATAATCAGGAAAAAGAAAATAGGAATATTTATACAGGTAGTTTTGGCTACATAAAATTTAATGGTGATATGAGATTTAATATAATTATACGTTCAATTCTAAATTATAAAAATATATCTGAAATTTCAGTTGCCTCAGGTGTTGTCGTCGATAGTAATGCCAATCATGAATTTAATGAGAATTTTCTTAAAGCTAAAGCGTTAATAGATTTATTTAAATGATTTATGTAATTGATCATAACGACTCTTTTACTCATAATGTTGTTCATCAATTTGCTTTGTTTGATAAAGTTGAGTGCGATAACTATGATAAAATTAGCGAAAATAAAGTTAAGCAAGCATCTACAATAATTTTCTCACCCGGACCAGGTAATCCAAAAAATTATCCAATCACTTCACAAATTTATAAAAAATATAAAGGTAAAAAGAAAATCATAGGGATTTGTTTAGGATTTCAACACATTTTATTTTGCGAGGGTGCAAAAATTATTGAACAAAAAAAAATTTATCATGGATTTCAATCAAATATAAAAGTAATCACTAATAAATCTTTATTCAAAAAAGGAAAGATATTTAAAGTTGGCAGGTATCATTCTTTAAAATTAAAAGAACCTTTCAAATCTAACAATTTTGAGATAACTATGAGATGTTTAAATTCAAAAGTTGCAATGGCATTTGAAAATAAAAAGGAAAAAATATATGGATTTCAATTTCACCCAGAGTCTTTTTTAACTATCAATGGCAACCTACTTATTAAAAAAATCTTATCAGCTTAAAGACCTAAAACAGATAGAATTCCAAGATCTTTGGGGGGATCATGGAATTTTCACCACTATGTGGATTTTTGGGAAACCAGCAAAAATTTTATTTTTTGATAATCATTTAAAAAATTTAATTTTATCATTGAAAAAATATCAAATAAAAAAGAAATCATTAAAGTCAAATATTTTAGAAATAATTAATAGAAATTTATCTAAAAAAAGGAAATACAATCATCTATTGAGAATTGCTATAAATAAGAGGGTTATTTCAATCTCTTTAAGGAAACGAGTTAAGCCGAAATTAAATTTTAATTTGAAGTTAGTGAAATTTAAAAGAGAAAAACCAGAATTTAAAAACCTTAAATATAAAAAAATATTGTCTTATTTATCTAAAATGGATA
This sequence comes from uncultured Pelagibacteraceae bacterium, assembly GCA_902524535.1. Taxonomy (GTDB): domain Bacteria; phylum Pseudomonadota; class Alphaproteobacteria; order Pelagibacterales; family Pelagibacteraceae; genus Pelagibacter. The sequence goes on from CABZDR010000004.1 coordinate 20,373, forward strand.
ACTCCCAATCAGATATTGCACTAGTATCTAATAAGAAATTATTAGAAACTGGAACCTCAAATTTATTATTTGTTAAAGATCAAAGATTTTTTACTCCCAAAAAGGATTATTATGAGGGAAATACTTATAAATTTTTTAAAACAAAAATAAGAAAGATAATTAAAAAAGATATTTTGCTTCAAGAAATAAAAAATTATGATGAAATATTATTAATAGGTTCTGGTAAAGGTGTTACTTCAGTTAAAACTATAAATGAGCTTAGATGGAAAAGAAAAAACCTAAAAAAATTTAAGTTTCTATCAAAGCAATATGAATCAGTTATAAATAAATGCAATTATTATAAATTTTAATAGATGAAAGATCCAAACAATCCCTGTTTATTTTGTGATGTAAAAAAAACTGGAATTGTTTATGAAAATGAGTTGGCATACGTAAGTTACGATTCATATCCAGTTTCAGAACACCATTGTTTAATTATACCCAAAAGACATATAAAGGATTATTTTGACTTATCTAAAGATGAACTGCTTGCATGTAATGATCTTATAAAAATTATTAAAAAAGAAATAACCAATAAAGATCCGTTAGTTAAAGGATTTAATCTAGGTACAAATATAGGAATTGTATCTGGTCAATCTATTTTACATTGTCATTTTCATCTGATTCCCCGAAGAGAAGGAGATGTTGACAATCCCCAGGGTGGAGTGCGATCAGTCATTCCAAACAAACAACATTATAAAAGAAATAATTAGCCTAATATAAAAGACAAATTGACCGCAGTTTGAGGTTGAACTATAATTTCAACTATATATAAAACTTTATAACTAATTCAAAATTTAACAAAAGGCGGAAATGTTAAGTAACAATCCATTTTCAATTTTATCAGAAACTATTTCACCATATGCAATGCAATCTTTTATTATTGCAATGGTTTTGTTGATTGCAGTTGGAACAATTATTCAAATGATACATCATAAAAATTTGACTTATTTTTTTAATAACGCAAAAAAAGCAAAACTATCAGCGACAAAAGAACTAGGTGTTGGAGAAAAAGTTTCCGTGATTGCCAAAACAACAGTTGTTGATATTGGTACTACCTCTGAATTAGGTTTTGGTAAAAGAAGATTAGCCCACGTTCTAGGAATGTATGGAACAATTTTATTTTGGGTGTCATCAGCTGTTTTAGTTTTTTGTTACACAGGTGCTGATAAACCAACTTCTCAAACTTGGTCAATCATTTGGCATGCAGGAGCAATATTAACTTGCTTAGGTGGGTATTGGTTTTGGTTTTTTTTAAGAGTAGACGTATCAGCAGAAGCTCATCCTTGGTATAGAATCATTAAAGCTGATTTATTTGTTTTAGCATTACTGGCGTGCTCAACTTTTGGGTTAGCTTGGTCATTCGCTCAATTTAATGGGCAAATAGGTCTATCTTATTTATTCTTAACTTTATTTGTGGCATCAAACTTAATTTTATTTGGTGGTGTTTATTGGTCAAAATTTGCACATATGTTTTATAAACCTGGAGCAGCAATACAAAAAAACTTAGCAGAAGCAGATGGTTCTAGAGATAATCTACCTCCACCAGCTGATGCCCCTGAACAATTTGGCCTGGGTATAAAAAGAGAAGAGCCAAAACATTATTAATATGATAATAGAAAAAGGAGTAAAATAAAAATTATGTCAACTTTTGTATACATGACAAGATGTGATGGCTGTGGACACTGCGTAGACATATGTCCGTCAGACATAATGCACATTGATGAAAATATTCGAAGAGCAAAAAATATTGAACCAAATTTTTGTTGGGAATGTTATTCTTGTGTCAAAGCATGTCCAAATCATGCGATCGATGTGAGAGGGTATGCTGACTTTGCCCCGATGGGTCACAGTGTTAGAGTTAGAAGAGAAGAAGAAAAAGGAACCATATCTTGGAAAATTAAATTTAGAAATGGAACAGAGAAAAATTTTGTTTCACCAATAACAACAAAGCCATGGGGAAAATTTATACCTAAGCTTGCTGAAGGTGATACACCTAATCAGGGAGAAATAAACTCGCAGAGACTATATAGTGAGCCAGAGGGTTTAAATACCAATAAAGAATTACCATCAGTTCCAAAAGAATCTTTCAAAAAAGGTGTCTACTATTAATGGCTAAGCATAAAACACACTACGAGGAATGTGATGTATTAGTTGTTGGTGGCGGAATGGCTGGTACAGGAGCAACATTTGAAGCCAGGCATTGGGGAAGAGATTTAAAAATTGTTTGTGTTGAAAAAGCAAACATTGATCGAAGTGGTGCAGTCGCACAAGGTTTATATGCAATTAATTGTTACATGGGAATGCAATGGGATGAAAATCAACCTGAGGACCATGTGCGATATGCCAGAAATGATTTAATGGGAATGGTTAGAGAAGATTTAGGTTACGACATGGCTCGTCATGTAGACTCAACTGTACACATGTTTGATGAATGGGGTCTGCCAATGATGAAAAATGAAAAAACTGGAAGATATCTTAGAGAAGGTAAATGGCAAATAATGATACATGGTGAAAGTTATAAACCAATTGTTGCTGAGGCAGCGAAAAAATCTGCTGATAAAATTTATAATAGAATAATGATTACGCATTTGTTAATGGACGAGTCTCAAGAGAATAGAATTGGTGGTGCTGTTGGTTTTAATATGAGAACTGGTGATTTTCACGTGTTTAGAGCAAAGGCAGTTATTGTTGCTGCAGGTGGTGCATCACATATTTTTAAACCGAGAGCTGTAGGAGAAGGTATGGGAAGAACCTGGTATGCACCATGGAGTAATGGATCTGCATATGCCCTGCCTATTGCTGCAGGTGCTAAGATGACTCAAATGGAAAATAGAATTGTGTTGTGCAGATTTAAAGATGGTTATGGACCAGTAGGTGCATATTTTTTACACCTAAAAACTTATACACAAAACGCAAATGGTGAAAATTACGAAAAAAAATGGTACGATCAAACTAAAGAATTAGTTGGAGAATATATTGATCATCATCCAACTCCAACTTGTTTAAGAAATCACGCTTTCATCCAAGAAGTTGCAGCAGGTGGTGGACCGATCCATATGGTTACTAAGGAGGCTTTTCAAGACCCACATTTAGAAACAGTTGGATGGGAGAACTTTTTAGGAATGACAGTTGGTCAAGCTGTTGTTTGGGCATCACAAAACATTGATCCAAAGTATACAAATCCAGAACTGACAACATCTGAACCTTACGTAATGGGTTCTCATGCTACGTGTTCTGGAGCATGGGTAAGTGGACCTGAAGATCTTTCTCCTCCAGAATATTTTTGGGGTTATAATAGAATGTTAACTATTGATGGCCTTTTTGGTGCAGGAGATACAGTTGGTGGTAGTGCTCATAAATTTTCATCAGGATCATTTACTGAAGGAAGATTAGCGGCTAAAGCAGCAGTCAAATATATAGATGATAAAAAAGCTGAGGGAATTAAAGTGTCTGATAGTCAGTGTGAAAATTTTAAGACTGCAGTATACAAACCCTTGGAAATTTTTACCGTTGCTCAGAATGAGATTACTGGTGGTACAGTATCTCCAAGCTACATATCACCAATTCAAGGTCTACAAAGACTACAAAAAATCATGGATGAATATGTGGGTGGAATTACATCAAATTACATGACCAATGGAAATTTACTTAAAAAAGCATTAGAACTTTTAGATTGGCTCCAAGAGGACTTAGAAAAAGTAGGTGCTGAAGATTACCATCAATTAATGAGAGCTTGGGAATTGAAACATAGAGCTTTAACCTCTCAATGTGTAACAGAACATACCTTGTTTAGAGAAGAAACACGTTGGCCTGGCTATTATTATAGGGGTGATCATATGAAATTAGATGATGAGAACTGGCATTGTTTGACTGTCTCAAGGAGAGATCCTAAAACTGGTAAATTTACTTTAGAAAAGGTCCCTGTTTATCATATTGTCGATGAAAAAGAGAAAAAGAAAGCCTCTTAATTAAACATTTTAATTAAAAATTCATGGACTTATTAGCTAAATCTGATGAAGAAATTTTTGCAATAGGTAAACCATTTTGGGAGAACTTAGTAAGATCCTCAAATCTTAAGGATTATGGAAGTTTTACAAGAGATTTTTCAACACAGATGTTATTTGGTGCCAATGAGGTAGAATTGGGCAAGCAGTGGGCAAATAATGAGCTAATCACCAACTTAAATGAAACTTATGAGCCTTTCGGCACTTTAAGAAGGGGAGATCACATTACAGTTCTTATCAAACAAACTAATAAGAAAATTCCTGGTGAATTTTTAGGCAGACTTGTGCTTGGAGTAGAGGATGGCGAGGTCAAAGTTTTTGGTGCAACTATCTACTAAAAAAAGAATTAATTTTTCAATAATAGTTTGACAATTTATCTACCGGGTGTATGAGAAATATAAATGCACCTTCCAAATATAAAAATGCCCCAAATACTCTCTGAAAAAAAAACGACGTTAATTAAAACAGGAATTTTTTCAGCAATTGTTGCTTGTTGGGGTGTAATCTTATTTGGAACTTTTATAACTTTTAGTTAAGTTATATTTAAAGTTTTTTAAGATGGATGTTTTTTTACCTATAGCTCAAGTATTTATTAACCCTGTCGAAATACTTTTAATAAGCGCTATAGTTGGAGTTCTCTCTGGTTTATTTGGTGTAGGAGGTGGTTTCTTAATGACACCTTTTTTAATCTTCATGGGTGTTCCCCCAGCTTATGCAGTTGCCAACGAGGCCAACAATATTTTGGCAACCTCTGTATCTGGATCAACCACTCACTGGTTAAAAAATACTTTAGATTACAAAATGGGATTTATGATTGTAATTGGTGGAACTATAGGAACCATAGTGGGTATTTTTACTTTCACATATTTTAAAGACATCGGTAAAATAGATACAGTAATTTCTTTAGCCTACATGTATATTCTTGCAATAATTGGTACTCTGATGTTAGTGGAAAGTCTGGGTGAAATTGATAAAGCCAAAAAGAACATTGTAGAGAAAAAAAAATTACATGTTCATTATTGGATACATGGACTTCCTTTTAGAATGAGGTTTCCAAAATCAAAACTATATGAAAGTATATTCACACCTATCATAATTGGATTAGTTGTTGGGTTTATAGCAGCTATAATGGGTATCGGTGGTGCATTTATCTTAGTGCCTGCAATGATTTATATTATTAAGATGCCAACAAAATTAGTTCCTGGAACTTCCTTATTCGTAACAATTTTTGTGAGTGTCATAGTTACATTTCTTCATTCAATTAATTATGGTTCAATAGATCTAATGTTAGTGCTAATGTTAGTTATAGGCTCAATAATTGGAGTACAAGTAGGTCAAAAACTTGGTGAGCAAATTGATAGTTCTGGACTAAAAGCATTATTAGCAATTTTACTATTAATTGTAGGAATAGTAATTGCTTATGATACTTTCTTTGCAGAAGAAATACTGAATAGCACAACACCTATAAGCGCGAAAGACTTAAATTTCTTCTCAAAGTTTATTAAAGAGTTTTCAGAGGATATGCCATTCTTCTATGGATTATTTTCGATTTTATTTGCTGTTATTTTAGGAATTGCAGCTGCTTTTATTAGAAGATCAATTTCAAAGTTTAGAGAAAAATATTTTAAAAAACCAGTTAAACAATCTAAATAAAAAATTTTATATAAGTTTCTATAGTTATAATACTCACAACTCCTACAGTTAACATTGCCGTAAATCCAACAACAAAAGGTTTATAACCCATATTTCCAATATCTTTTAAGTTTGTTGATAAGCCTATAGCAGCCATAGCCATAGTTAGGAAAATTTTAGAACTTGCTCTAATAAAATCTATAATTTCAATCCAATTATTATTAGTTGAGAAAACTTCATCACCAATATTTCTTAAAATTATCATCCCAACAAAACCTAAAATAAAATAAGGAAATATACTTAAAATGGAGTAACCCTTTTCTTTTACCTGACCTCTATTATAAAGAAAGGCAAAAAGAGGGATCATTACTATTAAAAAAGTATTTCTTAAAAGTTTTGTGACAGTTGCAATATTTAATGTTTCGGGACTATCATACTGTTGATCATATATTAATCCTGCTGCAGCAACTTGTGATGTTTCGTGTATAGCTGTTCCTAAAAAAAGACCTGCAAATAACGAATTTCCCTCAAAATAGAAATTTGAGAAATAAGGATATAAAAACATCGATAATATTCCAAATAAAGTAATATTTGCGATTGCATAAGAAATTTCACTTTTATTTGCTTTTATTACAGGCGCGGTTGCCATGATAGCAGTGGTACCACAAACGCTGCTTCCGATTGATATCAAGTAAGCCATCCGAGTTGGTATTTGAAGTTTCTTAATTAAAAGTTTTATTACGATTAAGACACTAATTATACAAATTAATATCAATGGAATTGCAATTTTTCCAAACTCAAAAAACTCAAAAGGCTTTAATTGTATTCCTAAACAGATTATGCCAAGTTTTAAGATATAATCTTTAGTAAAATCCAATCCTTTTTGAAAACTTTCTCTAATCTTAAAAAAATTCCCAAAGAAAATACCGAGTAGAATTGCTATCATCGCCGTGGAGATCGGACTTTTGATATATCCTAAAAGCTCAATACCAATAATGTTATTAAAACCTTGTGAAAGAGAATAAAGAACAAATGCAAGTATTATACCTGGTATGAACACCAAGAAATTTTTGAACAACATTTTTTATTTAGTGATTATGCGCTTCTATAAAGTTTAGTCATAACAAATTCTTTATGACCTAAAGCTTCAGCACAAGTTAGTCTTCCATTGGCTACTCTTAACGCAGTCTCTATAAGCTTATCTCCAGCCTCAGACAAGTTCATTTCCCTTGAAAGAATTTTTGACACATCACAATCAACATGCTCACTCATACTTTTTGCGGTTAATGGGTTTGCAGTTAATTTTACGACAGGCTCTATAGGATTTCCAACTATATTTCCTTGACCTGTTGGAAATAAATGAATGTTAAATCCTCCTGCAGCTTGAAGTGTAATACATTCTGCGGCTGCTGAAGATGTATCCATAAAGTAAAGTCCTGGACCTTTTGTAGGTTCTTCAGCAGGTTCAAGTACATCTATAAATTTTAGGTTTCCTATTTTTTGAAAATTCCCGAATGCTTTTTCCTCAATTGTGGTTAAACCACCCGCGATATTTCCAGCGGTTGGTTGACTTTCTGAAAGATCATTAGTTGCTTCTTTTAATATGAAATCATTATATTCATTCCATGTTTTCATAAATTTATCAGAAGCTTCTTTAGTTGCTCCTCTTGCGGCACAAACATTTTCTGCACCAGTAAGTTCAGATGTTTCACCAAAACATAAATGAACACCCAAAGGTTCTAATTTTTCCATTAGATTTCCAACTGTTGGATTGGAAGCTAATCCTGATGTAGTGTCTGACTCTCCACATTTTACTGAAATCCATAAATCACTCATTGGACATTCTTCTCTTTGTTTTTCTGAGGCCCATTGTGAAAATTCTTGGGCTTTTTTTGAAGCTTTCATTACAGTTCCAATATCTCCTGTACGCTCTATGTGAAAACCCTCAACTGGTTTTCCTGTTTTAGCGATTCCATCGACAATTTTTTTAGTCCATTTAGGCTCAATACCGATCACAATAACCGCTGCTACATTTGGGTTACTGCCTGTTCCAATCATTGTTCTGAAGTGTAAATCTAAGTCTGCTCCAAATTGTAGTCTTCCATAAGAATGCGGCAGTGCTATAGTCCCTTTTATATTATTAGCAACTGCTTCTGCACATGCATTAGAAATATCATCAACAGGTAAAATAATTACGTGATTTCTAGTTCCTGCTCTGCCATTTTCTCTTTTATAACCTAAAAAACTTTTTGGAATTTCCATTATTTACCACTTTTTAGTTTTTACATTGTGAACATGAACATGCTCACCTTTTTTGATCGCTTTAACTACTTTACCAATGTCATGACCATACTTTAAGATTGTATCACCTTCCTTTAGATCGACCATCGCAATTTTATGACCTAAAGGTATTTCATCTACTGATTGAATAGACGCCGAGCTATCATTTTCCATAATCCAGCATTTACAGTCTTGTTTTGGGGTTATTTTCTCTATCACTACTACACCTACATTATCTTTTTTATCGTGAATTATGATATCTGTAGCCATATTTATAGTGTCGAAATGTTTGTTTGAATTTCCAAAAATCTTATATATTAATCGCGTCTATTAAGAAATAGTTTTATAAAAAACTATTGCATATACTGGTTTAGAAAGGCTCTATAAATGACAAAAATGACAACAGAAGAAGCTTTTGTAAAAGTTTTACAAATGCACGGTATTGAGCATGCTTTTGGTATAATTGGTTCAGCATTCATGCCTATTTCTGATATTTTTCCTGATGCCGGAATAACATTTTGGGACGTAGCTCATGAGACAAATGGTGGTTTGATTGCTGATGGTTACACAAGAGCAACTGGAAAAATGTCTATGGTCATTGCACAAAATGGACCAGGTATAACAGGATTAGTAACACCAATTAAAACAGCTTACTGGAATCATACACCTTTGCTATTAGTGACCCCTCAAGCTGCAAATAAAACTATGGGTCAAGGTGGTTTTCAAGAAGTTGAACAAATGAATTTATTTAAGGATATGGTTTGTTATCAAGAAGAGGTTAGAGATCCTTCAAGAATGGCAGAGGTATTGAACAGAGTTATTGAAAAAGCAATACGAGGCTCAGCACCAGCACAAATTAACGTTCCAAGAGATTATTGGTGTCAAGTAATTGATATCGAGCTTCCCCCAATCGTAAGATTAGAGAGACAGGGTGGAGGAGAAGATGCAATTTCAAAAGCAGCAGAACTATTATCAAAAGCAAAATTTCCAGTTATTTTATCTGGGGCAGGAGTTGTAATCGGAGGTGCTATCGAAGAAACTAAAAAGTTAGCTGAAAAACTTGATTCACCAGTTTGTTCTGGCTATCAGCACAACGATAGTTTTCCTGGCAGCCATCCTTTAGCGGTTGGACCGTTAGGTTATAATGGATCAAAAGCTGCAATGGAACTTATTTCAAAAGCAGATGTTGTTTTAGCACTCGGAACAAGATTAAATCCTTTTTCAACTTTACCAGGATATGGAATTGACTATTGGCCAAAGAACGCGAGTATAATTCAGGTAGATATGAATCCAGATAGAATTGGATTAACAAAAAAAGTAACAGTTGGAATAAGTGGGGATGCAAAGTTAGTGGCAAAGCAAATTTTAGAAAAACTATCCTCAAAGGCTGGAGATACAGATAGACAAAAAAGAAGAGATTTAATTCACCAAACTAAATCAGCATGGTTACAAAAATTATCAAGTTTAGATCATGAAGATGATGATGAAGGAACAGTTTGGAATAAAGAAGCAAGAGAAAGAGATGCTGATAGGATGTCGCCAAGACAAGCATGGAGAGCAATTCAAGCAGGTATGCCAGAAGATGTAATTATTTCTAGTGATATTGGAAATAATTGTGCCATTGGTAATGCTTATCCAACTTTTGAAAAACCAAGAAAATATTTAGCTCCTGGTCTTTTTGGTCCATGTGGCTATGGTTTCCCCTCAATCTTAGGTGCAAAAATTGGATGTCCTGACACACCTGTAATTGGTTTTGCGGGTGATGGGGCTTTTGGAATTAGTATGAATGAAATGAGTTCGTGTGCAAGAGAAGAATGGCCAGCAATTACCATGGTTATATTTAGAAATTATCAATGGGGTGCAGAAAAAAGAAATACTACTTTGTGGTTTGATAATAATTTTGTCGGAACAGAACTTGATCCAGAATTAAGTTTTGCAAAAGTAGCAGATGCATGTGGTTTAAAGGGTGTGACTGTTAAAACTATGGATGAAACTACTGCAGCAATCAAGCAGTCTTGTGAAGATCAAAAGAAAGGTATAACCACATTCATTGAAGTAATATTAAATCAGGAATTAGGCGAACCTTTCAGAAGAGATGCAATGAAAAAACCAGTAAGAGTTGCTGGTATTAAAAAAGAGGATATGAAAAAGCAACCCTCTTTAAACTCTTAACATCTTTAAAATAATCAACAATTAGCGTAATCTTTTTTAATGAACAAGATTCTTTCAAGTTTAATTATTTTAATGATTTTTTTTGCATGGTGGTGCGCATTAATAATCGGATTATCTTGGGATGAATATTTTCACCATATTAATGGCCTGGTTAGATATAATTTTCTAACATCCTTGGGTGATTTTCAGAAATTTGAGTTTAGGAACAATAAATTTTATCCAGGACTGTATGACACTATTTCATATGCTTTTGGACAAATCTTTCTTTTTATAAATAAAAAGTTTTACGTGCAAAATATCGATCTAATTATGCATGTGGTAAATATCTCTTTTTCATCATTAAGTATTTTGGGATTATATTTATTAACTAAAGTAATATTTAATAAAAAGATTGCATTGTTTTCAGTATTATTGACTTTACTTAATCCCTTCTTTTTTGGCCACATGGGAATGAATTCAAAGGATATAATCGTTTTTTTTAGTTTTATATGGTTTTGTTATTTTTTTTATCTTTACTGTAAAAAAGAAGAAAAAATATTTAAAAATTTGATCTTGGCATCTTTGTGCATTGGATTTGGGTGTGGAGTAAGGTTAACATTTTTAATTGTAATCTTTCCAGCCATTGTACTTGGTTTCATTTTTTTAATTAAAAAATATAAGTCGAATTATTTAAATTTAGTTAAAAGACTTTCTTTACATATCCCTATAGTTTTTTTAATTACGGTATTTTTAGTAATTTTATGTTGGCCACATTTTATTGTAGAAATACAGAAAGGTAATTTTATTGAATTTATTTCGCTAATAATTAAAAACACAATCAATTGGATCGATGGACCAAAAATTGGCTTAATAAACGGAGAATTCTATGAGGTATTTAACACACCTAGAACTTATTTTTTAGATTTAATTATTTTCAGATTACCGTTCTATTTCACTCTTTTATTAATTAGTACTTATTTTTTGATTTTTTCAAAAAAAATAAACACTAACAATGAAATAGAAAATTTTGGTAAAAAATTTATTTTATTAAATTTTATCGCCTTTTTTCCTATAGTTTTGGCATTAATTTTAAGAGTAAATATTTATGATAATTTAAGATTATTTTTATTCATAATTCCATTTTTAAGCATAATTTCAGCTTTAGCTTTAAATTATTTTTTTGAAAATTTTAAAAATTATACGCAAATAAAAGTTATTACAGTTTTTATATTTTTTTTATTTTCATTATCATTTTATAGATTTGTTATTCTTACACCTTACCAATATACTTATGTAAACTATTCGTATTTAAAACTTGAAAATAGCATAGGAAAGTTCGAACATGATTATTGGGGCTCATCTTACAAAGAATTAGTGAAAAAAATTAAACAAAAATATAGTAAAGAGGAAATAAAGAATTTCAAAATAGCTGATTGTGGAGGTGGTGACTACACTCTTATTTATTATTTGAATAAATACTTAGGAGTTAAAAAAACTTTCAGTAATATTGATGTGTTAGATCAAGCAACTCACATTGTTATGAATAATAGAGTTTTTTTAGATGTATTTGAAAACGAGCACGTAAAAGGTCTAGTTAATGAGAAGGGAAGTATGTTAGTTAAGGATATGGAAAAAGTATCAAGAGCACCAAATATACGTCAAACATGTTTTGACTATAAGCCATTCAGTGGAAAAAATGCTGTTGTTGTTACAAGAGATGGTCTGCCACTTACGATTTTTAGAGAAGTAGATAAATAGTATTTACTTTATAATTGCTTTAACTGACCCCAATTTATCTATTTTTCCAGTGAAAATACCTTTACCTTTGATAGGCACAACCCCAACAGAAGATCCTGTAAAAACCCAAAAATCTTTATTAAGATTTTTTTTGTCTTTCTTAACTTTGTTCAAAACAAATCTTAATGAATTTAATGGATTTATATAAACAGTATTTGTATTCCCATTCACACTTTGATTGATTTTTTTGTTAGAAATATTTGTTTTTAAATTACCAACATTAAATTTTTTATATTTTTTTTTTGGTCCAATTAAAAATTTTATGTTAGCACCAAAATCACTACACAAATCACCAAAAGAAGTAATGCCTTTTTTTCTCTGCCTATAGCCTACAACTTCAATACAAGGCGCTATATGAGAAATGTATTTAGATATATTTTTCATTGTGATAATGCCTTTAGATGAGAAAAAAGATCTTTTAATTTTATAACAAACTTCAAGCTCTATACCTAAAGTTGACTTATTTATTTTTACAATTTTACCATTTTTTAAAACATTTTTGTCATAGACTGAGGCATAAAAAGGTTCTTTTTCTTTTAATTTTTTTATAAGAGGAATACCAGTTCCAGCTGCTTTAAAACCAATGACTGGAAGTTTAATTTTACTTTCACATAATTTTCGTAATTTTTGAGCTTCATTTATTTTTTTACAAAATTTTGATGGTATTGGAGCAATGATCTTATTTTTTAAAAAGGCATTGACTAATTTATCAGATGTTTTTTCAATTAAAGATTTCATAATTCTAGTTTAATACCGACATTGGGTCGAGTCTAGTCTGAAACCAATTAATCCTAAAATCTAAGTGAGGCCCCGTAGATCTACCAGTTGAACCAACGGTACCAATTATATCACCTTGATTTATTTTATCTCCAACAGAAACCATTACATTTTCAAGATGAGAATAAATTGTTGATATTCCATGTCCGTGATCCATAATGATTGTACCTCCAGTATAATAAAGATCATCTTCAGCCATAGTCACTGTACCAGATCCGGAGGATTTAATCATTGTTCCTTGTTTGGCAGCAATGTCAATTCCGTAGTGAGGCCATTTTGGTTTACCATTTAAAATCCTTTGACTTCCATAAACTCCACTAATAATTCCCTCAACCGGCATAATGAATTGATTTCTAAAAAAAGGTAAGTCAGAATTAATTGATCTTGCTTTTCCAATTTTATTATTTTCATCCTTAATTCTCTTATAAACAGACTCTGGTGGTGTTACTTTACTCTCTTCAAGTCCATCAATTCTTTGAATATTATATTTTCGTTTTAAAACCTTTTTGATTATTTTTTCTTTTTTTCCATTTTGAATCTTTGTAATTGTTAAATCAAATTTTCTATCTCGATCAATTCCAAAAACAAAGTAACCATCATTTGAAACTTTTACTTCTTTTTTATCTATTAAAATTTTTGCAGAAGGATTAGTAATTCCAATAATATAATGACCTTGAAGGAATTTGCCTTCAAATTCTATAGCATTTGAATGAGTTGATATTAAAAAGATTATCAAAAAAAATAATCTAAATTTTATTTTGCCGTCCATCCACCATCAACCAATAATGAAGTGCCTGTAATCATGGATGCAGCATCTGAGGCCAAAAAGACTACAGCTGATGCTACTTCAGACAACTCTGCAAATCTTCCTAAAGGGATATTATTCAACATATCTCGTTTAAATTTCTTATCTCTTAAAAATTTTTTAGTCATCGGAGTCACAACAAACGTTGGACAAACCGTATTTACTCTTATGTTATATTTTGCAAGATCAATTGACATTCCTTTTGTTAAACCCTCTAAACCAAATTTATTCATATTGTAGACACTTCTTATGGGGCCACCAACATGACCCATCTGAGAGGACATATTAACTATAGATCCACCTATTTTTTTTCTATTTTTAGATTTAATCATTTTTAATGCACAAAGATGAGCCAGGTTAAAACTTGCTATGGTATTTATTTTAACCATATATTCCATATCTTCCTTTTTGACTTTGGTAAAATGTGCTGGTCTATTATTTCCAGCATTGTTAATTAAGATATCTATTCTTGACTGTTTATTAATGATTTTTTTTATTTCATTATAATCTGTGATATCACAAACATGAGATTTACACTTTGACTTAAACTTTTTTATTTTCTTATAAACTTCGTTTAAATCTTTATTAGTTCTGCTGATTATGATCAAATTTGCACCAGCCTCAGCTAAAGCGATCGCGCATGCTCTACCAATACCTTTACCAGCACCTGTCACAACTGCAGTTTTATTTCTCAAATTATAATTTTTAAGGAACATTATAAAAATAATATTTTAATATCAGTGTAAATCAACTCAATAGCAACAATAAGAATTGCTAATAAACCAGCCCAAGCTATCCATTTATACTTTTTAATCCAATTGGAAATTAATGTTGCAGCAGTTGCCATTAAAACAATTGATAAAATCAGTCCAAAAACAAGCAAATAGTAGTGATCTCCAGCTGCCCCAGCAACACCCAAAACATTATCCAAACTCATTGTAAAATCAGCAAGTAGAATAGTCCAAATTGCTTTTATAAAGCTAGAGTTGTCTACTTTAATATTATCTTGATGATTTGAACCTTTCACAACATCAATATAAAGTTTGTAAACTATATAAAGAAGAAGAAGACCACCAATTAATCTTAAACCCGTAATTTGCAACAAGTAAGCAGTTAATAAAGTTAATATAATTCTTAAAACAACAGCACCACCTATGCCCCAAAAAATAATTTTTTTTCTCTGTTCTAGTGGAAATTTAGAAGCAACCATTCCAATAATGATTGCATTATCACCAGCAAGCACAAGATCTATTAAGATAATTTGCGTTAAAATAGTAATTTGCTCTGGCGTAACAAAATCAGATAACATTAACCTTTAAGTATCATATCAGCACCTTTTTCTGCAATCATTATTGTTGGTGCATTTGTATTACCTGAAGTTATATTAGGCATTATTGATGCATCAATCACTCTTAAATTTTTTAAACCTTTTACTTTAAGTGTTTCATCGACCACTGCCATGTCGTCTTGACCCATTTTACAAGTACCAACAGGATGAAAAATAGTTTGAGCATAATCTGAGCCAGCTTTAACCAATTCTTCATCATCATTAATATTGATGCCAGGTCTATATTCTTCAGGTTTATATTTTTTAAAAGTTTCAGACTCCATAACAATTTTTCTTGTCAGCTTTAATCCTTTTGCAGCGATTATTCTATCATGCTGAGTTGAAAGATAATTAAGTTTTACCTTTGCGTAAATTCTTGAATCTTTATTTGTAATATTTACAAAACCTCTACTTGTTGGTCTAATATTTGATACTGTTGGAGTAAAGGCGTGAAAGTCATGATTTTTAGTTGCACCTAAAGTGTCCATACTCATAGGCTGAACATGCCATTGCAGATCTGGTAATTCAACAGATGGATCACTTTTAGCGAACATACACATTTGACTAGCACCCATAGTCATTGGTCCACTTCGATTAAAAACATACTCAAGACCAATCATTAGTTTACCAAATAAACTATTAACTTTTTTATTTAAGGATTTTAATCCATGAATTTTATAAATCGGTCTAAACATGAGATGATCCTGAAGATTTTCTCCAACCCCTTTTAGATCATGAGTTAAATCTATACCTAAATTTTTTAATTTATCGAAGTTACCAATTCCGGATACTTGTAAAATTTGTGGCGAACCAATTGATCCTGATGAAAGAATAATTTCTTTATTTGCCAATATCTTTTTAAGTTCATTTCCTTGCCAGTACTCAACACTTTTAGCTATTTTATTTTCAAAGTTTATTTTTTTTACGTGTGCATTGGTAATTATATTAAGATTATTTCTATTTTTAATAGGATTTAAATATCCAACAGCTGTACTACATCTGAAACCATCTTTTTCAGTGACTTGAAAATAACCACATCCATGATTATCGCCAGTATTAAAATCTCTTGTTTTTGGAATTCCAAATTCTTCAGCTGCATTTTGAAACTCATTTAATAATGGGAGTTGAATTCTTTGATCAGATACAGATAGCGGTCCACCAACACCGTGAAAATCGTCTTTTCCACGCTCTTGATTTTCTGCTTTAATAAAATAAGGGAGGACATCATCCCATCCCCAGCCAGTATTACCTAATTGACGCCAGATATCGTAATCTCTACTTTGTCCTCTGATATATAAAAGGCCATTTATAGCTGAACTTCCCCCTAAAGTTTTTCCCCTAGGATAACGAATTGAACGGTTATTCATTGTTTCATCAGGCTCTGTTTTATAACACCAATCTACAGAAGGGTTGTGCATTGTTTTAAAATATCCAACGGGTATATGTATCCAGGGATAGTTATCTTTTCCACCAGCCTCAATTAATAAAACTTTATTTTGAGAATTTTCAGAAAGACGATTTGCAAGAACACATCCTGCAGATCCAGCACCAATAATTACAAAATCAAAGTTTTCCATCTCAAGTTGAATAGTTTTTTTAATTAAACTTATTTAATGATAATTACAACTATATCAACTAATTGTCACTTGTGTGAGCTTTGTTTTTCTGATTACATCATGTTGTTAAATTTAACTAACAAGAGGAATAATAATGAAAAAAATCATTTCAATGTTATTTGCAACAATTCTAGTTCTTGGATTTACATCAAGCGCTAATGCTGCAAAAACATTAAAGTGTCAAACTGTTCTTAACACTAAGGCCGACGAGGTTAAAATGTTAAAGGACTTTACTGATACTGTAACTGAATTAACTAGCGGGTCATTAAAATTTGAAATATTGCCTGCAGGCGCAGTTGTTGGAGTTAAAGAAACTCTAGATGCTGTTGACAAAGGATTAATAGACTGTGGATTTGCTTGGACCCACTATTGGTCAGGTGACCATCCTGCTGCTATGTTGTTTGGTTCGCCAGTAGCTGGTGGTGGAGTAGGTATTGATAATATCGCTTTCTTATCATGGTTCCAATATGGTGGTGGTAAAGAGTTATACGATCAACTTTGGAAAGAAATGGGAAGAGATATTAAAGGATTTATGATTCAACCAGTTGGCCCAGAAGCTTTAGGTTGGTTTCCAAAACCAATTAAAGATATGGCTGACTTTAGAAAGTATAAATTCAGAACTCCTCCAGGAATTCCAGGACAAACTTACAAAGATATTGGTATAGCATCTGTTGCAATGGGTGGTGGAGATATTCTTCCAGCTCTTGAGGCAGGAACTATTGATGCTGCTGAGTGGTGTTGTCCAAAACCAGATTTAACATTTGGTTTTCAAAAAGTCTTAAAGCACTATTACTTACAAGGTTTACACCAAGTGGTCGTAAATGCTGACTTTTATATTACTGGAAAAACGTACAATGCTATGAGCGCTCATGAGAAAAAGTCACTTGAGGTAGCTGCTAATGCTTCATTAGCAAAATCTTTAAGTTACAGAATCTATGAGAATGGTAAAGCTTTAAGAGAGCTAACTACCAAACATGGAGTAATTCTAGAAGATACACCTTCAGATTATTTCACAGAATATATGGCTGCAGCAAAAGCATCTTTAAATAAGAATGCTAAAGATAATAAATTTTTTAACGAAGTTTACACTTCAATGAAGAATTTCGCTGATGTTGCTGTTCCTTTCTGGAGTGGTGCTCAAATGTCTAATGCGAAGCTAGGAATGGCTCACGCGGCGACATTAAAGTAATCAGTAATTAATCTTGATTTTTTAGAGCGGACTATAAAAGTCCGCTCTAATTTTTTTAACTAAAATTTTATGGCAGAAGAACCTGGTAAACTAGACATCTCTGATGAAATGATTGCCGAAAGGCGAGGTGGATCAGGTAAAATGCCAGCTGATATGCCATCATGGATGGCTAAATCTATTGTTAATATTGATAAATTCAGTAAGTGGATTGGTAGTATTGTTTGTTGGATATTGATGCCACTAATTTTTGCAATGACTTATGAAGTTCTTGCAAGAAAATTATTTTTAGCACCAACAATTTGGGCTTACGATATAAGTCGTTTTCTTTATGGTGCATTGTTTATGCTTGGTGCAGGATATGCTCTTTCTAGAGGAGTTCATATAAGAGCAGATTTTTTATACAGAAACTTTAAAATTAAAACACAAGGTCTTATTGATTTCTGGTTATATCTTTTATTTTATTTTCCAGGACTAATCGTTTTTCTTTATATGACCGTAGGTTTTGTTGAAGAGTCAATCAGAAGAGGCGAAAGAGGGATGGACACTACTTGGATGCCATATATGTGGCCCATCAAAACATGTTTGTTACTTGGAATTATTTTTTTGTTAATTCAAGGTTTTTCAGAATTACTAAAAAGTTATTGGGCAGCTAAAAAAGGCGAATGGCCTGGAGAAACTAAATGATAGCTGAGTTTATAGATCCAGCAATCTTAGGCTTTATCCTAGTTGGAGTAATGTTATTTGCAATATTTATAGGGTTTCCCATTTCATTCACCTTAATATTTCTAGGTTTTGTATTTGGCTATCTTGGGTTTGGAAAATTAGTTTTTTATTTAATGACCCTTCAATTTTCGATGGTCATGACCGAACAAACTCTCGCCGCCGTACCGCTCTTCGTTTTTATGGGTATTATGATGGAACAAGCTGGATTGATGGAAAGGTTGTTTTCAGCATTTCAAATGATGCTAGCAAAAGTTAAGGGGTCTTTATATTACGCAGTTTTATTTGTTTCTGTAATATTTGCTGCAGCAACAGGAATTGTTGGTGCCTCTGTAACAATTCTTGGAATTATGGCGGCAAAATCTATGAATAGATCAGGGTATGATGTTAGACTTGCAGCTGGAACAATTACAGCCGGAGGAACTTTAGGAATATTAATTCCACCAAGCATTATGCTAGTTGTTATGGGGCCAATAATGGAAATTCCAGTAATTGATTTATTTGCTGCTGCAATCCTACCCGGAATTCTTCTTGCGAGCTTATACGCTGGTTACACAACAATTAGATGCATGATTAATCCTAAATTGGGACCAATTATACCTGATGA
The DNA here is from genome assembly GCA_902524535.1 of uncultured Pelagibacteraceae bacterium. GTDB lineage: Bacteria > Pseudomonadota > Alphaproteobacteria > Pelagibacterales > Pelagibacteraceae > Pelagibacter. The sequence continues at coordinate 39,320 of CABZDR010000004.1, forward strand.
CATGAGAGCTGCGAGCATGAAAGATGTGTGGATTGAATTTTTTTTAGGTTTAGTTCCACCCGCGGCTTTAGTATTTGCAGCACTAGGAAGTATTCTGTTTGGTTTTGCTACTCCAACTGAAGCTGCAGGATGTGGAGCTATGGGTGCGCTACTTCTTTCATTAGCCTATAAAAAGTTGACTTTTCCAAAGTTACAGGAAGCATTAGTCAAAACACTTGAAATAACTGCATTGATAATGGTTTTGGTTGCAGCTTCAAATTTTTTTGGTGCTGTTTTTGCAAGACTTGGAACACCAACTTTATTAACTGAATTTTTATTAGGTCTTGAAATGAATAAGTATCTAATTTTAGCGATGGTTATGGTAATGATATTTTTATTAGGATGGCCTTTAGAATGGGTGCCTATAGTAATGATTATTGTGCCAATAATATTACCATTAATTGAGGCATTAGGTTTTAATTTAACTTGGTTTGCAATATTAGTGGCTGTCAATTTACAAACCGCCTGGTTATCTCCTCCAGTTGCTCTTTCAGCTTATTTTTTAAAAGGTGTTGTTCCTGAATGGGATCTTAAAGATATATATTATGGAATGATGCAATTTATGGTTCTACAAGTATTTGGTTTGATTTTAATTATCATTTTTCCAAAAATTGCACTTTGGTTGCCTACTCTCCTATATGGACAGTAGAATAATAAAGTTTTATATTAGTTAAGTGAGTCAACTTAAAAATTCAAATAAATCACTCATTAATTGGGACTTAGTCGCTGTCAATCCAAATAATAAAAACTGGGATTGGAAAGACTTATTTTATTTTTGGGGTGTCAATATTCAAAGTGTCATTGGTTTTTCCTTGATTGCCTCTTTATATGTTGTCTATGATTTAAACACTTTTATCGTTTTTTTTGGTACATTAATAGGTTCATTGTTAGTTTATTTTTTTTCAAACTTAATTGGGGAGCCTTCACAAAAGTTTGGATTACCTTTTGTAGTTTTATTGAGATCTTCTTTAGGTGTAAAAGGTGCAAAATATTTTGGTTTGATAAGAACTTTAGTTGGTATTTTTATGTTTGGAATACAAACATATTTTTTGTCAAAAGCATTTGTTTATTTGATACGAATATTAATTTTTTCAATTGATTCATCATTGCTTGATCAAGAAGTCTTTTTATTATTTTTTTTAGGTCTAAATATAATTGATTGGATTTCAATTATACTGTCAATTCTTGTTCAAGTATCTTTGTTTAGTGTTGGAATGGTATTTAATAGAAAAATTATGAAATTTTCAGCAATAACTGTTTACATCGGAATTTTTATGTTTTTTTTGATTGTTCTATTAAATGACGTAAAAATTTCTTCTCAAGCATTTTTACAATCAGTAAATTATTATAATTTTTTTGATCAAAAAAACTTTATACCTCTATTAACTGTTGCTGGCACTGTTTTTGCTTATTTCTCAATAATTATTTTGAGTTATGGAGATTTTTCCCGTCATGTAAAAAATAAGAGTGAGTTAAAAAAAGGAAATCTGAGCTTAATACTTAATTTGGTTGTTTTTTCTTTTATGGCTTTATTTATTGTTAGTGGTGCAGATGCTTTAATAAAACAAGATGCACAAAATTTATCAAGAATTCTTACTAACCCAACTGACATAATAGGTAAAATGAACAATCTTTTAGTTACAATTTTAGTACTGATTTTTATTATTATCGCATCTGCATCGACAAATTTGATCGCAAATTTTATACCATCGCAATATACATTAATAAATTTTATTCCTTCATCAATATCGTTAAAAGGTGCAAGCTATACAATTGGATTTTTTGGATTTTTCCTTGGAGTCTTCTGGTTAACTTTTTTAAGTCAAATTGGAATTTTATCAATAATAGATACCCTGGGAGCTTTTTTTGGTCCATTATTTGGACTGATGATTTGTGATTATTATTTTATCAAAAAAAATAAACTTAATAATAAAGATATTTATTCACTAGATAAAAACGGGATTTATTACTATTCAGGTGGATGGCATTTAAAGGCAGTTTATTCGTTAATTTTAGGTTTTATTTTTGCAGCATCTACAATTTGGAATTCTAATTTAATGTTTTTACAATCATATTCATGGATTATGGGAGCATTTATTGCAGCCATTGTGTATTATTTACTTGCAAAAGATTAATTAAATTCAATGAAAAAAAATCAATATAATTTTGAAAACAGAACTGCTCTTGTTACCGGAGGAGCACAAGGTTTTGGTCTTGATATCACCAAAAGATTCTTAGACTCGGGTGCTAAAGTAGTTATATGGGATATTGACGATAAAGTATTAGATAAAACAAAAAAAGATGTTAACAATGTTAATTTGATTTCAGATATTGTTGATGTTTCAGTTTATAAAGATGTTGAAAAAGCTGCCTCAAAAATTTTAAGTAATTCAAATATAGATATACTAATTAATAACGCCGGTATTACTGGACCAACAGCTCCGTTGTGGAAATATGAAGTAGAAAAATGGAATAAGATTATAGAAATTAATTTATTTGGAACCTTTAATTGTTGCAGAGCGATAGTGCCTAATATGATTGAAAACAATTATGGAAGGATTGTCAATGTAGCCTCTGTTGCTGGAAAAGATGGAAATGCTAATGCGAGTGCATATAGTGCCGGAAAAGCTGGAGCTATTGGACTTACAAAATCATTAGGAAAGGAGCTTGCTGATAAAAATATTGCAGTAAATGCAGTGACGCCAGCTGGAGCCAAAACTCGTATTCTAGATCAAATGAGTAAAGAGCATGTGCAAAGGATGCTTTCTAAGGTTCCAAGAGGAAGATTTTTAGAAGTTGAAGAATTTACATCGTTAATTTGCTGGCTTTCATCAGAGGAAAATACCTTTTCAACTGCTGCAGTGTTTGATATCAGTGGTGGCCGTTCAACGTATTAACTTTGGTATTTTGGCTCAACTACCTTTTCATTATTCAATTTTGCTCTACTAAATTTGAGATCTTTTGACATAACTGGCGCAAAAATCATTATTGACCAGTAAATAAGTAATAAAAATATCGAAATTGTCTTCATATTTTAAATATAGAACTAAATGTTGAATTTTGAATGTTTAAATTTTGTCAAAATAATGTATTAACAATTTTTTTATGAAATTTTTTACACAAACTTTTGTCATTTCAATTCTTGCAATTAATTTTTCTTTTGCATCTGAAATAAAAGTCTTTGATTTTACAGAAACCGAACTCTCACAATTACAAGTTAGAAAAGTAAGAGGTGCTGATAATAAAACAATTTATTCTGTTGGAAAAAATGAAAATGGAAATTTTTTAAAATCAGAGGCTAATAACGCAGCATCTGGTCTTGGTAAGGAGATAATCATTGATCTCAATAAAACTCCCTTTATTAACATTACTTGGAAAATTGAACAGGATTTAAATGGAATTAAAGAAAATTCAAAAAAGGGACATGATTATGCAGCTAGAGTTTTTGTCATTAAAAAGACAGGCGCTACACCTCTATCTAATAGAGCTATAAATTACGTTTTTTCTAGTAATAATGATGTTGGGTTAAATTGGCCTAGTCCCTACACAAAAAAATCAATAGATAACGTGTTGGCTAGTACAAAAAAAAATATGAATGAATGGGTAACTGTTAAGGCTAATGTAAAAGAGGATTTTAAAAGATTTCATAACTTAGATGTAAAAGAATTGGACGGAGTTGCTATAATGTCTGATACCGATAACTCAAAAATGAAATCAATTGCATACTTCCAAAATATTTATTTTTCTGAAAAATAATTAAAATTTTAGGTACTTTTTTAACCAGAGATTAAATAAAGATAAAATAACTGCAACGATAACATCTTCTAAAGGACTTGCTTGTGGGTAACCAAAATTCCACGCTACTACCATTACTAGCCAAATCACAAAAATATTCATGTTAAATCTTATATCTTAGATTGTATGAAATATAAAATTCTTTGATATAGTCTAATAATGCATGACAATTTCTTTCATAAATTAAAAGTATACTATGAAGATACAGATTCAGGAGGAGTAGTATATTATGCAAATTATTTAAAGTTTCTTGAGCGAGCAAGGACAGAGGCTTTGTATTCAATTGGTTATAGTAATAAAAAAGTAAAAGGGGATTTTGAGTCATTAATTATTGTTAAATCTTGTAACATAGAATACAAAAAACCTGCTTATCTGGAAGATGAATTAACAATTAGATCTTTTGTAAAATCTATTAGCAAAACATCTTTTTCAATGAATCAAATTATTACAAGAGGTGACGATAAAATTGTAGATGCACATATTCAACTGGTATTTGTAGATAAAAAAGGCAAACCAAAAAAAATACCAGAAGAAATTTATTCAAAATTTAAACCATATTTTTGTGATACAATTAAAAGTTAGCAAGTTTTTTTGCCTTTACGAATAAATTTACCATCATTGTGGTTGAAATTAATTTTGTGTTAACATTTCTTGGGCTTGGGTGGTAACTCGATAATATTATTAATCCATTTGGTAATACTTGTTTTTTGCCGTGTTTAAAAATGAATTTTTCTTTGATATTAAATTTTTGTTTATATAATTTTATACAATTATCAAAAGCTACTTTACCTAAGGTGACTATTACTTTAAGTTTTTTTAAGGATAAAATTTCTTGATCAAAGAAATTAGAACAGTTTGTTATCTCTTTACTCAATGGTTTGTCTTGAGGAGGAACACATTTAAGAATATTGGTAATATAGGTAGATTTTAAATTTAAGTTATCATTTAAATGTTTTGAGAATGGTAAATTAGAAATTCCTGCTTGAAATAAACATTTAAATAAAAAATCACCAGATTTATCCCCTGTAAAAGCTCTGCCAGTTCTTGTACCGCCATGAGCTGCTGGTGCTAAACCTATGATTGCTAATTTTGAATTTATATTTCCAAAACCTGGAACAGGTTTTCCCCAGTAAATTTCATCCCTATTTTGTTTTCTTTTATCATTACTTACTTTATTCACAAATTTTACTAATCTTGGACATTTCCTACAATTAATTATTGTTTTATTTAAATTGCTTAATTTAATATCCATAAAATGAAATTTATAAAAATTTTTATATTTATATTTATATCCTTAACTAGTTCTATTAAAGCAGATTTAGATAAAAATTTAGTTAGCGAACTTGAAGATGGTGGAAAATTAATATTTATAAGACACGCATATGCACCTGGAGGTGGTGATCCAAATAATTTCAATTTAAACGATTGTTCAACTCAAAGAAATTTAAGTAATGAAGGTAAAAATCAAGCTAAAAATATTGGGGAATTTTTTAAAAAGAATAAAATCAAAATAGATAAAGTAATCTCAAGTGAATGGTGTAGGTGCAAAGATACTTCTAGCTTAGCTTTTGGAAGTTTTGAGACCAAAAATTTCTTGAATTCATTTTACAGTTCAAAGTTTGCTAAAAACAAGAAATCCCAAATGTTAGATTTGAGGAAGTATATCAAAAACTTTAAAAGCAAAAAAAATTTAGTATTAGTTACTCATTATGTTGTAATTTCTGAGGCTTTGAATTATGCACCATCATCTGGAGAAATTATTATTTCGGATAAAAAATTTAATATAATAGGAACTTTTAAAACAAATTATTAAAATTTTATGTCATCTAAACGAGCAATGAAACAAGCCCAAAAGCTGGCCTATGCTAAACATAGGAGCAATATTACAAATAATCGTTTCAATTCAAGAAAAAGAAACTTTAATAAGAATAAAAAAAAAAATTAACTTTCTTTTTCAAATTTTTCTATTTTTTTACACGTAGAAATTTTTGATAAGCCTTCCTCATTGTTTAAAACTGACTTCATAAAAATTTCTGATTTACCTTTTTCAATTAAAATTTGAGTGTAAAATTGAGGGTAGCCATGTTTAAGAGTTAATATTTTTCCATCTTCTTCATATATATTAGTAATATAGGTATTAGCTTTTTTTACACTTAAATCTGTTTTTTTATGTTTTTTGAAGGTTTGTTCTTTGTAAACGTAATTTCTTGTCATTGTTAATTCATCAAGATTAATTACATACTCATTTTTTAAAAATTCATCTTGCTTATCATCACACTTACTCATAATAATTATTTCTGATTTTAGTTGTTGTACTGGTAGAAAAATAAAGAGAAAAAATATTAAAAAATTAACTTTTTTCATGTTTCTCAGCAAAAAATAAGCCTATTAAAAGCAAAGCCGTCCAACCGAGACCTAAAAGTCCTTTAAAAACACTTGTATCTGCGCTCCAAATTTTAAGAAACAATGCACCAAAGATAAGTCCTAAAATGTATATGATTATTACAATTGAAGTTTTACTCATTTTTTAAATTTTTTTTGAATAAAGAAATACCATTTTCAATTTTATATGTATAGGACTCTTCAAAACTTTTTAATTGCCACCCAGATAGTCTTTTTTTAATAATATCCAAGTTTTCTTTTTTCCATTGATCTGATGTTTCTTCAAGTTTCCAAATTTTTTTTTCGTCATTAGTTCTTCCACAACCATAACAATATCCTGATTTTGGATCTGTTTTACAAATACTTATACATGGAGAAATAATCATGTTAATATTATAGAGGAAATTTATTATAATTTACAATAATTCTCGTTGGACAAATAGTTTCAATACTATATAAAACCACTAAATTTGTGGGGCGATGGCGGAATTGGTAGACGCGTTGGTCTTAGGAACCAATAGAGCAATCTGTGAAGGTTCGAGTCCTTTTCGCCCTACCACTTAATAAAATTTATGAAAGTAACAGTCGAAAATAAAAAAGGTTTAAACAAAGATCTTAAAGTATTCGTGGATAAGAAAACTATGAGTACTTATATGGACGAGAAGTATGAGGAAATAAAAGGAACTGTTAATCTAAAAGGTTTTAGACCAGGTAAAGTTCCTAAAGAAATTCTAAAAAGACAATTTGGTAAGGTTGTTTTTGGTGAAGTTTTAGATAAGGTTATTAAAGAAACCTCAACAAAAGCATTAGAGGAAAATAAAATTAAACCTGCTGGCCAACCAAAATTAGATCTTAAAACCTACGGGGAAGACAAAGAACTTGAATATATAATTTCTGTAACAGAACTTCCTAAAGTTGAAACTAAATCTATAGAGAACATCAAATTTATCGAATACAAAGTTAAAATTGATGAAAAAGAAACTGATAAAAGAATAAATGAAATTGCAAAAAACCAACCTAATTTTAAAGAGTCTCCCCAAGATAGTAAAGCCAAAGAGGGAGACTTAGTAATATTTGACTACAAAGCTACAGTTGATGACAAGCCATTTAAAGGAGATGAAGGCAAAAATACACAATTAACATTAGGCAAAGATTTATTTTTAAAAGGTTTTGATAAACAATTAATTGGTGTAAAAAAAGGTGACGAAAAACTAGTTGAAGCTATTTTACCAGAAAACTTTCCAGAAAAAGATTTAGTAAATAAAAAAGCCAAGTTTAATTGTAAAATTACTTTAATTAAACATCCTGAAAAAGTAGTTATAGATGATGAATTTGCTAAAAATTTAGGAGCAAAAGACTTAAAAGATCTAAAGTCGCTGATATCTAAGCAAATAAACGATGAGTATAAAAATTCATTAGATAGACTCTCAAAAAATCAAATTTTGAAGGAAATAGAAAAATTTAAAGTAAATGAGATCCCAGAAAATTTAATTGAGGAAGAAGTAAAGATACTTTCACAAGGCATGAAAGAAGAAGATGCAAAAAAAAGTAAAAAAAATTTTGAAGACGTGGCGAAAAAAAGAATTAAAGTCGGTTTAATACTTAATGAGTTTGGTGAACAAAATAAAATTAGTGTTACAGAACAAGAATTACAAGCAGAAGTTCAAAAGCAAATTAGAATGATGCCTGGTCAAGAAAAAATGGTAATGGATTTTTATCAAAAAAATAAATCAGCTTTGGCAAGTTTAAGAGGCACTGTTTATGAGGAAAAAATCATATCTGCTATCAAAGAAAAAGCAAAAGGTAGTCTAAAAGAAGTCACAAAAGATGAAGCTGAAAAAATTTTGAAGGAGTCACAAAAAACAGAGAGTGATGTCTTAAATGAGAAAAAAGTTTTAAAAGATAAAAAAGTAGAAGCAAAAAAATCTCCTACTAAAAAATCTTCAATAAAATCAGCTAAATCAAAACCTAAAGCAAAAAAAGTTAGCAAAAAGTAAGCACAAGTTGTATAAGTAAAACGAATCAACTTATGACAACAAAAATTGCTGAACACATGAACACTCTTGTCCCTATGGTTGTTGAACAATCTAATAAAGGTGAAAGAGCATATGATATTTATTCTAGACTTTTGAAGGAAAGAATAATTTTTTTAACCGGTCAAATTAATGATACTGTTGCTTCCTTAGTGACTGCACAACTTTTATTTTTGGAAGCTGAGGATCCCAAAAAAGAAATTTATTTTTACATAAATAGTCCAGGTGGATTAGTAACAGCTGGATTAGGCATTTATGATACGATGCAATATATAAAACCAGAAATTTCAACTTTATGCATTGGTCAAGCTGCATCAATGGGTTCTTTTTTATTGGCCGCAGGCAGTAAAGGTAAAAGATTTTCATTACCAAATTCTAGAATTATGGTTCATCAGCCCTCAGCTGGTTTTCAAGGACAGGCTACTGATATTGAAATTCATGCAAAAGAAGTTCTAGATTTAAAAAATAGATTAAATGAAATTTACTCAAAACACACAGGTAAATCAGTTGAGGAAATAAAATCTGCTCTAGAAAGAGATAATTTTATGACAGCTGGTATTGCTAAAGATTTTGGTTTAGTAGATGAAGTTGTTGAGAAAAGATCTTAAAACACAACATATTGTAACAACTAATAATAGAACTTGATAACATAATCTTCTTTATAATAAAGTAATCTTATTGATTCGTTTTTAAAATTATGAGCACAAATAATAAAAATATTCTCTATTGTTCCTTTTGTGGAAAGAGCCAACATGAAGTCAGAAAACTGATCGCTGGACCTACCGTATTCATATGTGATGAGTGTGTTGAGCTTTGTATGGATATAATTAAAGAAGAGAACAAAGATACTTTTGTAAAACACCAGGACGGATTACCATCACCAAAAGAAATTTGTACAGTTTTAGATGATTATGTAATCGGTCAAGGACATGCAAAAAAAGTTCTTTCTGTAGCAGTTCATAATCATTACAAAAGACTAAATTACGAGAATAAAACAAGTAAAAATGTTGAACTCTCAAAATCAAATATTCTTCTTGTAGGACCAACAGGCTGTGGAAAAACTTTATTAGCTCAGACTTTAGCAAGAATACTTGATGTACCTTTTACAATGGCTGATGCAACAACTTTGACCGAAGCAGGTTATGTTGGTGAAGACGTTGAAAACATTATATTAAAACTTTTACAGGCAGCTGACTATAATGTAGAAAAAGCTCAAAGAGGAATAGTTTATATTGATGAGGTAGACAAGATTAGTAGAAAGTCAGAAAATCCCTCTATAACAAGAGATGTTTCAGGTGAGGGTGTTCAACAAGCGTTGCTTAAAATTATGGAAGGTACGATTGCAAGTGTTCCTCCTCAAGGTGGAAGAAAGCATCCTCAGCAAGAATTTTTACAAGTGGATACGACGAATATCTTATTTATTTGTGGCGGAGCTTTTGCTGGTTTAGAGAAAATTATTTCACAAAGAGACAAAGGCACATCCATAGGATTCGGTGCTGATGTAAAAAATACACAAGATAAAAAAACTGGTGAGTGGATGAAAGCTCTAGAACCTGAAGATTTATTAAAATATGGACTTATACCTGAATTTATTGGAAGACTTCCTATGATTGCAACTTTAGATGATTTAGATGTCAAGTCTTTAATTAGAATAATTGAAGAACCTAAAAATTCATTAACAAAACAATATCAAGAATTATTTAAACTTGACGGAGCGAAATTAACTTTTAAAGAAAATGCTTTAAAAGAGATTGCCCTCAAAGCAATAAGGAAAAAAACTGGGGCAAGAGGTTTAAGAGCAATAATGGAGAATATTTTATTAAAAACGATGTATGATTTACCCGGAATGGAAAATATTCAAGAAGTAATAGTTGATGCAAACTCAGCAAAAGGACTTTCTGAACCAATATTAATCCATTCGAAAGGTGATTCGAGCTCTGTTAAATCCAATAAAACAACAGCGGCTTAATATCCTTAATAAGTCATAAAAATCTATTGCAATATTTTATTTAATATCCATATTCTTCATATGGACGTCAAATTTACATTACCTCTCTTACCTTTAAGAGACATTGTAGTATTTCCAAGTATGGTAATTCCTTTATTTGTTGGAAGGGATAAATCTATTTCAGCGCTTAATGAGGTGATGAAGAGGGAGAAAAAGATTATCTTGGTAACACAAAAAAATTCAGAAATTGATGATCCAAAAAAAATCGATATTTTTTTACAAGGTTGTGAGGGAAATATTTTGCAACTTTTAAAACTTCCAGATGGGACAGTTAAAGTTTTAGTAGAGGGAATAAGAAGAGTAAAAATTCTTGAATTTGTGGATAACCAAAAATTTATAACTTGCGATTACTCACATTCTAAAGATGAAAATGAAAAAAATGAAGACCTTTATCCTTTGGCTGTAACAGCATTAAGAAGACTAGAAAAATTAACGTCTATAAATAAAAAAGTTTCCACTGAAACAATAAACAGCATAAAGCAATTGAAAGACCCCTCACAGATTGGAGACAATATAGCTTCGCATTTGTCAGCTTCTATTTCAGAAAAACAGCAGATATTTGAAACTTTAGATGTAAAGAAGAGGTTAAACTCAATAATTAAGATTATGGAAAATGAAACAAGTATCATTGGTGTTGAAAAAAGAATTAGAGGTAGGGTTAAAAATCAAATGGAAAAGACCCAGAGAGAGTACTATTTAAATGAACAACTTAAGGCGATTCAAAAAGAACTTGGAGAGATAGAAGATGGTAAAGATGAAAGTGCTAATTTAGATAAATCTATTTTGAAGGCTAAAATGCCAAAAGATGTTGAAAAAAAATGTCTTCAAGAACTAAAAAAATTAAAGAACATGAGCCCTATGTCAGCTGAAGCTACAGTTGTAAGAAATTATCTAGATTGGATGATTGATTTACCATGGTACAAAAAAAGCGAGGTAGATATTGATTTGAATAAGGCATTAACCATTTTAGATAAGGATCATTTTGGATTAGAAAAAATTAAAGAAAGAATTATAGAATTCTTGGCAGTTCAAAAAAGAATGGGTAAAATTAAAGGTCCTATCCTATGTCTAGTGGGACCTCCTGGTGTTGGTAAAACTTCTCTAGGGAAATCAATTGCCAAAGCTACAAATAGAGAATTTGTAAGGATGTCTGTTGGTGGTATGAGAGATGAGGCTGAAATTAGAGGACATAGAAGAACCTATATTGGTTCTTTGCCTGGCAAAATAATACAGATGATGAAAAAAGCTGGAACTAAAAATCCACTTATCCTTTTAGATGAAATAGATAAAATTGGAAATGATTATAGAGGTGATCCATCATCTGCTCTACTTGAAGCACTAGATCCAGAGCAAAATACAAATTTTAATGATCATTATCTAGAGGTAGATTATGATTTGTCAGACGTAATGTTTGTTACTACAGCAAACACTTTAAATATTTTACCCCCATTATTAGATAGAATGGAAGTTATAAGATTAGCCGGATACACAGAAGATGAAAAACTCAATATTGCAAATAAATACTTATTACCTAAACAAATAAAAGATAACGGCGTTAAAGAACAAGAAATGAAACTTGGTGACGACATAATTAAAGATATTATTAGAAATTATACAAAAGAGTCTGGAGTGAGAAATTTAGAAAGAGAAATCTCAAAAGTTGCACGTAAAGTAGTAAAAAAAGTTGTTTCTGGTGAAAAAAAGGAAGTAGTAGTTGATAAAAATAATCTTCAAGATTTTCTAGGAGTTGCAAAATTTAAGTTTGGTGAATTAGAAAGTGAAAATAAAATTGGTATAGTAACTGGTTTAGCGTGGACAGAATACGGTGGTGAAATATTAAAGATTGAAACCGTAACAATGCCAGGTAAGGGAAGAATGCAAATTACAGGAAAACTTGGTGATGTTATGCAAGAGTCCGTTAAGGCAGCAAAATCTTTTGTTAGATCAAAATGTTTAGAATATGGAATAATCCCTCCTTTGTTTGAAAAAAAAGATTTCCATATCCATGTACCAGAGGGAGCTACACCAAAAGATGGGCCTTCTGCTGGAGTTGGTATGGTAACTTCTATTGTGTCATCACTAACAAATATTCCAGTAAGAAAAGATATTGCAATGACTGGAGAAGTTACGATTACTGGTCAAGTTCTTCAAATCGGAGGATTAAAAGAGAAATTATTGGCAGCTCACAGAGCAGGTATTAAGGAAGTTTTAATTCCTAAAGAGAACGAAAAAGATTTAGTGGATATGCCAAAAAAAATTACAGATGAGATTAAGATTACACCGGTTGAGCATGCAGATGAAGTTTTAAAAATATCTTTAACTAAAGAACTAAAAAAAACTGAGTGGGTAGAAGTTGATTTAACTAAAAAAGAGGATAAATCACAAGCAAGTATTCAATAATGTAAATTAAATTTGTTGATCATACATTTATTGAAAATCACATTTATTAAGTTAATCTAATATTACTTCTAATTTATATGTATAGGAGGAAAAAGTGTCTTTGACTAAAAGAAATTCTTGCCCTGCTTGCAAAGATATAAAATTTAAGAAAATTTATTCTTTATTGTACAATTCAAAAAAAATGATAAGTTTTTTAGATACTTATTATAAAGGACTTATACCTATATATAGGCTGGATAGTTTTGAATATAAATTATTAGAATGTCAAAATTGTGATTTGATTTTTCAAGAGCAAATTCCAGATAAAAAATTTTCTCAGGAATTATATGAAAATTATATTGATAAAGAAGATAGTCTTTTAAAAAAGAGTAGCTATGAAAAAAAATATTATAAAAAACTTAATTATGAAATTAATTTAATCAAGGGTATTTTAAAAAAGAACAGTGAGGAAATTTCTATATTGGATTATGGCGCTGGATGGGGTTTTTGGTTAAAGTTTTTTAAAAAGAATAATTTTAATGTTTATGCTTATGAGGTGTCAGAAACTAGAATAAATTTTTTAAAAAAAAATAATATCCAATTAATTTCTGATATTACAAATACAGATACTAAATTTGATTTTATTTATTCTGAAGAAACCTTTGAACACATTACCAATCCAAAGGAAACGTTAATAAATCTATCAAAAATTTTAAAGGTTGGTGGATTTATTATGTTACGATTTCCTAGCAGTTTTTTATTTAAATATAAATTAAATGACAGTTATAAACCGACTACTGATTGTGCGCATCCTCTAGAACATATAAATTTACTGAAAAGAAAAAGCTTTAAAAAAATGATATTAGGTTCTGATTTAGAAATCATAGATTTGAAGTCTAAATTCAATTTTTCTATCAGAAATTTTTTAAAAGATATAAAAAATATTTTATATTTTGATTCTATTCTTATTAAAAAAACAAATAAATAGCCTATAATAATTATTTGTGTTATGTACTTGATACATGAAAAAAATACTTGGAAACCCAAACGATACTAATAAAAAACTTATAAGTTTAATTGAAAGAATTAAAATTAATAATTTTTATTTGGAAAATAGAAAAGATTTTAGAGATCAAATTCTTAATGATATAAAATCAGATGATGAAGTATTAGATATTGGCAAAGCCATGAGAGATAAACACAAAAAAATTGTTTGTAAAAATTTAGAGACACTAGATGTTAATGATTTTGGAGATTACCCAGATATAATATGTGATATTTGCTCTGATGTAACAGCTCTAGAAAATAAATATGATAAAATAATTTGTATAGCAATACTTGAACATGTTTACGACCCATTTAAAGCAGTAGCAAATTTAAAAAAATTACTTAAAGAGAATGGATTAATCTATGGAATGGTTCCATATCTTTACCATTATCATGCTCCTAAAGATTTGAAATTTCAAGATTATTTTAGATTTTCTAAAGATGCATTAGCTTATTTGTTTAAAGATTTTAGTCATGTTGAATTGTTCCCTATAAGGGGCAGGATATCATCGTCACTTCATATGATGTTTGCAGGCAGATGGAAAAACTATATGGAAAAAACAAATATAAATATTTTTTTAGACAAGTTATCAAGTAATGAAAAGAATATTAAACAATGTAGTGGTTTTAATTTTATTGTAAAAAAATAATTTTTTTGAGCTATTTTTGATAATTAATTGAACTTGACGTAGTTGTTCTAATAGATATAAAACATTCTTTTTGGTAAAGGGCGGTTAGCTCAGTTGGTAGAGCATCTCGTTTACACCGAGGGGGTCAAAGGTTCGAGTCCTTTACTGCCCACCAAAAGAATCAAAAGTGGGGGTGTAGCTCAGTTGGTTAGAGCGATCGCCTGTCACGCGATAGGTCGAGGGTTCGAGTCCCTTCACTCCCGCCACTTTATTGTTATCAGCTAATAATACTTACGAATTAGGCTGTATATTTTGAATAATGTGACCTAACACCACTTCATCTGGCTATAAAAAATGATATATATTCGTCCATGACTGCGGAATTTTTAAAAGATTATTTGCCTATAATACTATTCCTAATTATCGCATTAGGTTTAAGTTGTGCTTTCATAATCATTAATTTCATCTTATCTCCAAAGAATCCAGACCCTGAAAAATTATCAGCTTATGAATGTGGGTTTGAACCATTTCAAGACTCAAGAATGGAATTTGATGTAAGATTTTATCTTGTTGCGATACTCTTTATAATTTTTGACCTTGAAATTGCATTTTTATTTCCATGGGCAATATCTTTAGGAAATATTGGTATTTTAGGTTTTACGTCAATGATGATTTTCTTATTCATATTAACGATTGGTTTTATTTATGAATGGAAAAAAGGTGCATTAGACTGGGAATAAAATTTAAAATGAATAATAAGTTAGATAAAGTTCCAGATGAATTTAAAAAACTTGCAGAGGATTTTGGGAAGAATGGTTTCATCACTACTTCTTTAGAGAATCTAGTTAATTGGTCAAGATCTGGGTCTTTACATTGGATGACTTTTGGGCTCGCTTGTTGCGCAGTTGAAATGATGCAAACAGCTATGCCAAGATATGATCTTGAAAGATTTGGTGCTGCCCCAAGGGGCTCACCTAGACAGTCTGATGTTATGATTGTTGCAGGTACTTTAACCAATAAAATGGCACCTGCGTTAAGAAAAGTTTACGATCAAATGCCTGAACCAAGATATGTAATATCAATGGGAAGTTGTGCTAATGGTGGAGGCTACTATCATTATTCTTACTCTGTAGTAAGAGGATGTGATCGTATTGTGCCTGTTGATGTTTATGTACCAGGATGTCCACCTTCTGCAGAAGCTTTATTATATGGCATATTACAGTTACAAAAAAAAATAAGAAACAAAGGATCTTTTAATAGATAAAAATGAATAATTTAATTGATTTAGAAAAAAAAATAAACTCAGAGCTAACGACTAAAATAAATAAAACTTCTATTAAGCATAATCAAATTTATGTTGAAATTGACAAAGAGGATTTAGTAGATGTCATTTTATTTATGAAAACAACCCAAGATATAAAATTTAGACAACTTATTGATATTACAGTTGTTGATTATCCAGAAGACACTCGAAGATTTAAAATTGTATATTTGTTTTTAAGTCATGAATATAATCAGAGAATGATCTTGAGTTATTTTATTAATGAGAACGAAGTTATATCCTCTATAACTTCTGTTTTTCCATCAGCCAATTGGATGGAAAGAGAGGTATTTGACATGTATGGTGTAAATTTTAAAGACCATCCAGATTTAAGAAGAATACTTACAGATTATGGTTTCGAGGGACATCCACTTAGGAAAGATTTTCCTCTAACTGGTCATACAGAGGTTAGATACAGTGAAGAGAAAAAAAAAGTTGTTAATGAGCAAGTAAAATTGGAGCAAAATTATAGAAATTTTGATTACGATAGTCCCTGGGAAGGCACTAAATATATTAAAGAAGTAACAGACTCTAATGACAAAAAAAATTAAAAATTTAAATTTAAATTTTGGCCCACAACATCCAGCAGCTCATGGTGTGCTTAGACTGATACTAGAGCTAGATGGTGAAGTTGTTGAAAAAGCTGATCCACATATTGGTTTATTACACCGTGGAACAGAAAAATTAATAGAGAACAAAACCTACATGCAAGCTGTCCCTTACTTTGATCGACTTGACTATGTCGCTCCAATGAACCAAGAACATGCTTTTGCTTTAGCTATTGAAAAAATTTTAGAAATTGATGTGCCAATAAGAGCTCAATACATAAGGGTGATGTTTTGCGAAATTGGAAGAATATTAAGTCATATACTGAATGTTACTACTCAAGCTTTAGATGTAGGTGCTTTAACTCCATCATTGTGGGGATTTGAGGAAAGAGAGACATTAATGACTTTTTATGAGCGTGCTTCTGGATCAAGATTACACGCAAATTATTTTAGGGCTGGTGGTGTTCACCAAGATCTACCAGCAGGTTTAGAGAACGATATCGCAAAATTTTGTGAGACTTTCCCAAAAATAATTAATGATCTAGAAAATCTTTTAACTGATAATAGAATATTTAAACAAAGAAACGTTGATATTGGGATAGTTTCAAAAGAAGATGCACTTGATTATTCTTTTAGTGGTGTGATGATCAGAGGCTCAGGTATTCCATGGGACCTTAGAAAATCACAACCATATGATTGTTACGACCAATTAGAGTTCAAAATTCCTGTTGGTAAAAATGGTGATTGTTATGACAGATATTTATGTAGAATTGAGGAAATGAAAGAGAGTGTTTCAATAATTAAACAATGTCTAGCTAAAATGGAAAAAGGTCCTATTAAAACTTTTGATGGGAAAATATCTCCTCCATCAAAAGCAGAAATTAAAAAGTCAATGGAGGCTTTAATACATCACTTTAAATTATTTACAGAGGGGTATCGTGTGCCTAAAGATGAAATTTATACAGCTGTTGAGGCACCAAAGGGTGAGTTCGGGGTATATTTAATTTCTGACGGGTCAAGCAAACCATATAAATGTAAAATTAGAGCACCAGGATTTTCCCATTTACAATCAATGGACTATCTGATTAAAGGGCATATGCTAGCAGATGTCCCTGCTGTACTTGGTTCTCTTGATATAGTCTTTGGTGAGGTTGACAGATGAGTTTAAGAAAACCAGCAAAAAATCAACCTGATATTTTTGAGTTTAACTCTTCATCATTAGATGCAGCAAAAAATATTATTGCCAAATATCCGTCAGGGAAACAACAAAGTGCAGTAATGGCATTATTATACATAGCTCAAAAACAAAATGATAATTGGATACCTTTAGCAGCCATGAAGTATATCGCAAAATTTTTAGATATGCCGTATATCAAAGTTTATGAAGTTGCCACTTTCTATAGTATGTATAATTTGTCACCTGTAGGTAAATATTTTGTACAAGTGTGTACTACCACTCCATGCATGATAAGAGGAGCAAATAAACTCGTTGAAGCATGTAAAGAAAAAATTTCTGCGAATGAGTGTGAACTTTCAGATGATAAAAACTGTTCATGGATGGAAGTCGAGTGTTTAGGAGCATGTGTTAACGCACCTATGATGCAAATTAATGATGATTATTTTGAAGATCTTGATAAGGAAAAAACTTTAGAAATTTTAGACAAAATACTAAGTGGTGAAAAACCTATGCCTGGCTCATATAGAGGCAGGGTAAACAATGAACCAGAAAATAGTAGAAAAACTTTAATGGATTTAAAAAATGCTTGAAGATAAAGATAGAATTTTTCAAAATTTGTATAATGATTTAGGTCCGGACTTAGACTCATCACAAAAAAGGGGAGATTGGATCAATACTAAAGAAATAACTGATAGAGGTAGGGATTGGATAATAAATGAAATTAAAGAGTCTCAACTTAGAGGAAGAGGTGGAGCTGGTTTTCCAACAGGTCTTAAATGGTCATTTGCACCTAAAGAAGTTGGGTCTAGACCACATTACTTAGTGATAAACGGTGATGAGTCAGAGCCAGGAACTTGTAAAGATAGAGATATTTTAAGATTCGAACCACATAAATTAATTGAGGGTTGTTTGATAGCTTCTTATGCAATTCAGGCACACGTTTGTTATATTTATATAAGAGGTGAATATTTTGTAGACGGACAAAAACTTCAAGCAGCAATTAATGAAGCGTACAAAAAAAAATTATTGGGTAAAAATGCAGCTGGCACTGGATGGGATTTAGATATTTATATTCACTATGGTGCTGGTGCTTATATTTGTGGTGAGGAAACTGCATTGCTAGAAAGTATAGAAGGAAAAAAAGGCCAACCAAGATTAAAACCTCCTTTTCCAGCATTAGTTGGTCTTTATGGTTGTCCAACAATAATTAATAATGTTGAGACAATAGCAGTAGTTCCCACAATACTTAAAAGAGGTGGAAAATGGTTTGCATCTTTAGGAAGAGAAAAAAATACAGGTACAAAAATCTTTTGTATTTCTGGAAATGTCAACAATCCTTGTAATGTTGAGGAAGAAATGAATATTCCTTTAAAAGAGTTAATTGAGGTTCATGCTGGAGGTGTTATTGGTGGTTGGGACAACTTGCAAGCTGTAATTCCAGGCGGATCATCAATGCCATTAATACCAAAAGATAAATGTGAAACACTGACAATGGATTTTGACTCTTTAGTAGCAGAAAAAAGCGGATTGGGGACAGCAGGTGTAGTTGTTATAAACAAGGATCAAGACATAATAAAATGCATGGCTAGAATTGCTAGATTTTATAAACATGAAAGTTGTGGACAGTGTACACCTTGTAGAGAGGGATCAGGCTGGATGTGGAGAATGCTCGAAAGAATGGCAAAAGGGGAGGCATCAAAAGATGAAATTGAAATGTTAGGTGATGTAACAAAACAAATTGAAGGTCACACTATTTGTGCTTTTGGTGAAGGGTCATCATGGCCTGTTCAAGGTTTGTTACGACATTTTAAGTATGAGATTAAAAAGAGGAATAAATTTGATCCAATTGTAAAAGAAAATAAGAACATTCCTTATTTAGTAGATCAACACTTATTAGATAAAAATGCTTAAATTAAAAGTAAACGATATTGAAGTAGAGGTTGAAGAGGGACTTACTGTTCTTCAAGCTTGTGAGAAAGCTGGAGCAGAGATACCAAGATTTTGCTATCATGAAAAACTATCAATAGCGGGTAATTGTAGAATGTGTTTAGTTGAAATGGAAAAGTCTCCAAAGCCGATAGCATCCTGTGCAATGCCAGCAACAGATGGAATGGTAATAAAAACCAATACTCCTAAAATAGAAAAATCAAGAAAAGGTGTTATGGAGTTTTTATTAGCGAACCATCCTTTGGACTGCCCAGTTTGTGATCAAGGTGGAGAATGTGATCTTCAAGATCAATCAATGTTTTATGGGATAGATAAATCCAGATTTAAAGAAAATAAAAGAGCAGTGCCCGATAAGAATATGGGCCCATTAATTAAAACTCAAATGACTAGATGCATTCATTGCACTCGTTGTGTAAGGTTTGCAACTGAAGTAGCTGGAGTTCCCGAGTTAGGAGCAATTGGAAGAGGTGAGGACATGCAAATAACTACATATTTAGAACAATCAGTTCAATCCGAACTATCTGGAAATGTAATTGATCTTTGCCCTGTTGGAGCTCTAACATCTAAACCTTATGTATTTGAGGCTAGACCGTGGGAATTAAAAAAAACTGAGACAATCGATGTAATGGATGCTGTTGGATCAAATATCAGAGTTGATACATATGATTGGGAGGTAAAAAGAGTTTTGCCAATTATTAATGAAGATATTAATGAAGAATGGATATCAGATAAAACAAGATACGCATGTGATGGATTACTCAATCAAAGACTAGATACTCCCTATATAAAATATAATAACAAATTTGAAAAAGCTTCTTGGAAAGAGGTTTATAATATTATCAAATCTAAAGTTGAGAATACTGACTCTGAAAAAATTTGTGGCTTTGTTGGAGATTTAACAAATATGGAGACAAGCTTTATCTTTAAAGAATTTTTAGAAAGAACAATTAATACTAGGAAATATGATTTTAGACCAAAAAAAAGGTTAATAGATAATTCAAAAAGAGAAAATTATTTATTTAATTCTACGATAAATGGTATTGAAAAAGCAGATCTAATTTTATTGATTGGCACAAACCCACGATTTGAAGCAACAATGCTTAATGCTAGAATACGAAAAGCATTCGTGAATAATAATACAAAGATTATCTCATTAAACAATGTTGGTGAATTGACTTATGAATATCAATGTCTGGACGGAAAAACCAAAACATTTAAAGATATTATTGATAATAATCACGAAATATCTAGAAAAATTATTAATTCAAAAAATCCGATGATTATTTTAGGTGAGTCTTTTCAAAAGTTAAAATCAGCAAATTATTTATTTAACTCTTTAAAAGAATTTTTGTCTAAATATAATAAATTTACACAAGATTGGAACCCTTTAAATTTGTTATCAGTAGATGCATCGACAGTTGGTAATTTAGATTTAGATTTAATTGACAACAGTAATACAATTTTAGATGATCTTAACAAAAATAAGTTTGAAATTGTTTTTTTAGCTGGTCAAGATAATCTAGATTTTAAAAAGAAAGACGAGTTTATAATTTATCAGGGGAGCCATGGTGATAGGGGTGCTGAAATCGCAGACATTATTTTACCAGGTGCAGCTTTTACAGAGCAATCAGGTTATTATACTAATTTAGAGGGCAAAATCCAAAAAGCATACAAAGCCTCATACCCACCAGGCGATGCAAAAGAAGATTGGCAAATTATCAATGATCTTGCAGAAATTATGAATAAAAGGAAACTTTTTAACGATAAAGATGAACTCGAGAGTAGCATGTTTAATTATCTTAAGATAAAACAAGAGCAACTAACTTCAGATCATAATTATAAAAAAAATGATGATAATTTTGTTAATGAAATTTTAGATATTAAGTTTAAAGATTATTATTTTTCAAATGTTATTGCACGATCGTCAAAAACAATGCTTGAATGTAACAACTCTAAATTAGATTTTAAAAAAACTGGCACTGAAGGTTAGTTAATGGAATATTTGAATATTATTTTTCAAGAAACTTATAAAATATTATTTTTATTGGTACCTGTTTTAGTCTCAGTTGCTATGATCGTATGGCTAGATAGAAGGGTGTGGGCTTTTGTTCAAAAAAGACAAGGTCCAAATGTCGTTGGTCCATTCGGTTTACTTCAATCATTAGCTGATGCTCTTAAATATATATTTAAAGAAATAATCATTCCAGCAAGTTCAAATAAAGTCATTTTTATTCTTGCGCCAATAATAACAATGACTCTAGCTTTAACGGCTTGGGCTGTAATTCCTTTTAATGAGAACAATGTTTTGGCAAACATTAATGTTGGTATTCTTTACATTTTTGCAGTTTCATCTCTAGGTGTGTACGGAATTATAATGGGAGGATGGGCTTCAAATTCGAAATATCCTTTTTTAGGAGCAATAAGATCTGCAGCACAAATGGTGTCTTACGAAGTTTCCATTGGTATAATCATAATTAATGTTTTGCTGTGTGTTGGATCATTAAATTTGAATGATATTGTGAAGGCTCAAGAAAATATGTGGTTCGTCATTCCATTATTCCCCATGTTTGTTATTTTTTTTATTTCCGCATTAGCAGAAACAAATCGACCTCCCTTTGATCTACCTGAGGCAGAAGCTGAATTAGTTGCTGGCTATCAAACAGAATACTCTGGTATGATGTATGCTATGTTTTGGTTAGGAGAGTATGCAAATATTTTGTTGATGTGTGCTTTAGGATCAATTTTATTTTTAGGAGGATGGTTATCACCAATTGACCTTTTTCCATTTAACATGATACCTGGTGCTATTTGGTTAATTTTTAAGATATTATTTTTATTTATACTTTTCGCACTAGTAAAAGCTATTGTGCCAAGATATAGATATGATCAACTTATGAGATTAGGTTGGAAAATATTTTTACCACTATCTCTTACTTATGTTGTTTTGACAGCAAGTTATCTTTTTTATTTTAATCTTTTACCAGTAATTTAATGAAAATATCTAGATTTTTTAAAACAATATTGATGATTGATTTTATCAGCGGATTGTTAATTGCAATAAAAGAACTTTTTAAATCAAAAAAAACAATTAATTATCCGTTTGAAAAAGGAAAAATTAGTCCGAGATTTAGAGGTGAGCACGCATTAAGAAGATATCCTAATGGTGAGGAGAGATGTATAGCTTGCAAATTATGTGAAGCCGTTTGTCCTGCTCAAGCAATTACAATTGAATCTTCACAAAGATCTGACGGAAGTAGAAAAACTACTCGTTATGATATTGACATGATGAAATGTATCTATTGTGGTTTGTGTGAAGAGTCTTGTCCAGTAGATGCGATAGTTCAAGGACCAAATTTCGAATTTTCTACTGAAACACGTGAAGAGCTTTATTACACAAAAGAAAAACTCCTAGATAATGGAGATAGATGGGAAAATATTTTAGCTGCAAATATCAAATCAGATAACCCATACAGATAGTTTATGATTGCACATGCAATATTTTTTTATATTTTTTCTATTATTGCAGTCATTTCAGCTATTATGGTAACGGTTTCAAAAAATACTGTGCACTCAGTTTTTTTTTTAATACTTGATTTTATAAGTATTTCTTGTCTTTTCATAATGATAGGTGCAGAGTTTTTAGGGATGATAATGCTAATCGTTTATGTCGGCGCAGTAGCAGTTTTATTCTTATTTGTTGTGATGATGTTAAATGTTGCTCAGCAAAAAAATCAATGGTTCATCTCAAAAGAAAGCTCTGGTCATATACCCGTAGGTTTAATAATAAGTGTAATCATATTTTTTGAATTAATAATTGTTATTGGTGGGTGGAAATATAAACCTGAATTACTTAATCCAACAAACTTATTAATCACAAAAGAGGTAAGTAACACTCATTCTTTAGGACTAATACTTTACACTGACTACATTCATGTTTTTCAAATAAGTGGAATGATCCTTTTAATAGCTATGATTGGTGCCATAGTTCTTACTTTCCGACAAAGAGAAGGTGTTAAGAAACAAAGTTATTTGAAACAAATTTCAAGAGAGAGAACGGAAGGTGTTGAAGTTCTTGAAGTTGCTTCAAATAAAGGAGTTAAAATAGATGATTGAAATAGGTTTAGGACACTATTTAACTCTTGGAGCAGTTATTTTTAGTATTGGAGTAATTGGAATTTTTTTAAACAGAAAAAATATTATTGTAATATTGATGAGTATAGAGCTTATATTATTAGCAGTTAATATAAATTTAGTATCTTTCTCAATATATTTAGGAGATTTATCTGGCCAGGTATTCACATTATTTATATTAACTGTTGCTGCAGCTGAGGCGGCCATTGGTTTGGCAATTATAGTAGTTTATTTTAGAAATTCTGGAACTATTCGAGTTGAGGAAATAGACAAGTTAAAAGGATAAAATGGAAATTTCAATAATAGCATTACCATTGATAGCCTCAATTATTTCCGGATTTTTCGGTAAATTTATCGGAGATAGAAATTCAGAAATTATCACTAGCTTGTTGGTATCAATATCTGCTATTTTTTCATCTTTAGTCTTGTATGAGGTCATTGTAAATCAATATCAGGAAAATATAATTATTGCGACTTGGATAAACTCTGGGTCTCTCGAGGTAAATTGGTCAATGATGATCGACCCGTTATCTTCTGTGATGTTAGTTGTAGTTACATCAGTCTCAGCATTAGTCCACATCTATTCAATCGGGTACATGTCTCATGATCCACATAAACCTAGATTTATGGCCTACTTATCTTTATTCACTTTTGCAATGTTGATGTTAGTTACATCAGATAATTTTATCCAATTATTTTTTGGTTGGGAAGGCGTTGGTCTTTGCTCTTATTTTTTAATAGGTTTCTGGTTTAAAAAAGATTCAGCTAATAAAGCTGCAATCAAAGCATTTGTAGTTAATAGAGTAGGTGATTTTGGATTTGCACTTGGTATCTTTCTAATTTTTTATCTTTTTGGAACAGTAAATTATTCTGAGGTTTTTAGCCAAATTTCAAACATTGAAGATAGAAACTTATTATTTTTAGGTATTAAACTTAATGCAATTGATTTGATTTGCTTACTTTTATTTATTGGTGCAATGGGTAAATCCGCACAAATTTTACTTCATACTTGGTTGCCTGACGCTATGGAGGGTCCAACACCAGTTTCAGCTCTAATTCATGCTGCCACAATGGTTACAGCCGGAGTTTTTCTAGTTGTAAGGTGTTCACCAATTTACGAATATTCTGAATTAGCGTTAAATATTATAACGGTTGTTGGAATGAGTACTGCATTCTTTGCTGCATCAGTGGCCTTGGTACAAAATGATATCAAAAAAATTATTGCGTATTCTACTTGTAGCCAATTAGGTTACATGTTTTTTGCTACTGGCGTAGGTGCATATAATGTTGCTATGTTTCATTTATTTACTCACGCATTCTTTAAAGCTCTTTTATTTTTGGGATCTGGTTCAGTTATTCATGCTTTTAAAGACGAACAAAATATTAATTATATGGGCGGAGTTTGGAAAAAACTTCCATACACTTATTCACTGATGCTAATAGGAACTTTGGCTTTGACTGGGTTTCCATTTTTGTCTGGTTTTTATTCTAAAGATGCAATAATAGAATTTGCTTATTTAAGAGGAAATACAACTGGTTATTATGCTGCTGGTATTGGAATTTTTACAGCTTTTCTTACATCAGTTTATTCTTGGAGATTAATTTTCAAAACTTTTCATGGTGAATATAATAATAAAGATATAAAGATAGATGAGACACATGAGTCTCCTATCGTGATGTTGATACCTTTGGTTTTGCTATCATTTGGTGCTTTATTTGCAGGTTTTTTATTTAAAGATCTATTTATTGGTTATGAGGGTTTGAATAATTTTTGGCGAGAATCAATATTTTTTTTAAAACCATTAAGTACCGATCACCCTCCATTATGGTTTCTATTACTTACTCCAACTTTAGTCATTTTATCTATTCCATTGGCTTACTATTTATTTATAAAAAATAAGAATTTGCCTACGGAAATTGCCAATATTAATAAACCGCTTTACCATTTTTTATTAAATAAATGGTACTTTGATGAACTATATGATGTCTTATTTGTTAACCCATCTAAAAAGCTTGGTTTATTTTTATGGAAGTTTTTTGATTTAAAAATCATTGATGGGTTTGGCCCAGATGGAATCTCTTCAATGATTAAAAAATTCTCTGTGAAAGCTAACAAATTTCAAAGTGGATATATATATCAATATGCTTTTGTGATGTTGATTGGTTTTTCTGCATTATTAACTTTTCTAATCATAAAATAATGAACTTTCCTATAGTTTCTTCTTTAATTTTATTACCATCAATCGGAGCTTTGTTTTTATTTTTTACTAGAGGTAATAAAAAAAATAATTTTACTATTAAGTATGTTGCTTTATTTGCTTCAGCAGCAAATTTCCTTTTATCAATTTATTTGTGGATATTATTTGATCCAACAACTTCAGAATTTCAATTTGTTGAGGAAAGAATTTGGATTAAAGATTTTATAAATTATAAAGTAGGTGTTGATGGTATTTCAATTTTGTTTATTTTATTAACAACATTTATTACACCGCTTTGCATTATATCCGTGAACAACTCAATTAAGGAGAGACTAAGTGAATTTTTGATAGCTGTTCTTATCATGGAGTCTTTTATGATTGGTGTATTTTGCTCCTTGGATCTTGTTATTTTTTACTTGTTTTTTGAAGCAGGTTTAATTCCAATGTTCTTAATCATTGGAATATGGGGGGGTGTGAGAAGAGTTTATTCTGCATTTAAATTTTTTTTGTACACTTTGCTTGGCTCAGTATTAATGTTGGTAGCCATAATTACAATATATTGGTTAAACGGAACCACAGATGTAATCGATCTTTATAATTCTGGAATAGATGTTAAGTATCAAAATCTTTTATGGTTAGCTTTCTTTAGCTCTTTTGCTGTCAAAACTCCTATGTGGCCTGTCCATACTTGGTTACCAGATGCTCATGTTGAAGCACCAACTGCTGGATCTGTCTTGTTAGCAGCTATATTATTAAAAATGGCTGGCTATGGTTTCATAAGATTTTCTCTAGGATTATTCCCTGCCGCATCAGAAATTTTTACTCCATTAATTTATACATTAAGTGTAATTGCAATTATTTTTACATCTCTCATAGCATTAATGCAGGAAGACATGAAAAAGCTAATCGCTTATTCATCAGTTGCACACATGGGTTATGTTACATTAGGAATTTTTACAATTCAACAGCAAGGAATTGAGGGAAGTATTATTCAAATGATTAGTCATGGATTAGTTTCTGCAGCACTCTTTCTGTGTGTTGGCGTTGTTTATGACAGGATGCATTCTAGACTTATAAATACGTATGGTGGGATTGTGAGTATTGTTCCAAAATATTCTATTTTATTTATGTTATTTACTTTAGCAGCCTTAGGTTTACCAGGTACGAGCGGTTTTGTTGGGGAATTCTTAATTTTAATGGGAGTATTTAAGGATAATTTTTTGGTAGCTGTGATTGCCAGTCTAGGAGTAATTATTGGTGCCGCATATATGCTTTGGTTATATAAAAGAGTTGTATTTGGTAAACTAGTTAATACTGAATTAAAACAGATGTTTGATTTAAATAGATCAGAGCTGTTTATTTTGTCTTGTTTGGCTGTGCCAACACTATTTTTTGGATTTTACCCAGATCCTTTAATTAATACAATTGAAGTATCAATCTCAGATTTAATTAATCAATATAACTTTAAATTAGCAAGTAAAATATAATGGAAAACATACAGTTAATTTTACCTGAAATATTTCTTTCATTGTCTATAATGTTTTTGTTAATATTTGGTGTTTTTAAAAAAAATAGCTCAAAATTAGTTCAGAATCTTTCTTTAGCTGTTTTGATTGTCACTGCTGTAATTACATTCAATGAAAATATTGGTATTAATGAAACAAAATTATTTAACAACAGTATTATAATTGATTATTTATCTTCACTAATGAAGATAATTACTTTGTTGGCTGCCTTTTTAGTTTTGATCATATCTTCAAACTATCTCAAAATTTTCCAGATTTTTAAGATTGAATATCCAATTTTAATTTTAAGTTCTGTATTAGGAATGATGGTTATGATAAATTCTAATGACTTAATTGTATTTTACATGGGGCTAGAACTTCAATCATTGGCTTTATATGTTTTAGCAACATTCAATAGAGATCAAATTAAATCCTCTGAAGCTGGATTGAAATATTTTGTTTTAAGTGCCTTGTCTTCTGGTTTATTGTTATATGGTTGTTCTTTAATTTATGGATTTACCGGTTCTACTAATTTTGATGTAATAGCTACTAAATTAAACTCAGATGTTTATGCTCTGACATTTGGTATCGTGTTTATTTTAGTAGGGTTAGCATTTAAAATATCTGCTGTTCCATTTCATATGTGGGCACCTGATGTTTATGAGGGTTCACCAACTTCTGTAACATTATTTTTTACAATGGTTCCAAAAATAGCAGCACTAACAGTGTTTATAAGATTTTTATATGTGCCATTTCTAAATTTAATTGATCAGTGGCAAACCATCTTAATCTTTTTATCAATCGCATCAATGCTGTTCGGTGCTATTGCAGCTATAGGACAAACAAATTTGAAAAGACTTGTTGCTTATAGTTCTATTGGACATGTTGGTTATGCTTTGGCTGGTGTAGCTGTTGGGACTAATGATGGAATTCAAAGCTCAATTATTTATATAACAATATATGTGCTTATGAACTTAGGATTGTTCTCATGTTTGTTAATGCTGAAGAGAGATAATCAGTATTATGAAAAAATAGATGATTTATCAGGTTTATCTAAGAATCATCCAATGCTGGCAATATCATTACTTATAGTTTTATTTTCACTGGCCGGAATTCCACCTTTAGCAGGTTTTTTTGCAAAATTTTATGTTTTTAAAGCAGTCATTGAACAATCAATGTATTTCCTTGCAATCGTAGGTTTATTATCAACGGTTGTTGCAGCCTTTTATTACTTAAGGTTAATTAAAATTATGTATTTTGATAAGGAAAAAGAAAAATACGATACAGACCATGGTTTTTGGTTAAAATTTTCCCTCACTGTGTCCACATTGTTAATCCTGATATACTTCATATTTCCAAGTCAACTAATAGAAGTTGTTTCTAGAGTTAACATTATTTAATGAAATTCAAGATTTTAAAATTTAAAAGATTAAGAAGCACGAATGATACAGCTTTAAGAATAATTCGAAACTCAAATTTAAAGTATGGAATGATAATTGCTGATAATCAAAGTCATGGACGCGGACAATACGGAAGAAAATGGGTCTGTTTTAAAGGAAATTTATTTGTAACTTTTTTTTATAATCTTGAGAATTTAAATCTGACTTTACCTCAAATTACCAAATTAAACTGTTTGCTAGTTAAAAAAATGATTTCTAAATATTATAAAAAAAAAATTATTCATAAAAAACCTAATGATTTATTGATCGAAGGAAAAAAAATTGGTGGAATTTTACAAGAAACCATAAATAAAATTAACGAAAAATTTCTCATAGTTGGTATTGGCTTAAATTTAGTAAAAAATCCTATAATTAGTAACTATCCAACTATAAATTTAAATGATTTAATACATAAAAAGGTCTCAAAAAAAAAAATAGAGATTGAATTAAAAAATATTTTTGAAAAAAACTTGAAAAAATTTTTAAAATAGGAGCTTTCAATTAGTCAAATGTATATTTTTGGTGATATAGGTAATTCAGAAACCAAGTTATTTTTGGTAAATAAAAAAGAAAAAATTCTAAAGAGAATTAATTTACCAACTAATTATATTAATAATCGAAATTTAGATAAAAAAATCAAATTCTTAACTAAAAATATTAAAGATATAGAAAAGATATTATTTTGCAGTGTAGTTCCAAAGTCCTTTATCTTAATAAAAAAATATTTTTCTAAAAGAACAAAAGTTCGTTGCTATGAAATAAAAGATCTAAACTTAAAATCACTTATAAAAATAAGAGTGAATTTTAGTCAAGTGGGCTCTGATCGTTTAGCTAATGCAATTAGTTTACAAAATAATAGAGATAACTTCATAATATTAGACTTTGGAACTGCTACCACATTTGATGTAGTTGTAAAAAAGGATTATAGAGGTGGAATAATAGCTCCTGGTATAAAAATTTCTCTTGATACATTATCAGATAAAGCATCATTGATACCTCGAATTAATCTAAAAAAAATAAACCACATTGTAGCTAACAATACTAAATCGGCAGTGCAATCTGGTTTTTTTTGGGGTTACTTAGGTCTAATTGACAATATCATTAATTTGATTAAGAGAGAGATTGGTTATTCTTTTAAACTTGTGATTACAGGTGGTTATTCAGATTTGTTTAAAGATTCACTGAAAATTAAAGTAATACAAAATAAAGATATCACAATAAAAGGGTTAATTAAAATTGCTAAGTTGATTAAATAAATGAAACAAGAATTATTATTTTGTCCGTTAGGTGGCGCTGGTGAAATAGGTGCAAATATGAATTTATACGGATATGGTAATCCAGGTGATCATAAGTGGATTATGGTTGATATAGGTGTTACATTTGCAGACGACACTCTTCCAGGGATTGATCTAATTTATCCTGATCCTGGCTTTATAGTTGATAAAAAAGATAGCTTATTAGGCATTGTGGTAACTCACGCTCACGAGGATCATATTGGAGCAATTGCTCATCTTTGGCCAATGTTGAAATGTAATATTTACGCGACACCATTTACAGCAGTATTGATACAAGAAAAATTTAGAGAAAAAAATATTGATGTAACTAATCATTTAAAAATTGTTGAGCTAAATGGAATTATAGATCTCGATCCATTTTTAATAGAGTATGTAGCAATGACTCATTCAATTCTTGAGCCAAACGGATTAAGAATTAAAACTCCAGCTGGAGTAGTTTTGCATACAGGGGATTGGAAAATAGATGAAAACCCAATGGTAGGTAAAAATATAGATATTGATAGATTGGAGCAAATAGGTAAAGAAGGTGTTCTTGCAATGGTTTGTGACTCGACAAATATATTTACAGTTGGAAGGTCAGGTTCAGAGGAAACAGTAAGGAGAAGTCTTTTAAAAATAATGGAAAGACTTAAAAAAAGAATTGTTATTACATCTTTTGCCTCTAACGTAGCAAGAATGGAGACTATTTTTTATTGTGCAGAAAGAACTGGAAGACAAATATCATTAGTTGGAAGATCAATGCACAGAATTTTTAAAGCAGCTAGACAATGTGGATACTTAAAAAATATTATCGACCCAATTGATCCTAGAGAAGCAAAAAACATATCAAGAGAAAAAATTGTTTATTTATGCACCGGAAGTCAAGGCGAACCGATGGGTGCGATGATGAGAATTTCTAATTATACTCATCCAGATGTATTCATAGAAAAAGGTGATGCAGTAATTTTTTCATCAAAAATAATACCTGGTAACGAAAAAAAACTGTATAAATTGCACAACCAACTGGTTAAAGATGGAATGGAGGTAATATCAGAAGAAAATGAGTTTGTTCATGTATCAGGTCATCCTAATCGGGATGAAATGAAAGATATGTATAACTGGATAAAACCTAAATGCGTAATACCTGTTCATGGCGAACATAGACATTTAATAGAGCACATTAATTTTGCAAAAGAGATGCAAGTTCCACATCCAGTTTTAGTTGAGAATGGTGATATTGTAAAAATTTTTCCTGGAGACAAACCTGAAGTTTATGACAAAGCACCTACTGGGAGACTTTATCTTGATGGTAGTATAAATGTACATGAACATTCTCAATCTATAAAAGATAGAAAAAATTTAAGTTCTAATGGTTACCTAGAGGTAACACTTTTAATAAATTCAAAAGGTAACATCCATGATAATCTAATTTTATCTTTTCGGGGTTTGCCGATTAATGAAGAAGATGAATTTACCTATGAACTAGAAAGTGAAATAGAAAAAATAACAAAATCATTTAAAATTGGTAGCAGAAAACAAGAGCATAATCTCATTGACGCACTTAAAATTGCGTGTAGAAAATTTACCAAAGAAAAAATAGGAAAAAAACCTTTTACAAATATTAATTTAGTAAATATTTAATGAGCATCACAGGACTCGCTATAATTTATATAATTATATGGTGGGTTGTTTTTTTTGCGATTTTACCAATTGATGTTGAGAGACAGAAATCAATTAAAATAGATGGAGAAGATCCTGGATCGCCAGAGAATCCGAAAATGTTAAAAAAATTCATTTATTGCACTGGAATAACAACAATTTTATTCACAGTTATATATCTATTAATGAAATTTGAATATTTAAATTTAAGAAATATACTCAACTAACATGCATATTTCTAAATCTTTTATACCTATTCTAAAAAACAATCCTTCTGAAGCAAAAATTAAATCACATCAATTAATGTTGAGAGTTGGAATGATAAAACAGTCCTCAGCAGGAATTTATTCTTGGTTACCATTGGGATTAAGAGTAATGAAAAAAATTGAACAAATAGTTAGAGAAGAACAAAACAAAATTGGTGCTCAAGAAATTTTAATGCCAACTATACAATCAAGTGAAATATGGAAAGAAAGTGGGCGTTATGAGGATTATGGTGAGGAAATGTTAAGAATTAAAGATCGTCAAAATAGAGAAATGCTTTACGGACCAACTAATGAAGAGCTTGTAACAGACATATTTAGAAGTTCAGTAAAATCTTATAAGTCTCTTCCTCAACTTCTATATCATATACAATGGAAGTTTCGAGATGAAATTAGACCTAGATTTGGAATAATGAGATGCAGAGAATTCTTTATGAAAGATGCTTACTCGTTTGATATAAATGATGAAGAAGCTTTGTTTTCATATAATAAATTTTTTTTGTCTTATTTAAAAACGTTTCAAAGATTAGATCTTAAAGCCATTCCTATGGCTGCTGATACAGGGCCTATAGGTGGAAATCTTTCACATGAATTTATAATTTTAGCTGAAACTGGGGAAAGCAAAATTTATACTGACAAAAGAATTTTCGAGGTAGATAATAAAGTGAGTAAATTAGAGAAAAAAACTCTTGAAGATTTAAGAAATAGATTCGAAAAATTTTATTCTGTCACTGATGAAAAATTTGATAAAGCCGAATTTGAAACAAAGGTGGTCGAGGAAAATCGATTAATAACAAAGGGTATTGAAGTTGGCCATATTTTTTATTTTGGTGATAAATATTCCAAACCAATGGATGCTTCTGTTGATTTACCAGGAGGAAGAAAAGATTTTGTAAAAATGGGCTCTTATGGTATCGGAGTTTCAAGACTTGTTGGAGCTATAATAGAGGCAAATTACGATGAAAGAAAAGAGATCATGAAATGGCCAATATCTGTTGCTCCATTTGATATTTCAATAATTCCTATGATAAATAAAAATGAAAAATTGGCTTTGAAAAAAGCTAATGAAATTGATTTAGAATTAGCAAAAAATAATATTGAAACTTTAATTGATGATACAGATGAAAATTTTTCATCTAAAATAAAAAAGATGAATTTGATAGGTGCCCCATATCAAATCATAATTGGTAAACAATCTGAAGATGATCTCATTGAATTTAAGAAAATAGGAGAAGTTTCAAAAAAACTTAAATTAAGTGAAATTATTAATATTATAAAAAAAGAAAAAGAGAAAAATTGATTTCTACATTAGAAAAAGAAATTACATTTAGATTTCTTAAAGCCAGAAAAAAAGATGGTTTTTTGAATATAATTTCAATTTTTTCATTCATTGGTATCTCTTTAGGAGTAGCTGTTTTGATAATTGTTATGTCAGTAATGAATGGCTTTAGGACTGAGTTAATTAACAAAATTGTTGGATTTAATGCCCACATAACTGTTAAGCCTTACGAAAAATATATTAGTCCTGATAGATTTAACAATGTGCAACTGAATTCAATTAGTAAAAATTTGATATCAAGTAATTCTGGTGAGGCTATAATAATTCAAACCAATGTTTCTAAGGGTATAGTTTTAAGAGGTTATTCTCAAAAAGATTTTTCGAAATTAAAGATGATTAAAGATGACACCTTTGTGGGAGATAGAAATAATCTAAAAAAAAATTATATATCAATCGGAAAAGAATTAAGTTATACACTTGGACTTGACATAGGAGATGATGTTACAATAATGTCATCCTCAGGAGTTGAGACTGTCATAGGTAGTCTCCCAAAGAAAAAAATCTTTACTGTCACCTCACTTTTTGAAAGTGGACTAGCAGATTTTGATAATAATATTGCATTCATAAATTTGAATACTTTAGATGAATTTTTTAATCTAACTGATAATGATAGGAATTTAGAAATTTATCTAAAAAATCCTCAAAATATTGAAAATCAAAAAATTATTGTTGAAAAAATTTTTCCAGAGGAATTTGTTTATAGTTGGGCTGATACAAACAGCTCTTTATTTTCTGCTCTTAAAGTAGAAAGAAATGTAATGTTTATTATTTTGACCTTAATCATAATAGTTGCTGCTTTCAATATTATTTCTGGTTTAACAATTTTAGTAAAAAATAAAACTCGCGATATAGCTATTTTAAAGTCAATAGGTGTTTTAAATAAATCTATTGTAAAAATATTTTTTTTGGTTGGTGTAATTATTGGTACTTCGGCAACAATTTTTGGAATTTTATTAGGAGTTATTTTTTCGATATACATTGAAAATTTGAGAAAATTTTTAAGTAATATTTTTGATATAAGTTTGTTTCCTGAGGAAATCTATTTCTTAAGTACTATGCCCTCAGAAATAAGCCCATCATCAATTTTTTTAATTTCTTTGTTTTCAATTTTAATAACAATAATTGTTTCTATATTTCCCGCTTTAAAAGCAGCAAAATTAGATCCTGTCCAATCACTTAAATATGAATAATTTTATCGAACTTTCAAATCTGAGTAAAGCTTTTGTCACACAAAGAAGAATAAATGTGTTAAAAAAAATTAATTATAAATTTAAAAAAGGAAAAATTTATTCACTTATTGGACCATCTGGGTCTGGTAAGTCAACTTTATTGAATATTTTATCGTTAATTGATAGACCTACTTCAGGCTCAATTTTAATAGAAAATAATCAAATTGATTTTGAAAATTCAAAAAAAAATGATCTTATAAGAGCAAGAAAAATAGGGATAATTTATCAACAAGACAATTTACTCTCAGATTTTACTGCTATAGAAAATATATACTTAGCAAGTCTTGCTGCCGGAAATAAAAAAGATTTTGCTATAAAGAAATCTAAAAATTTATTAAGAAGGGTAGGTCTTACTGGTCGGTCTAATCATTATCCATCACAATTATCTGGTGGTGAAAAACAAAGAATTTCTATTGCAAGAGCTCTAATTAATAATCCTCAAATAATTTTAGCTGATGAACCAACTGGTAGTCTGGATTTAGATACTGCAAAAAGTGTTTTCGAAATATTAAAAAAACAAATAAACCCAAATAGAATAATTATATTTGCAACTCATAATAGATTTTTTGCAGATAAGTCAGATTGCTTGTTAGAAATAGTTAATGGTAATATAAATACCATTGATGCCTGAGTCTATTATTCAAAATTTTAATCATTTAAAAATTCATTCTCAATATTCGATTTGTGAAGGAGCAGTAAAAATAGATGATCTAAAGGATTTTTATAAAAAAAACAACATAAGAGCTTTAGGCTTGAGCGATACATCTAATCTGTGTGGAGCTTTAGAGTTTTCTGAAAAAATATCAAAAATAGGCGTACAACCTATAATCGGAACTCAAATAAACTTCAAATTTAATGATACAATAGGCTTGATACCTTTGTATGCTTTGAATGAAAATGGATATAAAAGAATAATTGAATTATCATCATTATCATATCTAAATAACAATCAAAATAATGAACCATATTTAATTTTTGACGAGTTATTGAAATCTAATGATGGTATTTCATTATTTTCTGGCACAGTAAATGGTTTATTCGGCCAATTATTTGATAAGGGAAAATTTAAAGAAATTGAACAATTATACTCAAAACTTAAATTTACATATAAAGATTATTTTTATATTGAAATACAACGACATGGTGATGCTAACGAAAATGCCTTTGAAAAATTTAACTTATCAAAGTCTTCAGCTTTAGAAATACCAATAATTGCAACAAACGAAGTCTATTATATTAACAAAATAATGCATGATGCTCATGATGCTTTAATCTGCATTAAAAATAAAACATATATTAATGAAAAAAACAGAGTAAAATTAAGTGATCAGCACTACTTGAAGAATAATTCTGAAATGTCGGAATTATTTTCTGATTTACCCGAAGCTTTAGAAAATAATTATAATTTTCCATACAGGTGTAGTTTTAGACCAGTATTTTCAAAACCAATTTTACCAAATATTAGTTCAGAAAAAGGTGGTGATGCAGATGAAATATTAAAAAAAGAATCTTTGGAGGGACTAAACAACAAATTTAAAAATGTTCTTAAAAATGAAAATAACAACCTCTCATCAAATACGAATTATTTAAAGTATAAAGACAGATTGGATCACGAGTTGAATATTATTATAGAAATGAAATACGCTAGTTATTTTTTGATTGTTTCTGACTATATTAAGTGGGCAAAAAATAATGATATTCCTGTTGGACCTGGTAGAGGTTCTGGTGCTGGATCATTGGTTGCTTGGTGTTTATCTATAACAGATGTTGATCCAATCAAATTTAATCTTATTTTTGAAAGATTTTTAAATCCAGATCGAATATCCATGCCTGATTTTGATATCGATTTTTGTGAAGAAAAAAGAGATTTAGTTTTTGAATATTTGACCAAAAAATATGAGAATAATGTTGCACATATTATCACTTTTGGGAAATTGAAAGCTAGAATGGTAATAAGAGATGTCGGAAGAGTATTAGGTTTGGCATATGGATTTGTCGATAATATTTCAAAAATGATACCTTTTGACCCCTCAAGACCACAAAATTTATCTGATTGTATAGCTGGTGAACCTAGACTTCAAAAATTAATAAAGGATGACCCTAGAGTAAAGAAACTTATAAATCTTTCACTAAAGCTAGAGGGCTTGAATAGAAATTTTGCAACTCATGCTGCAGGCGTTGTAATTGCAGATAAAAAATTAACAGAAGCAGTACCCTTATATAAAGATCCCTCATCAACTTTATTATTACCATCTACACAATTTGATATGTATTCTGCAGAAAATGCTGGACTAATAAAGTTTGATTTTTTAGGTCTTAAAACTTTAACTGTAATAAATAATACACAAAAACTAGTTAGAAAATTTAATCAAGATTTTAATATTGAACAAATAGATTTTGATGATCAAAAAGTCTTTGAGATGTTATCTTCAGGTAAAACTGTTGGTTTATTTCAAATTGAAAGTGCTGGCATGAGGGAAGCTTTGAGTCAGATGAAACCAAATCACATCGAAGACATAATCGCTCTAGTAGCTTTATATAGACCAGGTCCTATGAATAATATTCAAACATACAATGATTGTAAAAATGGAAAACAAACACCTGATTATTTGCATCCTTTACTTGAGGAAATTTTAAAACCGACTTACGGAGTAATTATCTACCAAGAACAAGTTATGCAAATAGCTCAAAAGCTATCAGGTTTTACCGCAGGTCAGGCTGATCTTTTAAGGCGGGCAATGGGAAAAAAAAAAAGAGCTGAATTAGAAAAACAAAAACAAAATTTTATTAATGGCGCTGTTAAAAATGGTATCAGTAAAGATGTTGCTGCAGGAATCTTTTTAAAAATAGAACCGTTTGCAGAATACGGATTTAATAAAAGTCATGCAGCTGCGTATGCAATAATTTCTTATCAAACTGCCTTTTTAAAAACATATTATCCAAAAGAGTTTATTGCAGCATCGATGACAATGGATATATCCAATCAAAATAAATTAAGTGAATTTTATGAAGAACTTAAAAGATTAGATATTGATATAATTAGACCAAATATTAACGAGTGTTATGCTGATTTTAAAACGGAGAATAATAAATTTTATTATGCACTCGGTGGTGTCAAAGCTGTTGGTTATGAGGCAGTCTCTAATATAATTAAAGAACGTGTGAAAAATGGAAAATTTAAGACAGTAAGTCAATCATCTATAGCTGCGGGAGTAAGAAGAGTAGAGGCTTTAAGAGACAGTCAACTAGAAGAATATATTAAGAATAGAGAAAAAATTTCATCATTATCAATTCAGAAAGATGAAGAGACCATAAAAGAATTATCAGCTCAAATAATAAAGCTTGGTGGCAAACCAAATATTGAAAATGAAAATCTTAAAGAACTTATAAAAAATCTTACCAGACA
>CABZDR010000005.1 GCA_902524535.1 uncultured Pelagibacteraceae bacterium
TTTGCCCCCTTTGAAGAATTGTGTAAATCAAGTCTTTTTTTTAGATCATTAGTATAACCAACATAAGAAACTAATTTTTTCCTTCTAAACGAAACTAGAAGATATACATAATACTTCATAAAGAAATGGCGGTCCCTAGGGGAATCGAACCCCTCTTTCGAGGATGAAAACCACGTGTCCTAACCGATAGACGAAGGGACCAAAAGTCTGTTTTTTATTGTATAAATTATTATTAATCAAGCTTAATTAAATATATAATTTTTGTTTGATTTAATTAATCACTCAAATTTTTTCATGTTTTCTGATAATCTTTTTCAAACCAGATGATTTATGTGTTATTAAAGTTTCTGAAAAAAAGATATCATTGTCTAATTTAATACCTGAGACTAAATCTCCAGATGTTATTCCTGTCGCACAAAAAATAGAATCACCGGACACAATTTCCTCTAAATAGTACTTTTTATTAAAATCATTTATACCCATTAATTTAGCTCTTTCTTTATCTAAATCAGTTTTAAATAAAAATCTGCCTTGAAAAAAACAATTAAATGCATCAAGTGCCGCTGCAGCAAGAACACCTTCTGGACTTCCTCCTTCACCTAAAAATAAATCAACTTTATATTTATCCTCAGAAACTAGAAGAGCGCCTGAAACGTCACCATCTGTAATTAATTTTAATTTAACTCCTATATTACCTAATTCATCAATAATTTGTTTATGTCTTGGGCGATCTAAAAGACAAACTGTTATATCTTTAGGGTTTTTATTTTTATACTCAGCTAAATTAAAAATATTTTTTTTTAATGGAAAATCTAAATCTACAACATTTTTTTCATTTACATTAGCTGAAATTTTATTCATATAAGTCTCAGGAGCATTAAATAAATTTGATTTTTTTGCAACGGCTATCACTGATAAAGCTCCAGGTAAGTTTTTCGCTACAAAATTTGTACCCTCTAACGGATCTACAGCTATATCTAATTCTGGACCGTTATTATTACCTAAATTTTCTCCAATATAAAGCATTGGAGCCTCATCAAGCTCACCTTCACCAATAACTATATTTCCTTTCATATCAATTTTATTTAATTCAGTTCTCATTGTATCGACCGCAGCTTTATCAGCAGCTATTTTATCATTCTTCCCTATAAAGTAATAACTGGCTAGGGCTGCTCTAGAAGAAACATTAATAAATAAATCTTCATATTTTTTATTTATTTCCATTAAGCAATAGTTTCCAAAGACGTGTTTTTTTCTAATCTATTTTCAAATTCCCTTAATCTTTTCCAAACAGATATTAATTCAACAATAATTGGCCAACTTCGAACTAAATATTGGAGTGAAGTTTCAACTCTTCCAAAAGCTCTTATAATTTGTTGAACAAATCCCAATGTAATTGCTCCTGTAACAATTGTGGGTGCTAAAGCTAAATAAGGAACAATAACCATTCCTTGAAGATAACTCCACTTAACAGCATTAAAATATAGATAATGAAAATACATCTTATAATGAATTTTACGAACGCCACCATAAAGATCAGTTATTTTTTCCGGCTTTGCACTTTCCTTAAAGTCTTCTCCTAAAACTAACTCTTTTCTATACGCTGCCTCTTCTTTTTGAATATCGTATTCAATTCCTGGTAATTTAATTCCAACACTGGCTAATATTATAGTTCCTCCTAATGCAGAAACAATTGCAACCCAAACTAACGCATGGTCGACTGGTCCAATCCATGGAAGAACAGTAATACTTTTTGATAAACCCCATAATATAGGTGTGAATGCCACCAAGGTCATTAAGCTTCTTAAAAGTTCGGCCCCTAAGCCTTCCATGATTCTTGCAAATTTTAAAGTATCCTCTTGAACTCTTTGTGATGCTCCTTCTATAGACGAAGCATAATTCCACTTATCATGATAAAAATCAGCCATAGCTGTTCTCCATCTAAAAGTCCAATGACTTGTAAAATAATCACTAAAAATGACAACTAAAATATAAACAGCAGCTATTTTTGCAAAAGTAAACAAATAAGCAATAAAATCTTTCTCTGTTACTGAATTAGGTTCTGTTAAGGCTTTTTGAAGAGTGTCATAAAATTCTCCAAACCATTCATTTATTTTTACATCTAATTGAACTTGATACCATGTAGCAACTAAAATTATAACAGTGCCACCGATACTCCAAAGGTGCCATTTTTTTTGTGTAAAAAATTTAAACATCTATTTTAAAAAATTATCTGCATAAGACTTTTTTACAATTTTTCTTTTTTTGGTTCTATAATTTCAACTTCAATCTTATTTTTTTTTGCATATTCTATTGCTAATTCTTTTGTAGAAAATTCTAAATTCAATTCGGATAAAGTATCATTCGAACTTTCCCAGCCCATCAAAGGGTTTCTTGTTGGATCCCTAGTCTCAAATTCCAAGACCCATTTATAAGATTTCCCTCTGCCGGACTGCATAGGACTTTTATTAGGTATATAAATTTTAGCTTTTCTCATAAATGGTCGGAGTGGCAGGATTCGAACCTGCGACCCTCTGGTCCCAAACCAGATGCGCTACCAGGCTGCGCTACACTCCGAGTGATGTACTAATACAGCACTTATTAATTATTTCAATGTATAAAGGTAGAGAAATTTAAAAGAAATTTGGAAAAAATCTGCTATATAAAGCTTATGATTATCGACTGTCCTTGTGGTGAAAAAAAATTTGAAATTGATGCTAATTTAATTCCTGAAAAAGGAAGAACACTACAATGTGGAGCTTGTGATCGAAAATGGTTTTATAAAAATACTTATATTGAAGAGACTGTTGAAAAACCTATTGAATTACCACAAACTCAAGACGAAGTAGATGTTGAAATTAAAAAGAGCTTAAAAACGACTCTGCATAATAACTCTCAAAAAAAACAAATAAAGGACACTAATTACAATAATGGAATAAATCTTAATTTGTCAAAAATTTTTAGTTATTTTATAGTCCTAATTATCACATCAATAGCAGCAATAATTTTTTTGGATACATTCAAAAATAATTTATCCTCTATATTTCCGAATCTGGAATTATTTTTATTTAATTTATTTGAGACTATTAAAGACATAAATCTATTTATAAAAGATTTAATAAGATAAAATGATTAATTATTTATCAAAACCTTTTAGATGGTTTTTTAAGCTTGAAGCAGCAAGTGGCTTAGTATTGTTATTTGCGGCTATTATTGCTCTAATAATAAGTAATTCAGATTTATCCGAATTATATTTCTCAACATTAAATAAATATTTATTCATAGGTATTAATAATTTTGGATTAAAATTATCTGTTATTCACTGGATTAACGATGCTTTAATGACAATATTCTTTTTCTTTGTTACATTAGAAATAAAAAGAGAATTTTTACAAGGAGAACTTTCTAATATTAAACAAGCCTTACTTCCAATAATTGCTGCTGTTGGTGGAATGTTGATTCCTGCTCTATTTTACATTTTTATAAATTTTGGTGATCCTGAAACTTTAAATGGATGGGCAATTCCTTCAGCTACTGATATCGCTTTCTCTCTTGGTGTACTTTCTTTGTTAGGTAAAAGAGTTCCATTATCCTTAAAAGTTTTTTTAACAGCTCTTGCAATTATAGATGATTTAGGTGCTATTGTCATTATTGCTATATTTTATTCAGGTGATTTAAGTATAAAATATTTAAGTTTAATGTTATTAGCTTTCATAATTCTATTAATTATAAATAAATTTAATGTTAAAAAATTTTTACCATATCTTATAGTTGGTATATTTCTTTGGGATTTCACACACAATTCAGGCATACATGCAACAATAGCTGGTGTTTTATTAGCTATGACAATACCCCACAGAAAAAAAGAAAAAGATTTTTCACTATTAATAAAAGTTGAGCATGCTATTAGTCCATATGTTGCTTTTGGTATAATGCCCCTTTTCGCTTTTGCGAATGCTGGTGTTTCATTGGAAGGTTTATCACTTGGTTCACTTCTTGATAAGGTGCCTTTAGGTATTGTTTTAGGATTATTTGTTGGAAAACAATTAGGTGTCTTTGTGTTCTCTTATGCAGCAATTAAAACAAAAATAGCTCAAATGCCTAATAATTCAAATTGGTTTAATTTTTATGGGGTTGGAGTATTAACGGGTATTGGTTTTACGATGAGTCTTTTTGTTGG
This sequence comes from uncultured Pelagibacteraceae bacterium, assembly GCA_902524535.1. GTDB lineage: Bacteria > Pseudomonadota > Alphaproteobacteria > Pelagibacterales > Pelagibacteraceae > Pelagibacter. Next base: position 4,181 of record CABZDR010000005.1, read on the forward strand.
TAATTTAGCCTTTGTAGAAAATATGCAATATATGGATGGTGTAAAAATAGGTGTATTAACAGGGTCGCTTTTGTCTACTTTATTTGGATACTTTTTAATATTACTAACACCTAATAAATGAAAAAAAAAATAATTTTAGGTTTAACGATAATCATGTTTTTTTTTAAAAGCCCTATTTCAGCAAATTATGAAAAAACTTTTTTTGATTTAAAAATTGAAAATATATCAGGTGATATAATTAATTTTAGTGATTTTAAAAATAAGGTAGTTTTAGTTGTTAATACAGCAAGTTATTGCGGATTTACAAACCAATATAATGAACTTCAAGCTCTTTGGAACAAATATAATAAAAAAGGTTTAATTGTTCTTGGTGTTCCATCAAACTCATTTAATCAAGAAAAAAAAGGAAATTCTGAAGTAAAAGAATTTTGTGAAGTAAATTTTAATATTACTTTTCCTCTTTCAGCAATTACTGAAGTGAAAGGAATTAATGCTCATGAACTTTTTAAATGGGCTAAGACTAATTATGGTAATTCAGCGGTTCCGAAATGGAATTTTCATAAAATTTTGATTAATAAAGAAGGTAAAGTAGCAGATACGTTTTCTTCCTTTACTAAGCCAATGTCAAAAAAAATAATTAGTAAAATTGAAAGTATCTTATAGTTTGATTGATAACCCATCATGAGCAGGAACTACATTTTTAGGTAATAATTTCTTGAGAGCTTTATAATCTAATACGGGTGATAAATTAGTTAAAATTGCATTTTTTGGATTAAATTTTGAAATCATTGATAGCGAAGTTTCAAGATTAAAATGTGAGGGATGAGGATTATACCATAAACAATCAATAATTAGATATTTCAAATTTTTAAAATATTTAAAATCACTATCATAGATTTTACTCACATCACTTATGTAAGCTAATTTTTTGTCAATTATGAAACAGTTAGATTTTACGTTACCATGCTCAACTTTAACTGATTTAATCTTTATTTTTTTTTTATTATTAATGGTAAAAATATTTTTTGGTAAATTGTTCAACTTTAAAGTTGCTGGATATTCTTTTGAATAACTTTTGAAAATGTATGAAAAACTTTTCTTAAGATACTTCGACGTTGATCTATCAGCATAAACATTAATTTGATTTTTGCTATTTATGTAGAAAGATCTTAAATCATTAATTCCATGAGTTTGGTCTCCGTGCATATGAGAATAAAGCACTTTATCTATCTTTTTTATTTTGTGTCTCAATAATTGTTGTCTCAAATCAGGTGATGTGTCTATTAATATGTTTTGATTTGATGTTTTGATAATTGCTGAACATCTTGTTCTATGGTTTTTTATGTTTTTTGGATCACAATTACCAAAAAATCCATCTGGTCTTGGTACACCCATTGAACTTCCGCAACCGAGTATAATAAATTCCATGGATTTTAATTAAAAAAAAGATTATTAAAGTTTTTAGTCGTAATTTTTGTTATTTCTTTTTTAGGTAAATCTTTGATATCAGCTAATTTTTGAGCTGTATAACTTAAAAACGATGGTTCATTTTTTTTACCACGATTAGGAACAGGAGCTAAATAAGGGCTATCAGTTTCGATCAAAATTTTTTCTAATGGTAAAATTTTAAACGTTTCCTGTAGATCTATGGAATTTTTAAAAGTTATAATGCCACTTGCAGAAAAAAAAGCATTCAACTTCAATAATTTTTCGGCAAAATTTTTTGAACCTGTAAAACAATGCATCAAAATTTTTAATTTTTCACCCTGATATTTATTCAAAATTTCTAATGTCTCGTCCTCTGCGTTTCTCGAATGAATTATCAAAGGTGAGTTAGTTTTTATTGAAGCTTCTATATGTTTCTTAAAGCTTTTAATCTGCTTTTCTTTATCACTGTTATTGTAATAAAAATCCAATCCAGTTTCACCTATACCAATTATCTTAGGATTTTCTTCAAAATTTTTCACAATATAATCAATTGTAATTTCATTATTAACAGTTTCATGTGGATGTATCCCAATAGTACCAAAAATAATTTCGTCCTCATTGATAATATCTTTAATTTTTTGAAAACTTTCGATAGATGTAGAAATTGTTAATAATTTTTCAATTCCTACGTCTTTTGAACGTTTAATTATATTTGATAAATCACTTTTCAGTGGTTCATGGTCTAAGTGGCAATGTGAATCAATCATTATTTTTTTCTATTTTTTTAAATAATATATCTATTTTATTTATTTTTTTGTCTTTAATTAGAAAATCATTATTTTCAATTGAAGAAAAATCAATATCTTTTTCCTTTATATCAAAAATTTTTAATGCTTTTACAGACGACTCGGGAATAATTGGATATAATAAATAGCTTATTTTTCTCACTATTTCTAATGTTGTATACACTATGGTATTTAATCTGATTAGATTATCTTTTTTTTTCCAAGGCTCTTGATCATTAAAATATTTGTTTGCTTCAAATAACGAATTTACAATAAAGTCAATATAAAAATTAATGTCTTGGTTGTCGATTTTTTCTCTAATAGTATTTAAATTATTTTTAAATTTATCTAATATTTTGAGATCATCTGACTGAAATTCTATTTTATTTGGAATTTTACCTTCACAATTTTTTAGAGAAAAAGCAACCACTCGTTGGCACAAGTTTCCAAAATTATTTGCTAAATCACTATTAATGCAATCTTCAAGTCTGTCCTGCGATATATTTCCATCATTACCAAAAGAAACTTCTTTAATAAGATAGTATCTTAATGCATCAATACCGTAATTTTCTATAATATCAATTGGATCTAATATATTACCTTTTGACTTAGACATTTTTTCATCTCCTGAAAGTATCCAACCATGGCCATAAACTTTTAATGGAGGTTTAATTTTAGCTGCTAATAAAAAAGCTGGCCAATAAATCGCATGAAATCTCAATATGTCTTTACCAATGATATGTAAGGAAGCAGGCCAAAAATTATTAAGTAACTGATCATTTTTATCAGGATAATTTAAAGCACTTAAATAATTAGTTAACGCATCAAGCCATACATATATAACATGATCGTTGTTACTGGGTACTTTAATCCCCCAGGAGAAACTCTTCCGACTTACAGATAAATCCTTCAAACCATTTTTTACAAAACTTATAACCTCATTTTTTCTAGACTCTGGTGAAATAAATTGTGGATTTTTTTCATAAAAATTTAATAAAGGCTTTTCCCATTTTGATAGTCTAAAAAAATAAGATTCTTCATCAACCCACTCGACTGAAGATTTTGAGGAAATTGCTATTTTTTTTCCATTATTTTCCTCAATTTCATCTTCATTATAAAATGCTTCATCTGAAACAGAGTACCATCCAGAATATTTAGATAGATAAATGTCATCATTTTTTTCTAGTTCATTCCACAAATATTGCACAGATTTTAAATGTCTTTTCTCAGTAGTTCTTATAAAATCAGAATTTGTTAAATTTAAAGTTTTTGAAAGATCCTTAAAAGTTTGACTTATAGTGTCACAAAATTTTAATGTATCCATCCCCTCTTTCTCAGCTGCTCTTTGAATTTTTAATCCATGTTCATCTGTGCCAGTTAAAAAATGTACCTGAAAGCCATCCATTCTTTTAAATCTTGCAAAAAAGTCTGCAACAATACTTGAATATGCGTGGCCCATATGGGGTTTTGCTGATGGATAATAAATCGGCGTAGTAATGTAAAAATATTTAGTCATTAACTATTTGATGTCTTAGTTGAATAAATAAACTTTCAATATCTAAATTAAATCTTTTAATATCATTAATTGAACTCACAAATTTTGCATAAACTGAATAATTATCTAAATTATTAATTTCTTTAGTGAAATATATTTGAAAAAAAGCAAATATAAAATCAATACTTAAAACATCTTTTTTATAATAATGATTATCAATTATTTCTAACAAGAACTCTTTGAGCTTCATATTCGATAAGTCTATTTTTTTTTCAAGAGAAAATTTATATAAATTTAGTAGATCACCTGGAGTAAAATAATGTGAAATTAAATCATCATTTATCAAACTTTTAATATCTTTATCAACAATCTTATTAAAAATTTTAACACTTTCTTGTTGTGATAATGTAATTTTAAAAAACAAACATCTAGATTTAATCGTTTCTAAAATTTTTGATGTATTATTAATAATGATAAAAAAAATATTATCATTTGGTTCCTCTAAAGTTTTGAGTAAAGCGTTATTCGAATTTGTATTCATTAACTCATGATTATCTATTAATATAAATCTGGGCTTGCTGTTAAAAGAAGATTTATTACAAAAGTTAATTAATTCTCTTATTTGATCAACTTCTATATTTTTTTTTTCTTTTTTAATATCAATTAAATAAAAATTTGGCGATGTATTGTTCTTAACTAATTTGAAAGATCTATTCTTTTCATTAATTTGAAAATTTTGATCATCGTAAGAATATTCTTCATTTTTAGATAAAATATAATTAATTAAATGTAGCGATAAAGTAAATTTACCTGATCCTTTTGGGCCTGTTAATAATATCTTATTTGGTAATTTATCATTATCAAATAAACACTTTAATTCGTTGAAATAATTATCTAATTCGAAAAGCTTAGTCTGGTTAATGGGATCAGTCATTTCTAAATCAAGTCTTTAACTATATTTATAATTAATTTTTCATTAGATTTTATTTCTAAATTTGAGTTAACAATGAAATATTTTTTTGGTTTTTTTTGAGCCATCTTAATAAAACCTTTTTGGACTTTTTTGTAAAAATTATTATCAAATTTATCATATCTATTTAATTTTTTTCTTTTTCTCAGTCTTTTTATCATATTTTTTTCACTTACTACGTTTAGAAAAGTAAAATCAACTTTTAGTCCGTCTAAAATAAATTTGTTTACGTTGTTGATAAAATTAAGATCTAATCCCATTCCGTAATGTTGGTATGCAAGGGTCGAATCTATAAATCTATCAATCAAAATTATTTTTTTTTTATAATTTTTCTTGAGAATTGAAATATTCTCATTTCTTGCAGCTATATATAACAATAAATCTGTTTTTGGTTGAAATTTTGTTTTTTTACTTAAGATTAACTTTCTTATTTTTTCAGAATTCGCGTTACCGCCTGGCTCTCTTAAAAATAAAAAATCAACTTTCTTTTTTTTTAGAAAGTTTACAATTTTTTTAATATGGTGAGATTTACCAGATCCCTCTATGCCTTCAAAAACTATAATTGGTTTTTTAGACATCACCCCAAATCAAATAATTTAATGATCTAATTAATCTAGAGAAAATATTTAATCTTTTAATTTCCTCTTTTGCGTAAAGATCATACTCTCCTATAAGCTCATCATCATAAACCATTTTAAGTTTAGCGATAACTTGATCTTTTTTGATTGGAGCTTCGATTGGTCCATTATAATTTACTGATATTTTAAGACGATTTTTTCTGGCTTTTTTAATAGTTTTATAAATATTTTGATTTGAATAGACCTCAACACTATTTTTTTGACCCAACCATACCTCTACCTCTGAAACTACTTGGTTAGCTTCTGTAATTTTTACTAAATCAAAATTTGTTAAACCGTAAGTTAGTATTTTTGTACTTTCTCTTGATCTTTGTTTTTTTGTATCAAAACCACTACCAACTGCAATTAGGCGTCTTCCATTTCTATTTATAGACGAAGCCAATGAATATTTTTCAACAGCTAGATATCCTGTTTTAATTCCATCGGCACCAATATTTTTATAAAGAAGCGGATTTCTGTTACCCTGAGTTATTGGATCGCCGCCAGTCCTATCCCAGGTAAACTCTAATTCAGCAAAATATTCATAAAAATTTGGATGAGTTCTTATGAGATAATTAGACATAATTAGTATATCTCTAACTGTAGAATAATTATTTGGATCATTAATCCCCGAAGAGTTTGCAAAATTAGTATTCTCCATACCTAGTTCTTTTGCTTTAGATGTCATTAAAATAGCAAACTCTTCTTCAGTACCTGCTATACCTTCAGCTAATGTAACACATGCATCATTACCAGAAGCAACAATTATTCCTCTTAATAAATCTTCAACTGAAACCGTATCATTTACCATTATAAACATGGATGAGTATCCTGAAGTAGATAAACGCCAAGCTTTTTCAGAGACAATAAATTCATCATCTAAATTGATATCCCCAGATTTGATAAAATCAAAAGCTATTATAGCAGTCATTATTTTAGTCATCGAAGCAGGATATATAGAAATATCTGGCTCTTTTTCATACAAAATTTCACCTGAATAAAAATCTTGTAAAATTGCTGTTCGAGCTTTTGTTTGGAATTCACAAAATGCATTTGTTGTGAATAAAAATAAAAAAAACAAAATATGTGTAAACTTTTTAGTCATGACGAATAATTTCAAGGTTTTCAAAATCTAGTATTGCTGCTTTATTATAAGAATTTTTTAAAGAATTTATATCATTAAAAGGACCTAAAATAACTCTAAAATTTGTTTTCGATAGAGGTAGTACTTTGTAGTTTTTAATTGAAGTTTCATTTTTAATCCTTTTAATCATTTCTTGTGCCGACTTTTCATAATAAAAATCAGCAATTTTTATTGAATATGAAAATTTTTTAGTCTTAATAGTTTTTTTCTTAGTTTTAACTTTACTTAGATCGTTTATCTCAATTCCATCAACTGGGGCTTTTTCAGCTATCTCTTTTTCCTCGTCCCAGGTTTTAGTTTTTTTTGCAATAAATGAAGAATTATTCGATATTAATGAAATTGATATGTAAGGTTCATCTAAATCAAGATCTAAATCTTCAGCAATTCTTTGAGATATAACTGAATTATAAAAATAAGGATAATTTGTCTTATTAGAAATAACTTTTGCTATAATTGTTTTATTATTCAACATATTGGTTATTTTAACACTAGAATTTTTTTTTAAATTTTTTTGAAAAATCTGATATGAGCGATTGTCAATTTTCTTATCAACAATTTTATCTTTATAATATTTATCTTCAAAAACTAAAGTAAAACCTTTATTTGAAAAATTTTCAATTGTTGCAAATTTTTTTAAATTAACGTTGTTTGAGCAATTACTTAGAAATAATATAATAAAAAAAATTAGATAATATTTAAAGTTCATCTTTAAATTTGTCCTTTAATGTACATACAGCTAGACTAAACCTTAAAGATCTATTCCATTTAAGAATAACTTCGTAGTTATCATAGATAATATAAGCGGGTGTGAGTTTTTCAGCATTTTTAACAATGTCTTTATCTGGAGTTACTATGGCAACTTTATAATTAGAATTTAAGTTGTCAGGCAAGTTTTCATCATCAATATATTTCATAAAAAAACTTAATCTTTTTTTATTTCTAATATTTTTTGCAGATGTATTTAAATATTTATTTGGAATGTTATTTTTAAGCACTACTTTATAAAAACACGGTCTTTCTGGCCTCCAACCTATTTTTGATAAATAATTAGCCGCAGATGCAAATGCATCTATGTTATTTTTCAAATTTATTTCCTTGTTATTGTTATAATCAATTGCATAATTATCAATAGTGCTTGGCATAAATTGAAAAAATCCAAAAGCCCCTGCCCATGATCCATATAAACTTTTATAATCAACTTTTTTAGTTTCTATTAACTTTAAAAGAGTGATTAGTTCATTTGTAAAAAACTCAGATCTTCTTTTATCAAAACTTAGTGTTGCAAGAGACGAAAGTATATCCATTTTTCCAACATAATTACCAAAATTTGTTTCGATACCCATCAAAGCTAACATTAATTCTTTTTCAACTTTGAATTCTTTTTCTATTTTGTTTATCAATTCCTTGTTCTGCTCATATAGTTCTAGACCTTGTTTCAATTTTTTTAATGAAGCTCTTTTGCTAATATATGTTTTTGTATCTTCATAAAATTCAGGTTGATATCTATCGTATTTAATTACATTTGGTAAATATCTGGTGTTTTCAATTGCCAAATTAAAAGTTTCTTCTGATATATTTTCAGATAACGCTACTTTTTTGAAATTTTTTTTCCAATTTTCAAATTCTGTATTGATATCAGCATAAGTTAAATTACAAAAAAGTATACTTATGAATAATAATATTTTAATTATTCTCATATAAGTCTTTTAAATATATAATTACAGCTATCCATATAATAATAAAACTAATAAATTTTACTAAAGAAAAACTCTCATTGTAATAAAAATAGCCCATAATGAACTGAAGAGTTGGCGTTATGTAGAATATCATGCCTGTTGGCCCTAACCCTATTAACTCAACACCTCTAACATAAAGAAATAAAGGAATTACTGTCATTGGCCCTGCAAGGATTAAAAATAAACTTAGACCAGGATTTGATAGATTAAAATCATTTAAACCATTTTTATATATTAGATAAAACGCAATTATAGCAAATGGAAAAATAAAAAAACTCTCAATTAAAAGTCCAATATCAGTATCTACATTAATTTTTTTTCTTACAAGATTATAAAAAGCCCAACTAAAAGCTACTATCAAACCAACCCATGGTAGACTTTTTAAATTAAAAAAAATTATAAATAAAATTGAAATAATGACCAAAATTACAGAAAAAATTCTTTTTTTATTTAATTTTTCTTTAAAAAATATTTTACCTAATAAAACACTAATAATTGGCATTATGAAATATCCAAAACTTGCATCTATTATTCTTTCAGTCGCGACAGCATATATCCAAATAGCCCAATTAATAAAAATTAGAGCTCCTGAGATAAATAAGTAGATCAAATTTTTTTTAATAATTGCAATTTTAAAAAATATTTTCCATTTCGATATAAATGTTGTAGTTAAAATTAACATCAAAGTGGTCCACAAACATCTATGAACCACTAATTCTATGTGACCAATAAAAGATACATACTCAAAGTAAATTACTCCAATAAAACCCCACCAAAAAGATCCTAATGAAGTTAATAATAAACCTTTGTTAAAATCTTTATTCATAGAATTTTATAGAATTAAATAATACTTAAGGTAAATAGACTATTTTATGGTTGAATTATATATTTTTAATAATAAAACCTTGCTCACGGAGAGATGGCTGAGCGGTTGAAAGCACCGGTCTTGAAAACCGGCAAAGGGGCAACTCTTTCCTGGGTTCGAATCCCAGTCTCTCCGCCATTCTTAATCAACCACATATTTAAATTTTTTAAATAAAGAATTAACATTATTTTCCTCAAATTCTATATTTGTATTCAATCCTTTATAAAAATTGAATAGATCTTCGTCCTCAAAATTTAGGAGCTTTTGTAAATCTAGTAGATCCTTCTCATTTAATTGATTAATATAAGTATTTGTGAATGCTCCTAGTAATTTATCCATTTCTTTTGTGCCACGATAATTTGATCTATAGATAATTTTTTTTTTTAATTGTTCTATGTCAGAATTCATAATTAGAATATATAAGTTGTAAATGTATAATAAAAGCAATTATCAATATCTGTTAAAAGATTTATCAACTTTAAAAGGAGTTGGTGCTAAAACGTCTCAAATTTTAAAAAAAAAAAAAATAAATAGTATTTTTGATCTATTATGGAAACTACCTAAATCATTTACAGATCGAACTCTATCTTCAAAAGTTAAAGATTTGAAAATAGGTGAAAATCAAACAATAACAATTTTGCCAAAAAAGTATTTATTTCCCAGAGTAAGAAATCTACCAAACAGGGTTGTTTGCTCGGATGATACTGGAGAATTGGACTGTGTTTTTTTTAACAGTTATGAAGGATATATAAAAAAGATCCTGCCTTTAGGTAAAGAGGTTACAATAAATGGAAAAATTGGAACATTTAAAAATAAATACCAAATAACCAACCCAAAATACATCTCAGAAGACTCTTCGTTAATAAAACAAAAACATAACAAATATGCATTATCAGATGGTATTTCAGAGAAAGTTTACAACAGAATAATAAATCAAATAATTGAAACACTCCCAATCTTAGATGAGTGGCATTCCAGGGACATATTAGCTAAATTTGATTATATAAGCTGGAACGCATCAATAAGAGAGTTACACAAACCAGAAAATATTGGAAAGTATAAAAAAAACTTTTATCAAAGACTTGCTTATGATGAAATTTTTTCAACATTTTTAGTTAATTCAGAAATAAGAAAAAAAATTAAGAAGAATAAAAAAAAAAATAAAATTTTGCATTTAAATAAACAAAATAAAATTATAAACAAACTTGATTTTTCATTAACTAAAGATCAATTAAAATCATTGGGAGAAATCAATCAAGATTTATGTTCATCAACCAAGATGTTTAGACTTTTACAAGGTGATGTTGGAAGTGGAAAAACAATTGTTTCTCTTTTAGCGGCATATAACACTGTTAATTCAGGTTTTCAAGTTGCAGTAATGACTCCAACTGAGATTTTAGCAAGACAACATTTTAATCTTGCAAAGAAAATTTTTGCTAACGAATTAAATATTGCTCTAATTTCTGGAAAAACTGAATACAAAGAAAAAAAAGATATACTTAGTAAACTTTTACAAAATAAAATTGATATCATCTTTGGTACACATGCAATATTTCAAAAAAAGGTAATCTTTAAAAATCTTGGATTGATAATCATTGATGAACAACACAAATTTGGTGTGAGTCAAAGAAAACGTTTATCTGATAAGGGAGGAAAAGATTGCGATATATTACTGATGACTGCTACGCCAATACCTAGAACTTTAACAATGACTATTTTTGGTGATATGGACATTTCTATAATAAAAGAAAAACCTAAATCAAGAAAATCTATCAAAACTTATAGTAAATTAGAAAATAAGATAGATGATGTCATAAAGTTTGTACAAAAAGAAATTAGTCTTGGAAATCAAATATTTTGGGTTTGCCCGCTAATAGAGGAGTCTAAGAGAATTGATCATACTTCAGCTATTAAAAAATTCGAATACTTAAAAAAATTGTTTCCAAAACAAGTTTTATTACTACATGGAAAGACCACTATCGATGAAAAAGAAAATATTTTAAATAGTTTTTTAAAAAATGAATTTAAAATATTAGTGTCAACTACAATCATAGAAGTTGGTATAGATTTTCCTAATGCTAGTGTAATAATCATAGAAAATGCAAATAAGTTCGGGTTGTCTCAATTGCACCAACTAAGAGGACGTGTGGGCAGAGGTTCTAAAGCGTCTTCATGTATTTTGATGTTTAAATCAAATTTAAGTGAGAATGCAAAAAAAAGAATTAATATTTTGAAAGAATCTAATGATGGTTTCATAATTTCAGAAGCAGATATGGTTATAAGAGGTTTTGGAGATTTATTGGGTTTTAAACAGAGTGGTATTAAAAATTTTAAACTAGCTGATCCAATTCATAATAAAGATCTTTTTTTATTAGCTGAAAAAGAGATTAAAAGAATTGAAAAATCAAACGAAGATATAAAAAGATTTAAACCACTCATTAAACTTTATGATAGAGCTGATATTATAAATGATATTGCTTAATTCTTACCAGTAGAAGTACCTGCAGATACAATAAATTTAGATGCTTCTTCAAAAGTCATATCTAAATAGATTACTTCATCTAGTGGAAACATAAGTAAAAAACCACTTGTAGGATTAGGAGTCGTTGGAACAAAGACGCTTATTAGTTTTTGATTAGTTTTTTGAGCCATCTCACCTTTATTTTCTTTTGTTGCAAAACCAACTGCCCAAACTCCTTTTCTTGGATATTGAATTAATACAACACTTTTCTTGTCATTCTTGCTATTAGAGAACGTTTCAGTCATTTGTAGAATAGCAGAATAAATTGTTCTTAAGAAAGGTATTCGTTTAAATAGATCATCAATTAACTTTAAAATTTTTTTACCTAAAAAAGATAATGATAATCCACCAACAATTGTGATGATGACTACAGATATTAAAATTTCAAGTCCTGGAACGGCATAAGGAAGATAGTTATTTGGATTGATGTTCTCAGGTATAATTTTAGATGAAATTCCAATGAAAAATTTTGTGAGATATAAAGTAATTCCAATCGGAATTAATACAACAACTCCTGTAATAAAGTAATTTCTTAAAACAAGTGTTAATGATCTTTTTTTTTTATTTTTAGTCATAATTTTATCTAAAACTTGAATATATTACGAAAGAAATTGCTACTATGAAAAGTATTAATAATATTTTATTATTTAGATTCATTAGTTAATATAATATCAATGTATTTATAAAATGAATAGAAGAAAATTTTTGTCATATCTTGGTTGTAGTTGTGGAGGGTTGCTTTTAAATTCTTGTTCTACTGCTCCTATCACAGAGAGAAAACAGCTCAAAATAATACCCGAAGCTAAACTAAATGCTCAGGCAGCTAAGATTTTTGAAAAAGTAAAAGAAAAAGAAAAGTTAAGTAAAGACACAAAGACACTTGATTTGATTAAAAATATTGGAAAAAAAATGGAGGATTCTATTAGTGAATATTTTTATATATCAAAACTTAACGACCCAACTCAAAATTTTGATTGGGAATACATTTTAATAGAAAATAAAAAAGTAAGAAATGCCTGGTGTATGCCTGGTGGTAAAATTGCAGTCTATACTGGAATGCTTGAAGTCACTAAAAATACAAATGGTTTGGCAGCGGTTATGGGTCATGAAATAGCTCATGCAGTTGCAAAACATTCTGTTGAAAGAGCTAGTAGAGGAGCAATTCTAAATACTGGAACACAATTATTAGATATTTTTACTGGAGGAAAGTTATCCCAAGTAAATAGAGCTACTGGAATGGATACAATAGGTTTGCTTTCTCAACTTGGCATAATGAACCCTTTTACAAGAAAACAAGAAAGTGAAGCGGATTATTTAGGAATGATTTTTTCTTCTCTGTCGGGTTATGATATAAGAGAGACTACTAAAATTTGGGAAAGAATGAAAGAATTTAACAAAGGAAAGTCGCAACCGGAATTTTTAAGCACCCATCCATCTGCTGACAATCGAATTAAAAAAATAAATGAGTGGACAAATAAGATTATTTTAGAATACCCACCAATAAAAATTTCCTAAAAATGGTGAGCCCTGATGGACTCGAACCATCGACCCATTCCTTAAAAGGGAATTGCTCTACCAACTGAGCTAAGGGCCCAAAATTTAAAGGATTGAAGCTTATATATAGATAAATTTATATATTTCAAATGACATTTTTGACAAATTTTTTAGCAAAATTTACAACTTATCTATGTATTTATCGTGAAATTTGTCAAAGGTACCTTTTTGTATATTTGATCTAATTGATCTCATCAATTCTTGGTAAAAATTAATATTATGTAATGTTAGAATCATTGATGCAAGAATTTCATTAGTGTTGAAAAGATGATTTAAATAATTCAAAGAATACTTGTTTAATTCTAAATTGTCACAATCTTTGTCTAGTGGAGAATTATCATTTTGATATTTTTTATTTTTAACATTAACTCTACCATTCCAAGTAAAAGCTAAGCCTGTTCTTCCTGATCTCGTAGGTAAAACACAATCAAACATATCAATACCTCTTTTGACTGCTCCTAAAATATCAGAGGGAGTGCCAACACCCATTAAATATCTGGGTTTTAGCTCGGGTAGATTTGATTTAACATCATCTAAAACTTGAAACATCTCTTTTTGAGTTTCTCCAACTGCTAAGCCACCAAGCGCGTATCCATCAAAACCAATTTCAATTAGAGAATTTAGCGACTCAAGTCTTAAATCTTTGAATAAACCTCCTTGTACTATTCCAAATAAAGCTTTGTGCGGATTGTTACCAAAAGCTTTTTTTGACCTTTTCGCCCAGTATAACGACAAATTCATAGAGTCTCTTATCAAATTATAGTCATTACTTTTTTTAGGGCATTCATCCATAATCATTACAATATCAGAATCTAAACCCAATTGAATTTTTATACTTTCTTCTGGACTTAAACTAAATTTTTTCCCATCAACATGTGAATTAAAAATTGCACCCTTTTCTCTATCAATTTTATTTAATTTAGATAAAGACATAACTTGAAAACCGCCAGAGTCTGTTAAAATAGGAAGATCACAATTCATAAATTTGTGCAATCCTCCAGCATTTTTAACACGGTCTACACCTGGTCTAATCATTAAATGATAAGTATTAGAGAGAATTATTTCTGATCCAGTTTTTTTAATATCTCTAATTGTACAAGCCTTAACAGTCGCTTGGGTACCGACTGGCATGAAAGCTGGTGTATTGATATTTCCTCTATGTGTTTCGATTAACCCTGATCTTGCAAAATTATCTTTAGCTAAAACTTTAAAGGCAAATTTTTTCAACTTGATTAAAGTTTATAAGGATTTAAAACTAACTATTTTGTCAGGATCAGAAACTGAACCATTATTGTTTTCATCGCCTCTTTTAATTTTATCAACAAACTCCATGCCTTCAATAACTTTTCCAAAAACTGTATATTGTCTATCTAAAAAAGGAGCGGGTTTAAAACAAATAAAGAATTGACTGTTCGCACTATTAGGATCAGATGAACGAGCCATTGATAAAGTTCCTCTATCATGAGGTAGACCACTAAACTCTTGTTTTAGATCGGGCAAATCTGATCCACCCATACCAGCTCTATTTAGATCAAAATTATTTGAGTCTGATTTGCCAAATTGAACATCACCGGTTTGAGCCATAAAGCCATCTATTACTCTATGAAAAACAACATTGTCATATTTTCCTGAGTTGGCTAATTCTTTTATTCTATTTACGTGATTTGGTGCAACATCTGGAAATAATTCAATTTTTACATCTCCATCTTTTAATTTTAAAATCATAATATTCTCCTGTGCTATTGTTTGATTGATAAATAAAGAAAAAATAAATAAAATTTTTATAAAAAGCTTATTCATATTTTTCCTTTAATGACTTAATTGTACTTTTGGTAGTAAATTTTTTTATATCACCTTTTAATTTGACAATTTCTTTAACAAACTTAGATGAAATTATCTGATTTTCTACATCAGACATTAAAAAAATTGTCTCAATCTTGTTATTGAGCTTCCGATTCATGCCTGCCAATTGAAATTCATACTCAAAATCTGAAACTGCTCTTAAACCTCTTAAAATGATATTCGATTTATATTTTTTACATAAGTCTGTGGTTAAAGAAGAAAAAGAAACAACAACTATTTTTTTTTTATCTAATTTGAGATCGGAAAACAGAGCTTTTTTGACAATTTCTATTCTCTCAAAAGGGTTGAAAAGATAGTTTTTGTTTTCGCTGTCTGAAACACCAACAACTAATTTATCAAATAATTTTAAAGATTTTTTTATAACATCAATATGTCCAAAGGTTATTGGATCAAAGGTACCTGGATAAATAGCAACTTTTGGCATTATATCAAATTATCATCAATCTTTATTGATGAAACAACTTTTTCATCACCTGAAAGTTTAATTATTCTAACCCCTTGAGTGTTTCTACCTGCAGTTCTAATTTCTTTAACTGCAACTCTTATTACTCTCCCTTTGTTTGTCGATATCATAATTTCATCACCCTCAAAGACTGGAAATGAAGAGGCTATGTTTCCATTTCTTGGTGAATTTACAATCCCAATTATCCCCTTTCCACCTCTGTTGGTAACCCTGTAATCTTTATGAGATGTTTTCTTACCGAAACCATTTTCTGTAATTGATAAAATAAATTTTTCGGTAGCTTTTAATTCAGATTTTTCATCTTTGCCATTTTTAGTGCTTTTTTTAATTTTGTCGTTATCAATTATTGATAGTGATACAATTTCATCATTTGGTGCTAATTCAAGACCTTTAATTCCTTTAGAGGATCTGCCTTTAAATATTCTCAGTTTTTTAGATTCAAACCTTATACATTTACCAAATTTTGTGCTTAAAATAATATCTTGATCATCTTTGCAAATTTTAACTCCTACTATCTTATCGTTACTGTCTAGTTTCATAGCAATCTTTCCAGAAGCATTGATTGATGAAAAATCCTCCAAACTATTTTTTCTAATTTTTCCTTTAGAGGTTGCAAAGACTATTTGAAAATCTTTTAAGCTATTATTATCATCAGGAAATGGCATTATAGAGCTTATAGATTGATGATTTTTTAAGGGTAAAATGTTAAATAAAGATTTTCCCTTGGATGAAGCTGAGCCTTCAGGAATTTTCCAAGCTTTTAATCTGTATACCAAACCTTCTGTAGAAAAGAAAAGCATAGATGTATGAGTATTTACAGACAAAGTTTGAATTACTGAGTCTTCATTTCTAGTTGTTATGCCAGTCTTACCCTTGCCGCCCCTTTTTTGAGTTTTTAGATTATTTAAAGATCCTCTTTTTATATAACCTTGTAATGTGACAGTTATTATGACTGATTGTTTCTGAATGGTTTCCTCTATGTCATAGTTGAGCACTGCATCAATAATTTTTGTTCTTCTAGGAGTAGAATATTTCTCTTTAATTGTTTTTAATTCCTCACTAATTACTTTTAATAATTCTTTTTTAGATGAAATTATCTTTTTATATTTTAAAATTAGCTCAGCCAGTTTTTTTATCTCAACTTCTATTTCGTTAATTCCTAAAGCAGTTAGTTTTTGCAATCTTAGTTCTAAAATAGCATTAACTTGTTCTTCAGATAAATTATAAATATCTTTTTTACTTTTATTTTCTACTAAAGAAATTAATTTTTTAGATTTGTTAATTTTCCACTTAGTTTTTGAAATAGATATTTTCGCTTCATCAGGATTTTTCGAACTTCTAATAATTTTTATAACTTTATCTAAATTTTCAACTGATACTGAAAGACCTATCAAAATATGAGCTCTATCCTCAGCTTTACGTAAATCAAATTTTGTTTTTTTAATTACTATATCTTCCCTAAAATTTAAAAAACTTGAAAGAAAATCTTTTAGATTACATGTTTCTGGTTTTCCATCTACTATAGCTAAAGTATTAAAACCAAAAGAACTCTCTATCTGTGTATTTTTATACAATTGTCTTTTTACTGTTTCTGGCTCTACTCCACTTCTCAAATCTATTGAAACTCTAATACCTTCTCTATTTGACTCATCTCTTATGTCTCTAATGCCCTCTATTTTCTTTTCTCGAACTAACTGAGCTATTCTTTCATTTAAAACTGATTTATTCACTTGATATGGTATAGAAGTTATAACCAATCTTTCTCTATTATTTTTTAAACTTTCAATTGTTATTTCACCTCTTATTTTGAAAGATCCTCTGCCTTTATTATAGCCTTGTTTGATAATATCTTTGCCTATTATTACCCCTCCTGTAGGAAAATCTGGACCAGGAATGTGTCTCATAAGATCTTTAATCTTAATATCTTTATTTTCGATTAAAGCTAATGTTCCATCAATAACCTCTCCTAAATTATGCGGAGGTATACTTGTTGCCATTCCAACTGCGATACCACCCGCACCATTGACCAATAAATTTGGAAATTGTGCTGGTAAAACAGTTGGTTCTCTTTCTGTTTCATCATAATTACTTTTGAAATCAATTGTATTTTTTTCTATATCATCAATCAAAAATTGAGAGACTTTAGACAATCGTGTTTCAGTATATCTCATTGCCGCAGCTGGATCGCCATCTATAGACCCAAAATTACCTTGGCCATCAACTAATGGAAGACTCATTGAAAAGTCTTGAACCATCCTTACTAATGCATCATACACAGATTGGTCACCATGAGGATGATATTTACCAATAACATCTCCAACTATTCTAGCAGACTTTCTAAATTGTTTTGACCAATCATAACCACCCTTATACATTGCATATAATATTCTTCTATGAACTGGCTTTAATCCATCTCTTATATCTGGCAAAGCTCTACTTACTATAACGCTCATTGCATAAGAGAGATAAGATGAACTCATCTCATCATGAACGGAAATTAGTTTTATATTTTGATCTTTAGAAGTTTCTGATTTTTCCATAAATTTTAAAAAGGAATATCGTCATCCATATCATTTGATATTTGAGACATTTCCTCATTATTTTTAGAAGACTGTGTATTATCGTTAGCAATTCCTCCTCCAGAATTGCCACCTCCTAACATTGTAAGAGATGAATTATAACCTTGAATAACTATCTCTGTGGAAAATTTATCTTGACCAGATTGTTCATCTTTCCATTTCCTAGTCGCTATTTGACCTTCAACATAAATTTGTGCACCTTTTTTTAAATATTGTTGCACAACATTCACCAATCCTTCATTAAATACAACTATACGGTGCCACTCTGTTTTTTCTTTTTTTTCACCTGTATTTTTATCTTTCCAAGATTGACTTGTTGCTAAGCTCAATCTAGCTACATTTTTTCCGTTAACCATTTGTTTAATCTCAGGATCTGCGCCCAAACGACCAATTAAAAGTACTTTATTTAAACTTCCAGCCATAATATTTTAATATTTGTTATTTTAATTTATAGGATTTATATCACAATTTACTCTGAATAATAATTTTATTAAGTCAAAGCAACAAAAATTATGATTAAAAAGATAGTTATTAAGGGAGCTAAAGAACATAATTTGAAGAATATTTCTTTAGAGATTCCTAAAGACAAATTTGTAGTAATAACAGGTCTATCTGGATCGGGAAAATCTTCTTTAGCCTTTGACACAGTTTATGCAGAAGGCCAAAGAAGATATGTTGAAAGTTTATCTGCCTATGCCAGACAATTCTTAGATAAAATGAAAAAACCAAATGTGGATTTGATTGAAGGATTAAGCCCTGCTATATCCATTGAGCAAAAAAATACCTCAAAAAATCCAAGATCTACTGTTGCAACTGTTACAGAGATTTATGATTACATGAGAGTTTTGTATGCAAGAGCAGGAATTCCTTATTCACCTTTTACAGGTAAACCAATAGAATCACAAACCGTAACTCAAATAGTTGACAAAATTAAAACCTTACCAAAAAAATCAACCATCTATCTTTATGCACCAATTGTTAGAGGGCGTAAGGGTGAATATAAGAAAGAAATTTTAGGGTATAAAAAAAGAGGCTTTAGAAAAATTAAGATTGACGAAATTCTTTATGATATAGAGAAAGTTCCTGAATTAAATAAGAAAATTAAACATGATATATCAATTCTTGTAGATAGAATTGTTTTGAATTCGTCTTTAGGAAATAGATTGGCTGAAGGTATTGAGACGGCCATAAATTTAGCTAATGGTTTACTTTTTGTTGAATATGAAGACGAGACCTTACCAAAAAAATTCAGAAAAACTGAAAAATTAATATTTTCTACTAAATTTGCTTGTCCTGAAAGTGGTTTTACAATTGAAGAAATTGAGCCTAGACTTTTCTCTTTTAATAGTCCTTTTGGTGCGTGTGAGGAATGTGAGGGAATAGGCATAAAACTTAATGTTGATCCAAATTTGGTAATTCCAAATGAAAAAAAAAGTATCGCTGATGGTGCAATAGAACCGTGGGCTAAAACAACTACATTATATTATGCACAAACATTAACATCTTTATCAAAACATTATGGTTTCTCAATGGATGATAAATGGTCAAAACTCTCAAAAAAAATCAAAGATATTATTTTATATGGTTCAGATGAAGAGGAAATTAAATTTACATACGATGATGGCTACGAAAAATATTCCCATAAAAAGACATTTGAGGGCGTTATCAATAATTTGGAGAGAAGGTATCTTGAAACTGATAGTGATTGGAAAAGAGAAGAAATAGCTCAATATCAGTCTGACACAAAATGCGAAAGATGTAATGGCCATAGACTAAAAGATGAGGCGCTTTGTGTAAAAATTGATGGGATGCATATAAGTGAAGTCACAGAAAAATCTATATTAGATGCTGCAAAATGGTTTGAGAATCTCAAAAATAAGCTTGATAAGAGACAATTTAAAATAGCTGAACATATCTTGAAAGAAATTAATGAAAGACTAAATTTTCTTTTAAATGTTGGTTTAGATTATTTAACTCTTTCAAGAGAATCCGGAACACTGTCTGGTGGTGAGGCTCAAAGAATAAGATTAGCTTCACAAATAGGATCTGGATTAACAGGTGTACTTTATGTTTTAGATGAACCATCAATTGGTTTGCACCAAAAAGATAATGTTAAACTTATTAATGCTCTAAAAAGATTGAGAGATTTAGGAAACACAGTAATTGTAGTAGAGCACGACACTGAAACAATGGAAAATGCAGATCATATCATTGATCTTGGTCCAGAAGCAGGAAATAAAGGAGGCGAGGTAGTTGCTCAGGGGACATTTCAAGATATAAGTAAAAATAAAAACAGTATTACAGGTAAATATCTTTCAAATAAATTTAAAATAAATATCCCAGCTAAAAGACGTTTAGCTAAAAACGGTAGATTTTTAGAAATTACTGGAGCAAGTGGAAATAATTTAGATAATGTTAATTTAAAAATACCTTTAGGAAGTTTAACCTGTGTTACCGGTGTATCTGGAAGTGGTAAATCTACACTTGTATTACAAACTTTGTATAACGCTCTAAATTTAACTTTAAATAATAATAAATCTAGAAAAATTCCAAAACCTTTTAAAGGTTTCAAGGGAACTGAATTAATTGACAAGATAATAGATATTGATCAATCACCCATTGGAAGAACTCCTAGATCAAATCCAGCAACTTATACTGGTGCTTTTGGACCAATCAGAGACTGGTTTACCGGATTACCAGAGTCAAAGACGCGTGGTTATAAACCAGGAAGATTTTCATTTAACGTTAGAGGAGGTAGATGTGAGGCTTGTGAAGGAGATGGTGTTATTACTTATGAAATGCACTTTCTTCCTGATGTTTATATTCAATGTGATGAATGTAAAGGCACTCGTTATAACCGAGAAACTTTAGAAATTAAATTTAAAGACAAAAGTATTGCTGATGTTTTAAATATGACTGTTGATGAGGGATGTGAATATTTTGAAAATATTTCAAATATAAAAACTAAGTTGTTAACTCTAAAAAAAGTTGGTTTAGGATATATCAAAATAGGACAACAAGCGACAACTCTATCGGGAGGAGAAGCTCAAAGAATCAAGCTTGCAAAAGAATTATCTAAAAGATCCACTGGAAGAACAATGTACATCCTGGACGAGCCGACAACAGGTCTTCATCAGCACGATATTAAGAAGTTACTTGAAATTTTGCATACTTTTGTGGCCTTAGGTAATACGGTAGTTGTTATAGAGCATAATTTGGATGTGATTAAAACCGCTGATTATATAGTTGATATGGGCCCTGAAGGAGGTGTTAAAGGCGGAAAAATTATTGCTGAGGGGAAACCAGAGGAGATATGTAAAGTACATGAAAGCTATACTGGCAAATATTTAAAGCCTCTTTTATATTAAAATTTATGACTTATTTTAATAAAATTAGTATATAATTTAACTATGACAAGTTTACTTTCATCACTATCAAGAACAGTACATGTATCCGTAATAATTTCTATTATACTTTTTGTGGGATTTTTTTTTCATAATGAGGGATTTGCTTTCGATAGATTGTTCTGGAGTTGGTTGGCTAGATATACACACGTATTAGTTGGCATCATGTGGATTGGCCTTTTATGGTATTTTAATTTTGTTCAAATACCAAATATGGCAAAAATTCCCGATGAACAGAAACCAGCTATTGGAAAAGTTATTGCACCAGCAGCATTATTTTATTTTAGATGGGCAGCTGCCTTTACGGTTATTTCTGGATTAATATTAGCCGGTCTAAATGGTTATTTACATGATGCTATGACACTAAGTGTTGGATCTGGTATACCTAAACATACGGCAATTGGCATAGGCATGTGGCTTGGTTTAATAATGGCTTTTAATGTTTGGTTTGTAATTTGGCCAAATCAAAAAAGAGCTTTAGGGATGGTTGAGTGTGAGCCTGATCTAAAAGCAAAGTCAGCTAAAACTGCTATGCTTTTTTCTAGAACAAATACTTTGTTGTCAATACCAATGTTACTGACAATGGTAGCTGCACAAAACTTGTATTAATCCTTTTCGTTATCTTTTAAAATTGTTTTTTGAGATACATTAAGTCTAACTAAAACAGTATTTGCAATATATATTGATGAATAAGTTCCAAAAATAACACCAAAAATCATAGCCAAAGAAAAACCTTTTAAAATTTCACCACCAAAAAAAAATATCGATAATAAAGCTAATAAAGTTGTTATAGAGGTAATTAAAGTCCTTGATAATGTTTCGTTAATAGAAATATTTGTTAATTCAAAAATTTTAATGTCAGCATACTTTCTTAAATTTTCTCTCACTCTATCAAATATTACGACCGTATCGTTCATAGAATAACCAACAATTGTTAAAACAGCAGCAATAATTGACAAGTTAATCTCTAGTCCAAGTAAAGAAAAAAGTCCTAAAGTCACAATAACATCATGAAATAAAGCTAGAATAGCACCTAAACTAAATTGCCATTCAAATCTAATCCAAATATAAATAAGCATTAGTGCTAGGGCAACAGATATTGCAATTACTCCAGATCTTAACAATTCAGCGCTCACTTTGGGTCCGACATTTTCAACTCTTCTAAAATTAAAATTATTTCCAAAAGATTTATCTAAATTTTTATTTATTTCCTCAATTACATTTTTATTTTTATTATTTTCAAATTTAATTAAGAAATCTGTATCGTTTCCAAATTTTTTAACCGAAACATCACCTAAATTCATTTGGCTAAGGTTATCTCTTAAAGATGATACATTAATTTTTTTATCATTTGATCTTAATTCAATAAGTGTTCCACCTTTGAAATCTATTCCAAAATTTAAACCCTTAAAAATCAAAAAAAATAAAGAAACAACAACTAAAGATACAGATAATATATTAAACTGATTATAGTATTTATTAAAAGCAATCATCTTAAATTAAGCCACCTTTTTCTTTATTTTTTGATACATACAATACAGTCAATAATCTAGCGATAAAATAAACTGAAAAAAGAGTTGTAAAAATACCAACACCTACTGTAAGAGAAAACCCTTTTATAGGACCTGAGCCCATGAAAAAAAGAATTATCGCTGCTAATAAAGTCGTAATGTTTGCATCTAATATTGCAGTTCTAGATTTTGTATAACCACTATCAAAGGCAATTAAATTATTTTTTTCATTTTTTAATTCCTCTTTAATTCTCTCAAAAATTAAAACATTTGCATCAACTGCCATACCAACTGTTAGTATTATTCCTGCTATTCCTGGTAAAGTTAAAGTTGCTTCAAAAATTGTTAAAACGCCAACTAATAAAAACAAATTAATAATTAACGCAATATTTGTTATTAACCCAAATATTTTATACTTTACAAAAATAAATAAAATGACGAGAGCAAATCCAATAATTAAAGCTATGATCCCAGCATTAATTGAGTCTTGTCCTAAATCTGGACCCACAGTTCTCTCCTCAATAATACTTAATGGTGCAGGTAAAGCTCCAGATCTTAATAATAAAGCAAGATCTGTGGCTGATTGAAAAGTAAAACCTCCACTTATTTGACCAGATCCACTAGCAATTACATCTCTTATTACTGGGGCACTGATTATTTTTCCATCTAAAACAATTGCTAATTGTTTTCCTATACCAGTTGATGTAGCTTTTCCAAATCTTTTAGCACCTACCCTATCAAGAGTGAATGAAACAACTGTCTCATTATTTTCACTATCCATCCTAGGTTGAGCATCAAGAAGATTGTCACCACTAAGAATTATTCTTTTACTAACCATTGCCTCTTCAGAATTATCTTCATACATTAATTTTTCTGCTCCAAAGGAGTCCTCGTCATTATTTGTTACAAATCTAAATGTTAAATTTGCAGTTTTACCAAGAAGGGCTTTAATTCTCATTGGATCATCAAGACCTGGTAATTCAACTAAAATTCTATCATTACCACGCTTAAGGATATTGGGTTCATTAGTACCTATTTCGTCTACTCTTCTTCTAACTATTTCTAGAGCTTGGTCTTGAGATGAAGTTTTGATTTCAATAATCCCCTGTCTTGAAAAATTTACAGTGAGAACATTATTATCTTCTTCGATTTCTAATTGGTGTGATTTAAATCTTTGATAATAAGGATTAATTTCACTCTCTTCGTCACTAAACTCGTCTAGGATAATTTGTTTAAATTCATCATCTACAGAAAATGATAATTGTTGATCTGAAAGTTTTATATTCCTAATTCTAATATTTTTTTCTTTAAAATAATTTCTAATAGTAATTGATAAATTTTGAAGTTTTTGTTCAATAACTGGACTATTATCAATTTCTAATAATAAATAAGATCCACCTTGTAAATCTAAACCAAGATTAATTTTTTTATTCAATATTTCATTACTGAACTTAAGTAAATTAGATGATGCAAAAAAAATAAATATTAAAGATATTAAGGAAATAAAAATTATTCTTAATTTAGAAAAGTATAACACTTTAAAAAAATGAAATTTATTTCTTTACTTCTTGAGAACTCATCAGACTTTGAATGCCAGTCCCTCTGATTACTTCAACAGTAACATTTTCAGCAATTTCAACTTCAACTTTATCGTTATCTATAACTCTAGTTATAATTCCTGTAATTCCACCTGAAGTTACAACTTTATCACCCTTTTTTAAGCTCTCTACCATTGCCTTATGCTCTTTGACCTTCTTTTGCTGCGGTCTTATCAAGAAAAAATAAAAAATTACGAAAATTAATATTAACGGTATAAATTGACCTATTCCTGCACTATCCATAAAACTCCTTAATTAAAATTGACTATTTATACTATCTAAAGCCTTAAAACAACTTTAATTGATCGAAATTTTTTCTAAATTGTTCATATATGGTCTAAGTACTTTTGGAATTGATATTGAACCATCTTTTTGTTGATAATTTTCCATAATAGCAATTAAAGTTCTTCCTACCGCTAAACCACTTCCATTTAGAGTACCTGCATAAAGAGTTTCTTTTTTTTCATCTTTGTACCTAGCTTTCATCCTTACAGATTGAAATGTTGAGCATGATGAACAAGATGAAATTTCTCTATATTTTTCTTCTGATGGAAGCCAAATCTCAATATCATAAGTTTTTTCAGCACTAAAACCCATATCGCCAGTACATAAAATTATTTTTCTATAGGGTAATTCTAAAAGATCTAAAATTCCGGTTGCACAATCAGTCATTCTCTCAAGTTCCTCTAAACATTTTTTTTGCTCAACAATACTTACCATTTCAACTTTGTAAAATTGATGCTGCCTGATCATACCTTTGGTGTCTTTCCCATAACTGCCCGCCTCTTTTCTAAAACAAGGAGTGGAGGCAACAAATCTCATTGGTAAAGATTTTAGTTCAATAATCTTATCTTTTACCATATTAGTTAAAATTACTTCTGCAGTTGGGATTAAAAACTTTCTATCTGAACCCTCGTCTAGTTTTACTTCAAACTGATCCTCTTCAAATTTAGGAAGCTGACCAGTACCAAACATTGTGTTTTCAGATGCTAATAATGGAGGAGAAATTTCTTTATAACCATTTTTATTAATATGAGTGTCTAACATAAAATTTGAAATCGCTCTTTCTAGATAAGCTAATTTATCTTTAACGAAAACAAATCTTGAACCAGTAGTTTTAGTTGCAAGATCAAAATCAAGCATGTTTAATTTTTCACCTAATTCAATATGAGACTTAGGTTTAAAATTAAATTTAGGAATTTCACCTTTTTTTTCTATTTCAATATTATCATTTTCGTCTTTTCCAACAGGAACATCTAAATGAGGAACATTAGGAATGCTAGATAAAATTTTTTCCAAATCAGCTTTAATAACAATTTGCTGATTATTAATTTTTTCTATAGAAGAAGAAATTTCTTTTGATTTAGCAAAAAGAGACTCATCTTTTGATTTAGAAATTTCTTTTTTTTCTTTTTCTAAGGCTTCTTTTTTTTGAATTAATTCTCTATTTTTTATATCCAAATCCTTTAATTTTTCAAAATTAACTTCAACAGATCTTTTTTCAATTGCTTTTCTAAAAGTATCAAAATCTTTTCTAATTTCTTTTAAATTATGCATCAGAGTCTTTAAAATTTTTATTTTCTATAATTTTTACCGAATATATAGATAATTCATATAATATTAATAAAGGTATAGCTAATCCAATTTGAGTAATTGGATCTGGCGGTGTAAGCAAAGCTGCAGCAGCAAATATTATGACAATGACGTATTTTCTTCTTGTTTTTAAAAATTGAGAATCAACTACTCCAATTCTAGCTAATAAACTCAATACTACTGGTAACTGAAAACTTATTCCAAATGCAAAAATAAGTTTCATTACTAATGAAAGATATTCATTCACTTTTGCTTCTAATTGGATTGGTAAGTTAGTTGACAAACCTGCGCTCTCAAATGATAGGAAGAATTTGATGGCCAGAGGCATAATCAAATAATAAACTAACATACCACCTAAAAAAAATAAGATTGGTGTTAACACCAAATAAGGTAATATTGCTACCTTCTCGTGTTTATACAAACCTGGTGCTATAAATTTCCAAATTTGCATCAAAATGAAAGGACACGTAACAAAGAAGGCTGTGAAAAAGGAGACTTTTAAATATGTCAAAAAAGTTTCCTGAAGTGCTGTAAAAATTAACCTTCTTTCAGTGCCATCATCTCTGACAGCTCTAGCAAAAGGTTCGACTAAAAAACCATATAAATGTTCAGCAAAAAAATAACAAACAACAAAAAAAATCACTAAAAATATGAAGCTATGGATTAATCTTTTTCTTAATTCAGCTAAGTGACTTATAAAGCCACCCTCTTTTTCTTCACGACTCATCTTTTTTTTCTTCTTTTTTATCTGCTTGATTGTCTTCAATGTCTATATTTGAAACTTCACTTTGAATATTATTAATATATTTTTTGGCAGTACCGATCATGGAGCCAACTTTTTTTAACATAATGGGAAAGTCTTTAGGCCCAAGTACAATAATTGCTATTGCTACAACAATTAAAATCTCAAACCAACCAATAGTAGGCATGTGATTTATTCTTTTTTGTTTGAATCTTGATTTTCGTCAGAAATATTTTTGGGATCTTTGTCATCAGTCACATCTGATGCCATACCTTTTTTGAAGCTTTTGATACCTTTTGCGACGTCACCCATTAAACTAGATATTTTTCCTCTACCAAATAATAAAACAACAAGTATTACAACTATTGCTATTTGCCAAATTCCAATGCTCATATAAAACTTATAACCTTTTTATTAATATTTTAAAAGTACCTTTTTAACTTGTGACTGGATGGTGCTTTATTTGTTATCATCATTATCAAGGGTGCTATTCAACATTTCATCAATATTTGAATACAAATCCTCTTTTTTATCATCTTGTTTTTCTCTGTAAAATTTTCCTGTTCCAAAGATTGCATTATCTATATTTGTATTATCGATTAAACCTGCAGCACCTAATTCATCAACAGTGGGTAAATCAGACAATTTCTGAAGATTAAAATGACTTAAAAAATCATCTGTTGTTACATATTGAATAGGTCTTCCTGGAACATCTTTTCTACCACCGGGTTTCACCCAATTAAGTTCCATTAAAATTTCAAGTGTGTTTGTGCCAAAAGCAACACCTCTTATCTCTTCTATTTCGGCTCTAGTTACTGGTTGGTGATAGACAATAATTGCTAATGTTTCTATAGCTGCTCTGGATAATTTTTTTTCTACTGTCTTTTCCTGTATCATTAAATTTGATAAATTTGGCGAAGTTCTGAATGACCATTTTTTAGAGATACACACAAGGTTAATACCCCTACTAGAATATTCAGATTGAAGTTTTAACAAAACTTTTTCAATATCTGTTTTTGTTGAAATTTTGCTTTGAATGGTTTCAATATCTAATGGCTCAGCAGCTGCAAAAATAATTGCCTCGATTTCTTTTTCTAAAGAAGAGGGTTTTTTAGGAAAATCAATAATATTATCTTTTTTTTTTATTTTCTTTTTAATCATTTACTTTCTCTTATATAAATATCATCAAATAAATTTTCTTGTTTTATTTTTAAATTACCCTCTTTTACCAGTTCTAATGAACCGGCGAATATTCCCGCTTTTCCAGTTCTTTTAAACTTACTTCCTTTTTTAAAATTTTTTGGAATTAGATCATCTAATTTTTTCCAATCAATCAATTTTCCATAAAATTCTCTAATAACTTTAACTCCTTCTTCAGCAGTGAAAACTGGTAATTTAGGAATATTTATTGTTTGGAAATCTTTCGTCATAATTATAGTAGAATAAGTTTTTAGTAAATCAAACAGAGTTACTTTAAGTTCACTATTGTATATTGGTTTAATTCCAGCTCTCATTCCTCTAGTTCTAATTTCTCTTCCAAGTCTTTTTCTTTTTAGCATTTGTTCAGATAGCAGTCTGATTAATTCTAGCTTTTTTAATTGTAATTTTAATCTTTCAGCAACCTCGTTTACTTTAAATTCTTCTTCAGGAGATCCAGGTAATAAAAGTTTTGATTTTAAATAAGCTAACCATGTTGCCATAAGTAAATATTCTGATGCAATTTCTAAATTAAGATTTTTTTCTTTAGTTATAAAATCATTAAATTGATCAGCTAATTTAGTAATTGAAATTTCTTCTAAATTTACTTTTTGAGTTTTTGCTAAATCAAGCAATACATCTAAGGTGCCATTGTAATTATCAATATCTACTTTAAACAATTCAGAATCGGTTGAAATCATTATTAAATATTAACTCAAAACTTTATAAAATTGCGAAGTTTTTTTAATTATAAATTTACTCACTAATGGTGAGTTTTTTCCAATAATCTCCATTTCTTTATAATTAGCGTTACAATGTAAAACAAGATTACATCCAGAATTAAACGTTCTGATTGTATTTTCTTTTACATTTCCTTTTAAACTCTTCATAGATATATCGTCTGAAATAATCAAATTTTTAAAACCTATTCTATCTCTTATTATTTTAATTATTTTATTAGAATGAGTGACTGTATTTTTCTGATCAATTTTATTAAATATGACATGCGCAGTCATAGCGAACAAAGTTTTTTTATTCTTGAAACATTTAAAATCATTTTTGATTAAATAATTTAAACTTTTGTTAACAATTGGTGTGAAATAATGGCTATCTACTTTAGCCTGACCATGACCCGGAATATGTTTAATTACTGTGCCAATTTTATTCTCTAAAAAATATTGAATACAATAATCACCTATTTTTGATACAATTTTCGGATTTTTTGAAAATGATCTATCTCCAATTATATTTGATGAACTTTTAATTCTGAGATCTAATACGGGAACAGTATTAATGTTTATTCCAATTGATTTTAATAAGTATGAAGTTTTATCTATAAACAATTTGTAATAAAATTTAAATTCTTTGTAATTTTTGATGTATTTTTTACCAAAAAATTCTGAAGTTAAATTATCAAAAGAAATTATATTTTTTAATCTATTAACCCTACCACCCTCTTGATCAACCAATATCGGATATTTATTGTCATTAAAAATTTTTCTAATTGATTTTGTTAATTTAAAGGTTTGTTCTATGTTTTTAATATTTCTAGCAAATAAGATTACCCCCCAGGGTTTATATTTTTTAAGAAATTTTTTTTCTTTGGATAAGAGAATAGTCGACTTTATACCAACAATAAAAGATCTACGATTATTCATCAGATTCAAGAAGTTTCCAAAAATTGAATTTTTTTTTCTTATTATTTGATTGCTCTACGTATTCTATGATGTTTTTAGTATCATCCTCTAAAACTGGTAATTTTTTTGAATAAACTTTAATTTTTTCATCAATATTGTTTAAAGATCTATAGGATTTCTTTATATTTACATCGGAAAAATAATATCTACCAACAAAAAAAGAAAAAAGACAAATTACTAAAATGAATATTAAATATTTTATTTCTTTTAGCATTACATTTTTTTTGGTGCTGATACTCCAACAATATCCATTCCAGATTTAATCACATTTGATATAGCTTTTAAAAAAACTAATTTGTCAGTAGATATTTTTTTTTGATCATTAATAAATCTTTTTTCAGGATTATCTTTACCTAAATTCCAGTATGAGTGAAACAATGAGGCTAGTTCATATAAATATGTTGGTATTCTATGTGGCTCAAGTTTATTACTGGATAAATTAATACATTTTGGCCACTCAGAAATTTTTTTTAAAATATCAATTTCATCTCTAGTATAATTAAAATCATACTTATCAACTTTAATTTCAGTATCTAAATCTTGATCAATATGTCTAAATACTGACGAAATTCTCGCATAACAATATTGAACATAATAAAGTGGGTTATCTTTAGATTTTTCAATTACATTATCAAAATCAAAATCTAACTCTGCATCACTACTCCTGTTTAACATTATAAATCTAGTAGCATCTTTTCCAACTTCATTAATTAAATCATCTACTGTTATATAGTCTCCTTTTCTTTTTGACATTTTAAATGGTTTCTTGTCTTTGATAAGTTTAACTAATTGGCTAACTTTACAAAGTAACTTTGACTTTGAACCAGATAATGCTTCTACAGATGATGAAATTCTTTTAATATAACCAGCATGATCAGCGCCTAAAATATTGATAAGAAAATCAAATTTTCTATCAAGTTTATTTTTATGATAAGCCACATCACTTGCAAAATAAGTCCATGCTCCGTCAGATTTTTGTAAAGCTCTGTCCTTATCATCACCAAAATCTGTAGATTTAAAAAGTAATTGATCTCTTGAGACCCAATTTTTTTCATCCTCACCAGCTGGAGCTTTTATTTTTCCTTTATAGACAAATTTGTTTTTTTGAAGATAGTTAATAACACCCTCTACTTCTTGGTTTTTAACTAATTCTTTTTCACTAACAAAATTATCGTGATTTATTCCTAAGCTTTTTAGATTTTTTTTAATTAACTTCAGTGCCTCCACTACAGAAGCTGTCGTTAATAAATCGGTATTTTTTTCAAAGTCACTAAAATCAACTTTTTTATTTGAATCAATTATATTTTGAGCAAAATCAATTAAATAATCACCAGGGTATAAATCATCATTTTCAGAGGGAAATGGCTCTTTAAAAATAATTTCTCTAATTCTAAAATAAACAGATTTAGTGAAATTTATAATTTGATTACCGTAGTCATTTACATAATATTCTTTTGTAACCTTGTGATTATTAAAAAGTAAGACATTAGCAATCACATCGCCTAATATCGCTCCTCGACAATGACCTACATGCAAAGGACCAGTTGGATTGGCTGAAACAAATTCAATCAAATAATTGTTCTTTTTTTCTTTTTGATTTACCCCAAAAGTTTTAGAATTATTGATAATTTCCTCTACAAACTTTGTCCAGAAAATTGGCTTAAATGTTATGTTTATAAAACCAGGTTTGGCAAAAACTATATTTTCAATTAATTCATCTTGCTTTTTTATTTTTTCTATTAAAATCTCACTTAGTTCAGATGGAGACTTGTTATTTATTTTTGATAAAAACATTGCGACATTTGTCGAGATATCGCTATCAAATTTCTGAGGGGGCGTTTCTACAGTTATTCCATCTAAGTTTTCTGGTAAAACCAGATTACTATCTTTAGATAAATCTAGTAAGATTTTTTTTATTTTTTCTAGGTATAAATCAAAAATATTCATTTGACACTATTATAAAGATTGATTGCGTATCGATCGGTCATCCCTGATATAAAATCTGAAATCGCTCTATATTTGTTTTTTGCTAAATACATATTGGAGATAAATCTTTTTGGATTACTATTTATCTTTTTAAATAATCTACTTATTATTAATTTTCCTTTATTATTTTTAGATAAAACGCTTTTATTTTTATACATTTTAGACCTTAAAAAATATCTAATTTCATTTTCAGAATTTTTAATCTTATCAGAAAAATCAACAATTAAAAAACTTGTTTTATTAATGTCTTTATAAGATTTGATTTTATTATATTTCAGATTTTTTTTTGTATTTAAAATTAAATCTTTTATCATTAAGTCTATTGAGTCTCTAATAATTTGATAAGTTGCTATTTTAAAATTACTTTTATTTATCTTTTTTTTGTATTTTTTGTAAATTTCCTTAAAGAAATTAATCTCGATTAATTCATCAAGTTTAAATAGATTTGCATTTATTCCATCCTGAATATCGTGATTATTATATGCAATATCGTCAGATATTGATGATATTTGCGCTTCTAATGGTGGGTAAGTATTAAAATTAATCTTATTTTTAAAAGATTTAACTCCAATTAAGTTATCTACCAAATCTAGATTATCCACCGGGCCATTATGTTTTAAAAGACCTTCTAATGTTTCAATTGAAAGATTTAACCCTCTAAATTTTAAATATTTATTTTCCAAAAACATGACAATTCTCAATGTTTGTAAATTATGATCAAAACCACCGAAATTTTCCATACATTCATTTAAAGACTCTTCTCCTGCATGACCAAATGGAGTATGACCCAAGTCATGGGCAAGGCTTAAAGTTTCTGCTAAATCTTCATTTAAATTAAGATATTTTGCAATAGATCTTGCAATTTGTGCTACTTCCATCGAATGAGTAATTCTTGTTCTAAAATGATCTCCCTCTGTGTTTACAAATACTTGTGTTTTATGCTTTAGTCTTCTGAAAGAGGCGCTGTGAATAATCCTATCTCTGTCTCTTTGAAATGGACCTCTATATTTAGATAAACTCTCCTTAAAGATTCTACCTTTACTTTTAAATAAACCTATCTTTGAGTATTTTTTCATCCTTTAAATTAAAAATTTAAGTATTATATTAGTAATACCAGTGATCATTTATGATAAAAGAAATTAAATTTACCGATAAAGCGCTAAAACAGATCAATGCTCTATTATCTAAAAAAGATAAAGGCTTATTTTTTAGAATCGCCATTAAAGGTGGTGGTTGTTCCGGATTTCAATATGAATTTACTTTTGACAAAGAAAAAAAAGATGACGAT
Source organism: uncultured Pelagibacteraceae bacterium (assembly GCA_902524535.1). GTDB lineage: Bacteria > Pseudomonadota > Alphaproteobacteria > Pelagibacterales > Pelagibacteraceae > Pelagibacter. The sequence goes on from CABZDR010000005.1 coordinate 37,217, forward strand.
TTAAATTACGAAAATATACTAATAGATAAAACGTCGGCAGATCTTTTAAAAGGATCAGAGGTAGATTATGTTTCAGAATTAATTGGTGAGCAGTTTAAGATAACCAATCCACAAACAAAATCATCTTGTGGTTGTGGTGTTTCCTTTTCACTTTAATGATAATTTCTTCATGGAATGTAAATTCGGTTCGAGCAAGAATTGAAAATATCAAAAGTTATCTTCTAAAATATAAACCAGATATTTTAATGATGCAGGAAATTAAAACTGAAGAAGTAAATTTTCCTTTTGATGATTTTTCTTCTATGGATTATGAGTGTCAGGTATTTGGGCAAAAAAGCTATAATGGTGTTGCAATTATCTCAAAAAATAAACTTACTAATATAAAAAAAGATCTAATCAAAGATAAACTTAAACATTCAAGAATAATTTCTGCAGAATTTAAATATAAGAAAAAAGATATTCAACTTATTAATATTTATACACCTAATGGAAATCCAGTTGATACTGAAAAATACGATTATAAAAAAAAATGGTTAAATGATTTGTTAAAACAATTGAAGATCTTATTAAAAAAAAACCCAAATGTAATAATTGGAGGAGATTTTAATATCATTCCATCAGCAGAAGATGTTTATAATCCTAAAAGTTTTGAGGATGACGCTTTATTCAGATTAGAGATTAGAAAAAAATTGCGAGAAATGCTTAATCTTGGATTTAATGATGTTTATCGACATTTTAATGAAACAAAAGAAGGTTATACTTTTTGGGATTATATGAGAGGAGCTTGGCAAAAAAATAACGGTATGAGAATTGATCATTTTTTAGTTTCTCATTCATTAATTGATAAAATTAAAAGTATAAACATTAACAAAGACCCAAGAGGCCGTGAAAAACCCTCTGATCACACACCAATTGAAATTATTTTAAGTTAACAACCTTTAAATGATTTTGACATATTATTAATTAAGTCAAAATACAAATCTTTACCTGGATCAAGAGTAGCGCCAAGCGGATCAATAACTCCAGTTGCAATATTCATATCTTTTGCAACCGCTTTTATAATATCGGGGTTAAATTGTGGTTCAGAAAATATACAACTAACTTTATCATGCTCAATTACCTCTCTAATTTCTGCTAATTGTTCTGCTCCGGGCATTACATCTGTATTAACCGTGAATGCACCAAGAATATTAATACCAAATCTTTTTTCAAAATATTGATAAGCATCATGGAAAACAACAGATTTAAAATCTTTGTTTAGATCAGATTTAATTTTTTTAGTTAATTTGTCTAAATCTTTGTGTGCACTTTTTAAGTTTTCTTTATACTTTTTCTCATTTTTTTGATCATTTTCTATTAAATGTATAGCCATCTCATCTAAAATTATTTTGGCGTTCATTGGATCTAACCAAATATGTGGGTCAAACTCACCATGTGCATGACCCTCGTGTCCATGTCCGTGATCATCATGACCTTCTTCTTTGTGACCTTTTTTGTCATGATCGTGGTCGTCGTGGTCATCTTCTTTATGACCTTTTTTGTCATGATCGTGATCGTCGTGGTCATCTTTTTTAGCATGATCATCATGACCATGATCGTCGTGCTCATCAAATATATTTCGTTCTCTGAATTTAAGTTTTGTTAATTTTTTGATCTCCATCAATTCTATTTTTTCTGCATTTTTTGCAATTGATTTTAATGGTTTTTCTAAAAAATTTTCTATGTCCTCCCCAACCCAAAATATTATATCAGCATCTTGCAACATTTTCGCATGAGATGGTTTTAGTGCGAAACCATGAGGTGATGCATATCCATCAACTATTAGGTCTGGTTTTCCAACACCATCCATAAGGTAGCTAGCAAGCGAGTGGATAGGTTTTATTGTTGCTACCACCTTTATTTCAGCATTAACGGGTGTAAAAATATTTAAGAATGATAATATTGTAAGTATTAAAGGGAATTTTTTAATTGTTTTCATATTTAAATAATTAAGTTGTTATAATATAACATTATGTAATAATATAACATTAACAAGTCAAGTAATAAAATGAGCTTAAATCAAAATATATTAGTAAAGTTAGATAATGTCGGTATTAGTATAAATGATAAATGGTTAGTTAAAGGAGTTTCGCTTCAAGTAGAGAAAAATAAGATAGTTACTTTAATTGGTCCGAATGGATCAGGAAAAAGTACTACTGCTAAAATTGCTCTAGGGATTTACAAAAAAATTCAAGGTAAAGTTGAGAAATATACTAATAAAGTGGGTTATGTACCTCAAAAAATATCAATAGACTGGACTTTACCTCTCAGAGTTAAAGATTTTATGACACTAACTGAAAGTCTTGATAATGAAACTATCACTGAAGCTTTGTCTTTAACTGGCGTAATACATCTTAAGGAAAAAAACTTAAGTGATTTATCTGGTGGTGAATTCCAGAGAGTTTTATTAGCAAGAGCAATTTCAAAAAAACCAGAGTTACTAGTCCTAGATGAACCAGTTCAAGGAGTAGATTTTACTGGTGAAATTGCATTATATGAACTGATTAAAAAAATTTGTGATGAATTAAACTGTGGAATCCTTTTAATTTCTCATGACTTACATACAGTTATGACTGCTACAGATCATGTAGTATGTTTGAATGGTCATGTATGTTGCTCAGGATCACCAATGGATGTAGCAAAAAATAATGAGTATAAAGCATTATTTGGTGAACAAGCTTCTCAAATACTAACTAGATATGAGCATAGACACGATCATATACATACAGAAGAGGGAGAAATAAAAAAAAATTAAATGTTTGATGATTTCTTTATAAGAGCGTTAGTTGCTGGTATAGGGGTTGCCTTTGTAACGGGTCCTCTTGGATGTTTTGTTATATGGAGAAGATTATCTTATTTTGGTGATACTTTGGCCCACTCTGCTTTATTAGGAGTAACTTTAGCTTTTACGATGGAATTTAATATTGCACTTTCTGTATTTATTATTTCATCCCTCATAGCTTTGATCTTAATACAACTTCAAAAAAAAACTAATTTACCTGGAGACGCTTTACTTGGTCTTCTCGCTCACTCTTCTTTAGCTGTTGGCTTGGTTGTAATTGGGTTTCTAACATTTATTAGATTTGATATTATGGGATTATTATTTGGTGATATTTTAGCTGTTACTGTTGATGATCTAACAATCATTTGGGTTGGTGGAATATTAATCTTGTTAATATTAAAGATAATTTGGAAACCATTATTTGCTTCAACAGTAAATTATGAACTAGCAGAAGCAGAGGGTCTAAACCCTGATAAAGCAAAAGCAATTTTTACAATCTTAATGGCTGCAATAATTGCAATATCAATAAAAATGGTTGGGCTTCTGTTGATAACAGGAATGTTAATTATACCTGCGGCTATGGCTAGAAATATTTCTGATAGCCCTCAAAAGATGGTTATATTTTCAATTATAGGTGGGTTATTATCAGTGGTTATAGGATTATTTTCTTCATTAGAGTTTAATACTCCTTCAGGTCCATCAATTATAGCAGCTGCTTTATTACTTTTTATAATTTCGTTATTGAACATTAAACAGTCGATTAAATTGAAAAATTAAATGAGAACTGGTAATATAAATAGAATGCAGAATCTTTCAAAAAATCAACAAATTATATTTGATCTTATTGATAAGTCTCCAGAACCTCTAAAAGCTTATGCAATACTTTTTAATGTTCAAAAAAAAGGAATTAAAGCTCCATTACAAGTTTATCGAGCATTAGATAAGTTAGTTGAAATAGGAAAAATTCATAAAATAGAGAGTCGAAATGCTTTTATTGCATGTCATAATTCAAGCTGCCAGGTATCAAAAGCTACTGCATTTTCAATCTGTGAGATCTGTGAAAAAGTAACAGAAATTAGTAGCGTAGGTCTTTCTAAATACTTAGCTAACTTCAAAGACAAAGATGGTATGAAATATAATAAGTATAATCTTGAGTTTTTTGGTTTATGTAAAAAGTGTAGGTAAGATAATATTACTCTACAATTAAAGTATCTTTTGAACCACCGCCTTGTGAACTGTTTACAATTGTGCTTCCTTTTCTAAGAGCAACTCTGGTTAAACCGCCAGTTGTAACATAACTAGTTTTGCCACTTAAAACAAATGGTCTTAAGTCTAAATGCCTAGGTTCAATATCTTTTTCAGTAATTGTTGGCGCAGTTGATAATACCTCTAATGGTTGAGCAATAAATTCTCTTGGATTTTTTAAAATTTTTTGTCTTACCTCTTCAATTTCTTTTTTAGGAGCTTTAGGTCCTATCATTAATCCATAACCACCTGAAGCATTTGCTGGTTTTACAACTAACTTAGATAAATTTTCTAAGACATATTTTTTTTGTTCTTCTTCGTGACATAAATATGTTTCAACTTGATTTAATAAAGGTTGTTCACCCAGATAATAAGTAATCATTTTATTTACATACGAATAAACAACTTTATCATCAGCAACACCTGTCCCTACTGCATTTAAGATACCAACATTTTTTTTTAGCCAACATTTGAATAAACCTGGTACTCCAATTAATGAGTTTTTATTAAATACTTTAGGATCCAAAAAACTATCATCAAGTCTTCTATATATACAATCAACTTTAAGAGGACCCTTAACAGTTTTCATATAAACATTGTCATCTTCTACAAAAAGATCTTTACCCTCAACTAAAGCAATTCCCATTTGCTCTGCCAAAAATGAATGTTCGAAGTAAGCTGAATTATAAATTCCTGGAGTTAAAACAACCATATGAGGATTAGCTGTTTTTTTTGGGATACATTCAACCATACAATTATATAATTTATTTGTATACTGATGAATTGATGAAACTTTATATCTAGAAAATAGTTCCGGAAAAACATCCATCATAACCATTCTATTCTCAAGCATATAAGAGACACCTGATGGTACTCTTAAATTATCTTCAAGCACTAAATATTCTCCATTTTTATTTCTTATTATATCGATCCCAGATATATTAGACCAAGCTTTAAATTTTGGTGAGAAGCCTTCACACTGTTTTACATAATAGGGAGATTTTAAAATTAAGTCTGAAGGTATTATCTTGTCTTTGAAAATTTTTTTTTGATTATAGATATCATCAATAAAAAGATTAAGAGCTTTGGTTCTTTGTTTTAAACCTTTTGAAATTTTATTCCAAACAGGTTTAGGTATTATTCTTGGAATGATATCTAACGGCCATTTTTTTTCTTCAGCTCTATTATTAGCAGCATAAACTCTAAAATTTATTCCTCTTGCACTAATTGTACTCTGACAATTTTTTTCAATTTCTTGTAGTTTCTTTTTGCCATACTTCTCTAAAATACCAGATATTATTTTTGCGTGTTTTCTTAATTTATTTTCACTGGTAAAATAGCCATCATATGCTTTAGTAGCATTGTAGTTATCCCAGATTTTACCCGTCATTCTGCAATCCTTTAATAATTATGTTAAATATTCAAATGCGTTATAGTTATATCAGATATGCTTGATTTTAAATATATGATAGGTAAATAAGGGTTATTAATACTTATGACATATTGTGTTGGCATTAAAGCTCAAGACGGAATTGTTTTCGCCTCAGACTCTAGAACAAATGCAGGATTAGATAATGTTAACATTTACTCAAAAATGTTTGTTCATGATGTTGGTGATAGAAGTGTCATTATAGTTACTTCTGGAAACTTAGGTACATCTCAAGCCGTATATAAATCTATTGAAAAAGATCTTAAAGGTGACAATGGTATAAATTTAAACACATGCAAAGATTTTGATCAGATCGCATCTTACATTGGTTCATTAAACATTAAACATTCAGCGCCAAAAGGAATAAACACAGATACAGTTTTGTTAGGTTCCTCATTTTTAGTTGGTGGTCAGATTAAAGATCAACCATTAGAATTGTACTTAGTGTACTCTCAGGGAAATTATATTAAACCAGCTGATAGCAAACCTTATCTAGTTATTGGTGAAGTAAAATACGGCAAACCTATTTTAGATAGAGTTATAAAACCAAGTGTATCTATTGGTGATGCATCACGTTGTGCTTTGATTTCAATGGACTCAACTTTAAAAAGTGATTTAACCGTAGGCCCACCTATTGATTTTGCTGTCTATAAAAAAGATGAATATAAAATCGCTTCACAAAAATGCTTAAATATCACTGATACTGAGTATTCTAAGGTTTGTGATCAATGGTCGGATGGTATCTTTAAAATTTTTGACTCTTTTCCAAGATTTGATTGGGAAGACAAAAAATAAGACTATTTTTCCTTTAAACTGTAATAAATTCTTAACATAACTAAAATAATAACAATGAAAGGGGATTTTGTGTTTATAAAAAAATATCTAAAGTGGATCAGTACATTCTTAGTTTTAGTAGGAATACTTCTTACAAATTTAAATATATATCCATTAAATATATATTTTCATGGATTGGGAGTTATTGGATGGACTATTGCAGGATTTATTAGCAAAGATAAAGCAATCTTAACAAACTTTGGATTACAAATTCCATTGTTTGTAATTGGTATTTATAAAGTTATTTTTTAAATGAAGAATATATTGTTTGTATGCACAGGTAATTCAGCAAGAAGTATTATTGCTGAAAGTATTATAAATAATGAGTATGACGATTTGTATAAAGGTTTTAGTGCTGGGAGTAATCCAACAGGAAAAGTAAATGAAGATGTGAAGAATTATTTATTATCAAAACATTATGATCTTTCAAATTATAGATCTAAAAATTTTAATGAGTTTATTAATGGTCAAATTAAAATGGATTATGTTATTACAGTTTGTAATAATGCCAATAATGAAGTCTGCCCCATTTGGCCAAATAAAGATCAAATAATTCATTGGGATATAGAGGATCCTGTTAAATTACTTAATGAAACAAATGATTTAAATAAAAAAGACGAAATAATTGAAAAAGTTTACAATAATATTCATAATAAAATAAAGGAACTAATAAATGAAAAATAAAAGTCATTATTTTCTTGCTGAACTAATAGGAAGTTGTTTTTTAGTAATGATTATTGTTGGTTCAGGTTTAATGGCAGAAAACTTAACTAATGATATTGCTGTGATGTTAATTGCAAACACAATAGCAACAGGAGCAGGTTTATTTGTTCTTATTACAGTTTTTGCTGATGTATCAGGAGCTCATTTTAATCCATTTGTAAGTATTGCCATGACAATAACAGGTAAATTAAAAAAGAAACTATTACCCTACTATATCATTGCTCAATTAGTTGGTTGTTTGATTGGTGTTGGCTTTGCAAATTTCTTTTTTGAACATGAAATTTATGAATTATCTACTAAATCAAGAGATGGTATTTACATTCTCACATCTGAGGTAATAGCAACATTAGGGCTTATAATAATAATTTTTGGTTCAATGAGGTCAGGTAAAATTGCTGTTGCAGCTAGTGTTGGGCTTTATATTACTGCAGGTTATTGGTTTACTTCTTCAACTTCTTTTGCAAATCCAGCTGTTGCAATTGCTAGAACATTTACAGAATCTTTTACTGGTATTAGTTATTTAAATACTCCTTATTATATTTTAGCTGAGCTTATTGGAATGTTAGTTGCTGTACTTATTGTTAAAAAGTTATTTTTAGAAAAAAATTGAAAAATATAAAACTTACCAATCGAATAAGTTTAATTAACAAAAAATTTAAAAAAAAAGAGTTTTATCATTATCTTAAAACTTCTAATCTTTCATTAGTAATACCTAAGATTAAAGACAAATATGTAATAGTTTCCCAAAAAAGAGTTCCAATTAATAAAATTAATTACGAGTTTCCTTCTGGCATAGTGGAAAAAAAGGAAACAACTCTGCAATCAGCATATAAGGAATTAAGAGAAGAAACAGGATATAGATCAAGATCAAAATTGAGTAAAATAATAACTTTTTATACTGAACCTGGAAGACTAACTACTAAAATTACTGGTTATTACACAGAAGACTTAATTAAAATTTCGAAACCAGAACAAGGTATTAGAATTCATCTTTTTAATCAAAGAGAGATATTTAAATTAATATTAAATCAAAAATTCAATAATAGTTCTCATATAGCAATGTTTTTTTATTTAATAAAAGGTCTTAAAAAACTATAAACTATAGGTTGTAACAAAATATCCTTTTTATTTTAGGATTATATGATTAAATTAAGTATCAAATAATTCGGAGGCAGTAATGAGAAAAAAACTAAAAAAGAATGAAAAGAAAAAAACAAAAATATTAAAATCAATTGATAAACTTAAAAATAAAATTACAGCTAAAGAAAAAAAATTATCAAGCCTTAATATTAAAATTGCTGGTCTAGAAAAAAAGGTTGCTGAAAAAAAAGCAAAAAAACTTGCTAAGAAGAATGCAGAGCAGTCTCCTGCATCTATAAATAATTAATTCCAAATTGTCTTTCTTCCTTCTCTTAAATGAGAAGGAAGAAAGAAGCTAATTAACAAAATTTAAACAGGCGAAAAAATAATGAATATTTAAATTTTATTAATTATCTTAAAAAGATTAAGTTACAGAAATATTTACTTATTATTAAAGTTTAATTAATTTAAGTTTATTTTGAATTATTTGAATAAATTACTCTTGGCTCTAAAAATAATTCTCTAGCAAGAGCTTTAAATCTTTTGGTAACTTGTTTTGAGATTATTTCTTGATGTTGTGATGGAATTTTTAAAAATACAGCATTACCTCTTTTATACAATTTAAACTCTTCAAGAAACATCGTAGATATCGAGGTCAATGATTGTGAAAATCTCAATGCTGCACCAACTTGTTTGCTTGAAAAAATTTCATTATTATTCAAAAAAGTTAAATACTCGATCTTTGGATTATACTTGATACTACAGTACCGCCAATAGCATGACAAAGCTAATTGTATTCTTTCTTTATGAGTCAATCTAAGTAAAGGAGTATTTATCGTTTCTTGAAATACCAATTCAGCTTTTTGAAATGCTCCCAATCCCCAATCCATATGACTTAATACACATGCCAGATATAATAATTTCTTATTAAAGTGCTCATTACCTTCAAAAACTGGATGAATAAAATCATAATATTTTTTATAATTTGACCCTAAATCACCTCTTTTTTGCGCAACCTTCTCAATTGCTTTGTAAAAAATTTCAGATTCTTTTACATCTTTAAAATGGTCAATTGATAAAGATCCTTCACGCAAACCACTGATAGAACAAATAATTTTTTTTGGATTTGAAACTTTCATAATTTCATCAAGTATAATACAGCTATAAGGTAAATATGGTGTTCTAGATTTTGAAATATACTCAACTGTTTTAAGTTTGGATTTATTAAAAGAAGAAATTTTTTCAACAAACTTAGATAAAACATTATTATCAATACTATATTGATGAATTATGTGTACTGGATGATTATTTTGAAAAAGATGTAATTTAAATAATGCACGCCAAGTACCTCCAACTAAATATAAATTATTAAATTTCTTTTTTGAGAGCCATTTTTCATCTCTTAATAATTTTTTAATATATTTTGCTAAATTTCTTTTTTTAACTATAGGATTATTCATTAATCTTAAAACACCAACAGGTAATGAGGTTTTATTGGTTACTATATTGTTTTCAACTCGGGCTAACTCCAAACTACCACCGCCAAGGTCAGCAACTAATCCATCAACATTTTCAAAACCTATTTTTACTCCCTCAGCTGTGCATTTAGCTTCTTCTTCGCCTGATAATATATTAATCTTAGTTTTAAAAAGTTTTTCAACTTCATCAATAAAAGATTTTGTATCAGTTGCTTCTCTTATAACTGCTGTTGCAATAATCTTTAGATTTGTGATTTTTGAAACATTTAAAATTTCAGAAAATCTTTTTAAAACTTTTAAAGCATATTCAGTACCAGATCTGTGAAGTTTTTTCGATTTATCTAAATTTTTTCCAAGTTCACAAACTGCTTTTTCATTAAAAAAAGGCACACGAGAAGAACTGAAATCTTCATAAATTAGCATTCTTATAGAGTTTGATCCAATGTCTATTATAGCTAATTTTGCCTGATTTAATTTTAAACTATTTTTACTTTTAATTACTTCCACTTTTAATCAATCTTAAGTGCAGTTGTTTAGGCTGCATTCTTAGTTTAGCTTTACCTCTTCCAGATAAGCTCGGATTATTCATAAAATATTCATGAGCTGAAAAGGAATCGCTCTTACTATATTTAATTTTTTTATAATTACCATCAGCTTCAAGTTCCCAGCTCTGATTAGTATCAAGATAATTTGCCAACATTATTTGATCTAAGATCTGTTCATGAACAGTCTCATTTTCAATTGGGACTAGAAGTTCTACCCTTCGATTTAAATTTCTCGGCATTAAATCAGCTGACGAAATATATACTTTTGCATTTCTATTAGGCATTTTTTTTGTACCATTACTAAAGCAGTAAATTCTAGAATGCTCTAAAAATCTTCCTATGATACTTTTTACAAATATGTTTTCTGATCTATCTTTTACTCCTGGTCTTAAACAACAAACACCCCTTACAAATAAATGAACTTTTACACCAGCATTCGAAGCTTCATAAAATTTATCAATAATTTCTGGATCTACTAAAGAGTTCATTTTTGCCCAAATAGCTGCAAATTTTCCATTTTTAGAATTTTTAATTTCAGCATCAATATTTTCATTTAGGGTTTGTCTCATATTTACTGGCGAAATAGAAATTTTATTTAAATTTTTTGGTTTTGCGTATCCTGTTACATAATTGAAAAACTTTTCAACATCTGATGCCATTTTCTTATCACAACTAAATAAAGACAAATCAGTATAAATTTTAGCATTTACTGGATGATAATTGCCAGTTCCTAAATGAAAATAAGTTTGTATTTTACCCTGTTCTCTTCTTAAAACTAATGATGATTTTGCATGAGTTTTATATTTAGCAAAACCATAAACAATTTGAACACCTACTTTTTCTAAACTTCTTGATAGTTGAATATTAGCTTCCTCATCAAATCTAGCTTTAATTTCAATTAAAGCGGTAACTGTTTTTCCGTTTTCTGCAGCTGTTATTAAAGCTTTAACAATAGGTGAGTCTAGAGTTGTTCTATATAGAGTTTGTTTTATAGCTATAACTTTTTTATCATTTGCTGCTTGGTTTAAAAATTCAATTACTGAGTCAAATGTTTCAAAAGGATGATGAACAACTAAATCTTTCTTTTTAATAGTTTCAAAAAAATTATCATTATATTCTTTTAATCTTTCAACTTCTCTAGGTGTAAAATGTTTAAATCTTAATTTTGGATTTTTTACTTTACATATTTGATCTATATCTTGAATTCCAACAAGGCCAGCAACATCATAAATATAGTCAGGATTTATATCTAATTTATTAGTTATAAATCTTATCAATTCGTTATCACTATTTTCAAGAACCTCTAAACGAACAATATCACCCGTTCTACGTCTTTTTAAAGCCAATTCAAAAGATCTAACCAAATCTTCTGCTTCCTCTTGAATCTCTACATCGCTGTCTCTTATTACTCTAAAAATCATTTTCTTTTCTAAATCATGATCTGGAAAAATTTCATTAGCAAAAAAACTTATTACATCATCTAGAATCACAAATTTCTTATGATTTTTTGAAGACTCAATTTCAATAAATCTAGATAATGCTTTTGGTATTACTATTATTGAGTTTAAAATCCTTTTTTTATTTTTTTTTCTTAACTTCATTACAATTGCTCTTCCTTGATTGATTATAAATGGAAATGGATGTGCAGGATCAATTGCTGATGGTGTTAATAAAGGGTAAATCTCTTCTTTAAATATTTCTAAAAGTTTTTTTTTATCCTTAGTATTTAAATTAACTGGTTTAACTAAATTGATATTATTTTTTTTTAATTCCATAATCAGTTGAATAAAAATTTTGTTCTGTTTTTTTAATAGATTCTTAGTTTCAAGCACTACCTCATCCATTTGCTCTTCAGGTGTCAAACCATCAGAGCTTAGTGAGTCAACTTCTTGTTTTATTTGACTATATAACCCAGCTACACGGACCATAAAAAATTCATCTAGATTAGACCCAGCAATTGATAAAAACTTTACTCTTTCATAAAGAGGATTTTCGATATTTTGCGCCTCTAAAAGTACTCTATCGTTGAATTTTAACCAAGAAAGCTCTCTATTTATATATTTAGATTTCAACTCTTCTTTATGTTGTTTTTTTAAAGCAGTCATATATTTAGATTTTATGTATCAATTATACGTCATGAGACACGCAAAATCTAGTTGGGATGATTTAAGTATTAATGATTTTGATAGACCACTTACTAAAAGAGGCAAGAAAAATGCAAAAATGATTTGTGAATTTTTTGTTAAAAAAAAATTTGAATTTGATTATGCATTAATTTCATCATCAAAAAGAACAAAAAAAACTTTTCAAATTTTATCCAAGAAAATTAATAAGCCAAAAAAAGTTAATTTTTCAAAAGATTTATATTTAGTTGATGAGAATGTAATTGTAAAAAAAATTAAAGAAATATCCAGTGAATATAAATCAATTTTGATTATAAACCATGAACCATCAGTGAAAAATTTAGTACGAAATCTTACAAAAAATCATAATACGAATAATTTTAAACTAATGAATTATAAATTCCCAACAGCAGCATTTGCAAAAATTGAGTTTGATATTAAATCCTGGAATGAAGTTGAGAAAAAGGGAGTATTAAAAAAATTTATAAGACCCAAAGATCTTCAAGATTCTAAAGAATAACCAGCTGATCTTACTGTTCTAATTAAAGGTTTTGTATTTTGTATGTTAATTGCTTGTCTTAATCTTCTAATATGAACATCAACTGTTCTAGACTCAACATATATATTTTCTCCCCAAACATTGTTTAAGAGTTGTTCTCTTGAATAAACTCTTTTTGGATTTTTGATAAAAAAATCTAAGAGTTTAAATTCAGTTGGACCCAAAGTAATTTCTTTATCTTTTCTATAAACTCTTTTTGTAATCCGATCTATTTTTAAATCAGTAAATTCTACAATGTCTGATGATGATTGAGGTTTAGATCTTCTCAATAAAGATTTAATTCTAGCATTCAATTCTTTTTGACTAAAAGGTTTAGTTACATAATCATCTGCACCTGTATCAAATGCTTTTAATTTGTCTTCTTCCTCCCCTTTTGCAGTTAACATAATGACAGGAATATCATTAAACTTATTATCTTTTTTTAAGTTTTTACAAATTTCAACACCAGATAATTCTGGTAACATCCAATCCATTAATATTAAATCTGGCTGTTTTAATTTTATTTGTTTAAGAGCATCTTCTCCATTTTCTGAATGACTGACTTTATAACCTTCTTTTTCAAGATTGTACTTTAACAAACTAACAATTGATGCTTCATCTTCAGCTATGAAAACATGAGCTGACATAAATCATTTTTCTCCGGTTACAATTGGCTCTGTTCCCTTGGGTCTATCACCTTCTAAATATTCGCCTTTAACTAAATAATAAACTTGTTCTGCAACATTTGTAGTATGATCACCAATACGCTCTATGTTTTTAGTTACAAACAATAAATGGGTTCCATCTTCTAAATTTTTTTCATTTTCTTTAAGATATTTTATAACTTCTTGCATACAAAGATTTGTTAGATCATCTATTTGCTCATCACCTTCCCAAACATTTACTGCCATTGGCGCAGATCTTTCTAGATAAGCATCTAATGTTGATTTTAATTGTTTTTGAACATTGGTAGATACTCTATTCAATGAGTCTATCAAGTTCTTTGGAAGATTTTCGTTAAGCAAAAGTGTTCTCTTGGATATATTTTTTGCTAAATCACCTATTCTTTCTAAATCTGAAGACATTTTCAAAGCCGTTACTGTCTCTCTTAAATCAATTGCCATAGGTTGTCTTAAAGCAATTAAATTCACAACTTGCTGTTCAATTAAAGTCTCATATTTATCTATTTTTTCATCTTCTTGAATAACAGCTTCTGCAATATTGGTATCTCTTGTTGTAATGGCTTGAATTGCTTTACCTAAAGAATCTTCACATGCACTTCCCATTTTAATTATATTAGCATTAAGATTTTTTAGTTCTTCTTCGTAAGATTTGACTGTATGTGGTGCTTCAGACATTATCCGAACCTCCCTGTTATATAATCTTGCGTTTTTTTATTATCAGGATTCTTAAATATTTTATCAGTAGATCCATGTTCAATCAATTGTCCTAAATGAAAAAAACCTGTATTTTGAGAAACACGTGCTGCTTGAGCCATAGAATGAGTTACAATTATTATTGTGTGCTCTTTTTTTAACTCATCAATCAATTCTTCAATTTGTGCTGTTGCTATTGGATCTAATGCTGAACAAGGTTCATCCATTAATATAACTTCAGGTCTTACAGAAATCGCTCTAGCAATACAAAGTCTTTGCTGTTGTCCTCCAGATAATCCAGTTCCAGGTTCATGCAACCTATCTTTTACCTCTTCCCATAGTGCAGCCTTTTTCAAACTAGTTTCAACAATTTCATCCATTTCTTGTTTTGATTGAGCCATACCATGAATTGTTGGACCGTAAGATACATTTTCATATAAAGTTTTTGGGAAAGGATTGGGTTTTTGAAAAACCATACCAATTTTTTCTCTTAGTCTTACGACATCACAACTTTTATCATTGATATTAAAATCATTAATTAAAATTTCTCCTTTAACACTACAGATATCAATTACATCATTCATTCTATTAAGACATCTTAGGAAAGTTGATTTACCACAACCAGATGGACCAATTAATGCCGTTACTTGATTTTCCTCAATATCTAAACTTATATTAAAGAGCGCTTGTTTTTTTCCATAAAAAACATCAACATCTTTTGCTTTAATCTTTATCATTTTAACTCCATTTTTTCTCAAACTTATGTCTTATTATTTGGGCAAATAAATTCATTATTATTAAAAAGCCAAGTAAGACCATTATACATGCCGAAACTTTTTCTACAAATCCCCTTTCAGCACTTTCAGCCCAAATATAAATTTGAACTGGTAAGCTTGCAGCAGGATCCATGGGTGATCCAGGTATCGTGTTAACAAAAGCAACCATTCCAATTAAAATTAAGGGTGCAGTTTCTCCTAAAGCTTGAGCTAAACCAATTATTGTTCCTGATAACGTGCCAGGCATAGAAAGAGGAACTGTATGATGCATTGTGGTTTGCATTCGACTTGCTCCCATAGCAAGTGCTGCCTCTCTTATACTTGGTGGAACTGCTTTTAAAGATGCTCTAGCAGCTATAATTATTGTTGGTAAGGTCATTAAGGACAAAGTGATACCTCCAACTAATGGGGTAGACCTTGGTAATTGAAATATAGCCAATAAAACTCCTAACCCTAATAGACCAAAAACTATAGATGGAACCGCTGCTAAGTTGTTTATATTAACTTCAATAAAATCAGTAAATCTATTTTTAGGGGCAAATTCTTCAAGATAGATTGCAGCTAGAACCGCAACAGGAAAAGCTATCATTAAACAAACAAGTATAGAAAAAATTGAGCCCATAAATGAACTTGCTATTCCAGCTAGCTCAGCTTCTCTTGAGTCAGCATTTGTAAAAAAACTTATATTAAATTTACTTTCAACCTTACCATTTGCAACAAGTTGATCAAAAATTTTTAATTGATAATCGCTTACTCTTCTTTGGTCTTCAGGTAAATCTCTTGGATAATTTCCTTTAAAGACTTGGTCTAAATCATCTGAAGCAGTTAGATAAACTTCCTTTGTTTTTCCTATTAAATTAGGGTCATTTAAAAGTTCATTTTTAATTTCTTTTTCAAAAAAATAAGACACCATTCTCTTCAATTCATTTTCTTGATCTTCATTGGCGTTTGGATCTAAATCAGCCATTGATTTTAATGCTATATCGTAATAATCAGCGTCCTGTAAATCTTCTTTAGAAGGATTTTGGTCTAACATCATTAATTCAGCATCGAAAGTTACTGGAACAATAAGCCATGTTTTTTGAAAAGCTGAATAGCCAGTTGAAAAAATTTTAAAAATAAAGATTGTTAAAAATAAAAGTGCCATAAAAATTGCACTCAGACCGTATAAGCGAAATCGCTGTTCAGCTTTATATCTTTTATTTAATAATTGTTCTTTATTTTTATTCATATTTTTCTCTATATTTTTTAACTACTCTCAAGGCCACAATATTTAAACAAAGTGTTACTAAAAATAATGACATACCTAAAGCAAAAGCAGCTTGCGTTTTTGGGTCGCCAAAAGCTTGGTCACCAATTAGAATAACTACAATTTGAGCTGTAATCGTTGAAGTAGACTCTAAAGGATTTAAAGTTAAATTAGCAGCTAAACCAGAGGCCATAACAACTATCATTGTTTCTCCAATAGCTCTTGAAACACCAAGTAAAATAGATCCAACTATCCCCGGCAATGCCGCGGGAAAAATAACTCTCTTAATTGTTTCTGATTTAGTTGCTCCCATAGCGTAACTTCCATCTCTTAAACTTTGAGGCACACTTGTAATTACATCGTCACTTAAACTTGAAATAAATGGTATAATCATAATACCCATTACCCCTCCTGCTGCTAAAGCACTTTCAGCTGAAACTTCAAGACCCATTGAAGTTCCTAATTCTTTCAAAAATGGTCCAACAGTTAGGGCAGCAAAAAAACCATAAACAACTGTTGGTATACCAGCTAAAATTTCAATTAATGGTTTTGCATATTGTCTAACTTTAGTTGATGCATATTCAGCTAAATAAATTCCACTCATTAATCCAATTGGGATAGCAACGCACATAGCAATAAATGCAATAAAAAAAGTACCTGCAAAAATAGGGACTGCTCCAAAAGTATCTGAATACATTGTCGGATCTAAAGCCTCAGAAGAATCTCTAACAAAAGCTTTTGCTGGATACCAGTGAGTTCCAAAGACAAAATCAAATAATGGAATTACTTTAAAAAAATCTATAGTTTGAAATATAAGTGAGAAAACTATTCCAACAGTAGTTAATATTGCAGCTAAAGAAGCTGTAAATAAAACTGCGTTCAAAAATTTTTCAACTGGTTCTCTTGTTCTAGAATTAGATGAAATTCTTTTATACGCATAAGCAACAGAGGCAATAATTGCAGATAATACTATAACAACTTTTGAACTTTGAGCTATTGATCGAAGACTTAAATATTTTTCAGCTGAAGCTTCAATAAAAGGTGTAATTTCTCCAGTGAATTGCCCTCGAGACAATGCTTTTGATTTTTCGTATAATAAATTTAATTCATCATCAAGATAACCTTGATTTGAATAATCACTTAAGATTAATAGTTTTACAATTGTGGGCTCAAAAATTGCCCATAATGAAAAAATTATAAAGGCTGGTATTGCACACCAGATTGCAAGATAATAACCATAAAATTGTGGTAATGCGGTTAATCTTTTTTTTGTAGATTGAATTGTATATGCTTTTTTGCGTCCAAAATAATAGCTTGTGAACCCTAGAAGAACAATAAATGTAAATAATATTAAGTTCACAGAATCTCCTTAAGTGAGGACTTTACTCTTTTTTTAAAAAAAAGGGGTCTAAAAAGACCCCCTTTTTAATCATTTGTTAACTGAGGAATAATTAATTACCCATAGCAACTAGCTTCGTAGCATTAGTTCTAGTTGTTTTATACAACTTAGAGTCTAATGGCACTAAACCAATGTCTGCTAAGTAACCACCTTTTCCAATAGCTTTCTTAGTTGTGAATTCTTTCACAAACTCATGTAAGCCTGGAATTACTCCAACGTGTGCTTTTTTCACGTAGAAGAATAAAGGTCTAGCAACAGCATAACTGTAATCTTGAATAGACTTTAATGACGGTTGTCCACCATCAATACTTGCTGCTTGCAATTTATCTTTTGCAGCTAAGAAATAACTGAAACCAAAGAAACCAAACATTTCTTTATCTTGAGTTAACTTTTGGATGATTAAACTATCGTTTTCTCCAACTTCAATAGCAGCACCATCTTCTCTGTAAAGTTTTTGAGGTTTTTTGTATTTTTTATTTCCAGCTTCAAAACCAGCTTTATAAAGAGCTTTAGCTTCTTTAGTCATACCTTTTTTCATTACCAAAGAATTCCAAGCATCTCTAGTTCCTGATGTTCCTGGTGGGATCATCACTGAAATTTTTTGTTTTGGTAAGCTAGGGTCAATTTGGTCCCAAGTTTTATAAATATTTGGAACTAATTTACCATCAACAACTGTATGAGCAGCAAGTGCTAAATATAATTGTTCTTTAGTAAAGTTTACTGGTTTTGCATCTTTGCTGTAAGCTAATGTAATACCATCGTTACCAATTACGATCTCAACGATATCATTAACACCATTTTTCTTACATAGAGCTTTTTCTTTATCTTTCATAGCTCTTGATGCATTTGTAATATCTGGATGTTGTTCACCTACACCAGCACAGAATAGTTTAGCTCCACCACCAGTACCAGTAGACTCGATTACAGGGGTTTTAAATCCTGAACCACCAAATCTTTCAGCAACAACTGTTGCATAAGGAAATACTGTAGAAGAACCAACTATCTTAATTTGATCTCTTGCTTGAGCAACAGTTGCAATTGAAAGTGCAACTAAAGAAGCAATTACTATAGTTAGTTTTTTCATTATCTTTAATCCTTTCGTTATTTATTAATTAAAAGATGATTGACTCGTATAAATTTATTGAATCTTTAATATTACAGAATTGTTACACTTTTGTTAAAAAGGTAACTTTTTAGTTGTATTTTTTTGATATAATTATTTGATCAATATCAGTTTCTAAGCCACCAATACATGAAACAGGGTTTACCTGTTCATTAAGAGCTAGTTCTTTGGTTGGACGTAAAGTTATTTCTAGTTTTACTAAGTTTACTAGTTCCTCTCTAATTTCTTCATCATATCTCCAGTCTGGCCATGAACTTGGGGTTGAAAATATAGAGGTTAAATAGCTTGTAGCCATAGTATATCTATAATTACTCAAATTTTCATTCCTCAATAAAAAATCTCTTACAGAATTAAAAATATTCCTACATCTAAAAGAATCTGAAAAATAATTTTCCTTCTTGAGATTTCTATTCATAGGAACAGAAACAATTAAATCAATTGAATTTTTAGAATACGAGGTAACTACGTCTGTATAAAATTCAGCTTCAGTAACTTCTAAATGATCTTTAATAGAAGGATATGAAGTTTTCAAATCTGCCTCTAATCTAAAAATTCCAATATCAAAAACTGTAAGTTGCTGATTTCTTAATAATGTTGTGATATCTTTAGAAAAAACACTTGTTGTTATAGAGCTTAATAAAAAAGCAAAAATCAAAATATTTTTGAATATTTTAACCATATAAAAAAATTAATTAAAAGATTAACATTAATCAAGTAAAGAATTGTTAAAAAAACCTTCTAAAACTATTACAATATAATATTTTTTAAATTTAAGTTTTCGCTGGTAAATAAATTTGAATTTCAGTTCCTTGGTTTTCCTCACTTAGAATCTCATAGTGTCCACGATGTTGAGTAACTATATGTTTAACAATAGCTAATCCTAAACCGGTTCCACCAACCTTGTTACTTTGTTCAAGATCTACCCTAAAAAATCTTTCTGTAATTCTAGAAATATATCTTTGAGGAATGCCAACACCTTCGTCTTTAATACTGATCATAAAATTTTTTTCTAACAATTTACCATCGCTAATTTTGCTTGATATAAAAATAGACTTATTTTCCTTTGAATACTTAATTGCATTATCTAAAAGATTAGAAAAAACAGTTTGTAATTTTTTTTCATCTCCAATAACAACTGTTGGATTGGCGAGAGATAAATTAATATTTAATTTCTTTCTTTTTAAAACAATCTCAAAATTACTGATGATTGTTTTGAAAAGATCATTTATATCAACTAAAGAGTTTGGCCTTATGTGTTCTTCTAATTCAATTCTTGTGAGTATTAAAAGATCATTAATTAAATTTTCCATTCTATTTGATTGATCAGTCATTATTTTCATAAATTTTTTTTTAGCCTTTTCATCATCAGACGCTGGGCCCTCAATTGTTTCTAGTGATCCCTTGATTGCCATTAAAGGTGTTCTTAATTCATGGCTTACATTTGCTACAAAATCAGTTTTAAATTTTTGTGCTTTTGTAATTTCAGTAAAATCTTTTAAAAATAACACAACAGAGTCTGGTTCAGTAAACAAATGAGTTGGGCCAGGAATAATATAAATTTTATAGAATTGATATGATGGGAGGTCTATTTCAACATCAATATTTTTTGTTTTATTTTCTACGATAGCTTTTTCAATATTTTCTATTAATTCTGGATTTCGAATTATAGAAGATATGTTTTTATCAATTAAATTACTTCCAAATCTTTTTAATGCACTTGGATTGGCATATTTAATTATGTTAAATTTATTTAATGCAAAAAATTGATCTTCAAGCTCATCAATAATTACTCTTTTTGTTTTTTCTTCTCTTTTATTAACTATTGTAGCGGTATTTATTGATTTATTTTTTTTTTGATTAAGTAAATAGAGAAGATAAACTATCACAACTATAAGTAGAATGACGAAATATTCCATAAATTTAGATGGCTTAATTTTGCATCATTACACTTTTTAATGCAAATAAATTAAGGAAAAATTAACTAATGATTTGGTGAAATATTGTTAAAAAATATTTTTGCTGTTTCTTCCCAAGTGAATTTTTTTGCAAATTCAAGACAATCATTTCTGTCAACTTTTAAAGCTTTTTGGGCTGATACTTTAAGATCATCATCTAAACAATTTATTTTGGATCCTTCAAATATATCTTTAGGACCTGGAACAGGATACGCAGCAACAGGTGTTCCACAATTTAAAGCTTCTGTAACTACAATTCCAAATGTATCTGTTTTACTAGGGAAAACAAAAACATCAGAGGATGCAAAATGTGATGCTAATTCACCATTTGTTTTTTCTCCTAAAAAATATCTTTAGGGAATTCTTTTTTTAATTTTTTTAAATCAGGTCCTTTTCCTATAATTATTTTTGTACCTTCTAAATCACATTCTAAAAAAGCTCTTATGTTTTTTTCAACTGCAACTCTTCCAACATAAATCCAAATAGGTCTTTTATGAGGTAAATCAATTTTTTTAGGGTTCTTAAAAGCTCCATGATTTCCTCCTCTAGTCCAAGTAATCATTTTATTGTCATCTATACCTATACCGATTAATTCTTTTCTCATAGACTCTGTAGTTACTAAAATTCTCTCAGCCTTATTATGAAAATTTGCTAAGAATTTTTCAGCCCATTTTGCTGGTATAATAGGAAAGTAAAGTTTTAGATATTTATCAAATCTTGTATGGAAACTCGTAGTAAACTTTAGATTATTTTTTAAACAATATCTTCTTGCCATAGTGCCTATCGGGCCTTCGGTAGCGATATGAATTGCATCTGGATTGATTTTCTTTATTAAATTACCAACTCTTGGCCATACATTTATAGACAACTTAATTTCATTATATTTCGGCATCGGAAAAGTAAAAAATAAGTCAGGTGTAATATATTCTATTCTATGACCTTGTTCTTTTAATACATTGCCTGTTTCATGTAAGGTTCTTACGACACCATTTACTTGTGGAAAATATGCGTCTGTAGCAATTAAAATTTTCATTAATTATGAAGCTTTTTTTAATTCTTTAGTTTTAATTGGTTCAATTATTTCTTTATCGTCTAAATATTGTTCTCTTATTTTGTCCCAATATAATATTTCAAAACTACCATCATAATTTTCGGCTAATGCGGTACAAGATTCAACCCAGTCTCCACAATTTAAATAATTGACCCCATTAAAGTCTCTATCCTCAGCATGATGGATGTGGCCACAAATAATTCCATCAAATTTTTTTCTTTTTGCATAATCTGAAAGTGTTTTTTCATATTCACCAATATATTTAACTGCATTTTTGACTTTATACTTTAAAAATTTTGCAAGAGACCAATATTCTTTTCCTCTCAATCTTCTAAAAAAATTAATTATTACATTTAATTTTAATAGTAAATTATAGGCTATTGATCCAAGTTTAGATAACCATTTAGCATGTTTCATAACACCATCCCAAGCATCACCATGAACAACAACATATTTTTTTCCTGCATTTGTTTCATGAATAACTTTATTAACCATATGGATGTCACCAAAATGCATTGGAATAAATTTTCTTAACATTTCGTCATGATTACCCATTATGTAGAAAACTTTGGTACCATGTCTAGCTTTTCTTAAAATTTTTTGGATTACATCATTATGTTCTTGAGGCCAAAAAAAACTTTTTTGCATTTCCCAGATATCTATAATGTCCCCTACAAGATAAAGATTTTCGGATCTTGAGTTTTTAAAAAACTCTAAAAGTTTTTTCGCCTGACAACCCTTGGTACCTAAATGAACATCAGAAATAAATATACTTTTATATTTAAGTAAATTAGGCATTTAAAGACCTATATTTTAATACAACTGTAACACGAATCATGTACTTCTTATTTCATTTGAATGTTACAAATTTGTTAAAAATTTTTTAAGGATTAATTATGTTATGTTGTTTGATTTATAATTTGAATTCTTCCTCTGGAAGAAAATCTATATTCATAAATAGGATTTTATCTAAGTTAAAAGAGAATATTTCTGTAGACTACTTTGAAACAAAAACAATAAATCAAGCTAAGAAAATTTTCAAAAATTTTAATCAAAAAAATTATGATCGACTAATAGTAGCTGGTGGTGATGGTTCAGTTTCTTTTGCAATTAATGAATTAATTAAAAATAATTTTGATTTTAAAGACGATTTTGCCATAGGTTATATTCCTGCTGGCACTGCAAATTTGCTTCAAGCTGAATTATCAATGAATAAAAAAGTTGATGATATAGTAAATGTGTTGGTTTCTAATAATTATAAATCCTCTAATCTTGTAAAAATTAACGATAATTATTTCTTTTTAATGGCTGGTATAGGATGGGATGCAAAAATTGTTCATTCAATTAATTCAAAAATTAAAAAGATTCTAGGTAAAATTATATTTGGTATCAAAGGTTTTCAATATTTCTTGTTTATGAATAATAAAAAGTTAAATGTCACTTTTGATGGTCAATTTTATCAAGCAGACTGGATATTATCTTCAAATACCAAATATTACGCTGGACATCATAAAATAAATAAAACAAATATTTTTGAAGAGAAATTAGTCACCTATATATTTAAAGATTTGACTAGGATTAGTTTATTATATTCAATTTTTTTAATAATTCTTAATGGTGATTTAAGTAAAAATAAAAATGTTATTACTACTTATGCACAAAACATTACAATTGATGGAAATGATTTGATACCTGTTCAAATTGATGGAGATAATTTTGGTTCATATAAAAAAATTCATTTAAATCTATCAAATAAAAAAGTGAATTTTCTTGTAAAATAATTATTTTATTCTTCCATAAATATCTTGGTATCTAACTATATCAGTTTCTTTTAAAATTGAGCCTACTTGTGCTTCAATAATTTTTACTGGTTTTTTATATGGGTTTTCTATTCTATGGATTGCACCTAATGGAACAAAAATAGTTTCGTCAGGTTTCATTGTAAAATATTTCTTATTTAAAGTAATTTTAGGTTTACCATGAGTAACTACCCAGTGCTCAGCTCTATGATGATGTTTCTGAAGACTTAATATACCTTTTGGTTTTACATATATTTCTTTAATTAAAAATTCTTTACCATTGAATAGATTAACATAACTGCCCCAAGGTCTATGAAATACATTTTTCTTTTTAAAATAATGTCTTTTATTTCTTCCATACATTTTACAGATTTCTTTCCAAGAACCTAAGTCAGACCAAGGAATATCTAATTTAATCGCATTTATATCTTTAGTTTTTTCTAATATTGCATAATCAAAAGACTTAGCTGTTGCTTTGGTAAATGCTTGTTTGTTTAAATAATACACATTACTTTTATATTTTGCTTTTGTTACAGCTTTGTTACAGTTTTGGTAAATATTTGGCTGGTGTTTTTTAAAATTGTTAATGATTGAGTCTTTTCTCAAATAAAACATTCCAGAATTCCAATAACCTTTTTTACTAATTATTTGTTTAGCTTTAGCCTCTTTAGGTTTTTCTACAAATCTAGATACTTTATTATTTTTTGTTAAAAAATAACCAAATTCACTTGAAGGCATAGTAGGTTTAATTCCAAAGATAAAAATATTATTATGAGTGAGTTTCTTTTGATTTTTTTTGATAGCTTTATTGAATAACCCTATCTTTTCTATCAAATGATCAGCGGCCAAGAACATTAGAGGTTGTTCGTTTGGAATATCTTTAATTAGAGCGGTACTTAAAATTGCTGGTGCTGTGTTTCTTTTAGCTGGCTCTAAAACTATCTTGAATTTTCTTATTTTGTGTTTCTTAAGGTGTTGTTTTACTTGTTTTAAATATTTTGCATTAGTGCTTATAATCGGTACATCAAATATAGATGCTTTAACTCTCTCTAAAGTTTTTCCCAATAAAGTCCAATTACCAAAATCTATAAACTGTTTAGCTTGATGTTTTTTGGCTTTTGGCCAAAGTCTAGTGCCAGCTCCTCCGCATAAAATAACTGGTCTAATTTTCATTAAATTAATTCTTGTTTTGTTATTTTAATATTATAACCCTCTAATCCAATCACTTTTTTTGGAGATTTAGTTATTAAAATCATTTTTCTTATCTTAAGATCTTTAATAATTTGGGCACCAATACCATAGTTTCTTAAAAGTTTATCATTACTTTTTTTATAAGAGCCTCTATTTTTATAATCTTTTAATGTTTGAGAAACTGATTTTAGATTTGTGTCTTTAATAAAAACTAGAACACAGTTACTAAATTTTTTAAAATAATTAAGTGTTTTATTGAATGAATTAGGTAATTTTTGACTGATCAAGTAATTATGAACAATATTAGAGGAAATAACTCGAACTCTTGGAACTACACCTTTTTTAATTGCTCCTTTTACTAAGGCAAAGTGTTCGGAACCATCTAATAAATTTTCATAAATCTTAATTTTATATTTTTGATTTTTTACTTTAATTTCTGATGATTTTTTTAATTTTACCAACTTTTCTCTTTTCAACCGATAAGAAATTAAATCCTCTATTTTTCCTATTTTCAGTTTATGTTTATCTGCAAAATCAAAAAGATCTTGACCTTTAGCCATAGACCCATCCTCATTCATTATTTCACAAATGACTGCTGAATTATTCTTTTTTGCTAGTTTTGAAATATCTACTGAAGCCTCAGTATGACCTGCCCTAACTAACACTCCCCCATCTTTAGCAATGATAGGAAATACATGTCCTGGGGAAACAATGTCTTTTTTACTGACATTTTTTTTGGAAGCAATTTTTATTGTTCTAGATCTATCTTTAGCAGATATTCCTGTTGTAATTCCTTTTTTTGCTTCAATTGAAATTGTAAAAGCAGTTTGATTTCTTGATTGATTAACAGGTGACATCAAAGATAAATTTAATCTTTTAGCTTGTAAGCTGTCCAAGGCTAAACAAATTAAACCTCTGCCATATTTAGCCATGAAATTTATATTTTTTGAATTTGTATCGGAAGTAGATATAACAAGATCACCCTCATTTTCTCTTTTTTCATCATCAACCAAAATGAACATGCCGCCTTTTTTGGCAATCTTAATTATTGTTTCTATTGATGAATAATTACTTTTTGGCATTGAAAAAATTTTTAACGTATTTAGATAGAATATCTATTTCAATATTAACTAAACTTCCTTTTTTAACCTTAGATAGATTTGTTAGTTTGAAAGTATGAGGGATTACCCATATTTGGAAACCTTTTTTAGTAACCTTTGATATAGTTAGAGAAATACCATTGATACAAATTGAAGCTTTTTCAATGATATCTTTTTTATCTCTACGATTTATTTCAAAATCAAAGATATAGGATTTATCTACTTTTTTTATACTTAAAACCTTAGCAGTGGTATCAACATGACCTTGACATATGTGGCCAGAAATTTTTTGTCCATATTTAAGTGGAAGCTCTAAGTTTATTAAATCGTTTTTTTTTAAAAATTTAAACTTTGATCTTTTGACTGTTTCATTTGAAAGATAAAATTCCATAATCTTATTTTTAATTGTGATGAGTGTTAAACATACGCCATCGCAAGCAACTGAAACTCCTATATCTTTACTTTTTAATTTGAGGTCTGACTTTACAAAAATGTTTATGCCTTTGGCTCTTTTGGATATGCCTGTAATTAATCCTCTATTAAAAATAATTCCGTTAAACATTTTATCTTTTATAAATGGTAATATTATCTTTGGCTAGTTTTGGGCTAATATTGGTTTTGTTTTTGTATTTACTATTCAACGTATCTAAAGATGTAAATGTCATATGCTCCTTACTAATTGGCAAGTTTTTAGGGCTTTTAAACAGGTAAAATTTATCGATTAATCTATTTTGAATAAGATTTTTCGTTATTTTATCTCCGCCCTCTACTAATAAATTCCTAACACCAAGAATATATAGTTTTTTTAAAACTGCTTTTAAGTTAAACATTTTCTTATTATCAATTTTAGATCTAATTAATGTTATTCCTTTTTTTTTTAAAATTTTTATTTTTTTGGTATTTAGAGCGTTATGAAAAATTATAGTGTTATTTTTATTGGCAGACTTAAAAATATAACTATTTAATTTTATCTCTAAATTTTTGTCTAAAATTATTCTTCTAGGTGAAAAATTTTCAAATCCCTTGAGCCTACAATTCAGTTTGGGATTATCAATATTAAGTGTTTTAGAGGAAATCATAATAGAATCGTTTTTATACCTTAAATAATGGGTTAATTTATCAGAGGTCTCATGAGTAATTCTTTTGGTGCCTTTGCTGTAAATTAATTTGTTTTTGGAAATTGCAATCTTTGCAGTAACAAATGGTAATTTTTTATTTCTATTTACAATATATGAGTCATATAAATTTTTTGCCTCATTTTTTAAAAGTCCCTTTTTAACTTTTATTCTCTTATTTGATAAAATTTTAAAACTCTTTCCTTTAACTTTTTTATCAATATCATCCATGCCATAAATAATTTCACTAATACCACTTTTAATAATACTATTAGTACAAGGTGGTGTTTTTCCATAATGATTACAAGGCTCTAAAGTTACATACATTTTTGAGCCTTTGACGTTTTCAACAGAATTATTTATCGCATTATGCTCTGCATGAGGTCTACCGTTAAAACCAGTTTGCCCTATAGAAATGATCTGGTCATTTTTTACTATCAAACATCCAACAGATGGGTTATCTCCTGTCAATCCTTTTCGAACACTTGCTAGTTTTAAGGCTAGCTGCATGAATTTTTTATCTTGTGATGTAAAATTATCTTTTTTTGAAGACATCTATTTTGTCCACAAATTGTACAAAATCTTTTTCTTCTCTAAAATTTCTGTAGACTGATGCAAATCGCACATAAGCAACTGGATCAAGATCTTTCAAGCCCTCCATAACCATAGTACCAATTGTATTACTTGAAATTTCATTTTGCCCTAATTCCTCTAAAGATCTTGAAATTTTACTAATAAATTTTTCAACTGTTTCGGTATCTAACGGTCTTTTCTTTAATGCAATGTAAATAGATTTTGAAAGTTTATCTCTATCAAACGATGATTTTCTTCCATTTTTTTTAACAACCATTATCTCACGGTGTTGAATTCTCTCAAATGTTGTAAATCTTGCACCACATGCACAAAGTCTTCTTCTACGAATAGCTGTACCATCTTCAGTTGGTCGGGAATCTACAACAGAAGTCTCACCTTTCTTTTCGCATGGGCAGATCATTTATTGAGATTTTTGTAAATCGGGAAATTCGAACACAAATCAATGACTTCATTTCTCACTTCTTCCTCAACTTTACTATTATCCTCGGGATTTTTTGATAGACCTTTTATAACTTTTGTTATTAATTCTCCAACTTTTTCAAATTCTTTTAAACCAAAACCTCTTGTTGTTGCTGCCTGAGAGCCCAAACGAATTCCAGAAGTGATCATTGGTTTTTCAGTATCAAATGGTATACCATTTTTATTACATGTAATATTAGCTCTACATAAACTTTCTGATGCTAAATTTCCTTTTACATTAAATGGTCT
Source organism: uncultured Pelagibacteraceae bacterium (assembly GCA_902524535.1). GTDB lineage: Bacteria > Pseudomonadota > Alphaproteobacteria > Pelagibacterales > Pelagibacteraceae > Pelagibacter. The sequence continues at coordinate 65,469 of CABZDR010000005.1, forward strand.
TAGATCAACTAACATTAAGTGAGTATCTGTACCACCAGAATAAATTTTGAAACCATTATTTTTTAAAGTCTCTGCTAACATTTTTGCATTAGCTAAAACATTTTTTATATAAGTTTGAAAATCAGGTTTTAATGCTTCATAAAAACCAGCGGCCTTTGCTGCAATAACATGCATTAATGGACCACCTTGATAACCTGGAAATACAGCTGTATCAAATTTTTTACCTAAGTCTTCCTCATTAGACAAAATAATTCCACCTCTTGCACTTCTAAATACTTTGTGTGTAGTAGAAGTAACAACATGAGCATAATCACATGGATTAGGATAACCTTTTCCTGCAACTAAACCTGAAAAGTGAGCCATATCTACCATCAAATATGCTCCAACTTTATCTGCTATCTCTCTAAATCTTTTGAAATCTATAACTCTTGAGTAAGCACTACCCCCAGCAATAATCAATTTAGGTTTATGCTCAAGGGCAAGTTTTTCAACATTATCATAATCAATAAGCTCAGATTTTTTATCTACATCGTAGCTCACAGCATTAAACCATTTACCTGACATAGAAATTTTTAATCCGTGAGTAATATGTCCACCAGAATTTAAACTCATTCCCATAAACGTATCATGAGGTTTTAATAAAGCTAAAAATACCGCACCATTAGCTTGAGCTCCCGAGTGAGGTTGAACGTTTGCATATTTACAATTAAAAAGTTTTTTAATTCTTTCTAAAGCTAATTTTTCAGCTACATCAACATGTTCACATCCATTATAATATCTTTTACCAGGATAGCCTTCAGCATATTTATTTGTTAAAACAGATCCCTGAGCCTCTAACACTGCCTGTGAAACAATATTTTCTGAGGCAATAAGTTCTATGTGATTTTGTTGTCTAATTAGCTCATCGTTAATTGCTTTAAATAAATCTGGATCCGCTTCAGATAGACTTTTTTCAAAAAAGTTTTGATAATCTAAATTTAAATATTTTTTTTCACTTGACATAATAACCTATATTTTTTTTACCCTTTTTAAATGCCTTCCACCTTCAAACTTAGTGTTTAAAAACACATTCACAAAATTTAAAGCATTTTTTTTATTTAATAGTCTTGATCCTAATGTAATGATATTTGCATCATTATGCAATCTTGATAATTTGGTTGATTTTAAATTAAAACATTGCGCTGCACGCACATTTTTGTGTTTATTTGCTGCGATATTCATACCTGTGCCAGATCCACATACTAATATACCAACATTATTTTTGTTCAACTTTACTTTTTTTGCTACTTTATGTGCAAAGTCTGGGTAGTCCACACTATTATCATTTTCTGGACCTAAATCGAAATATTTATATTTTTTTCTTTCTAAATACATTTTAATAGTTTCTTTCAGTTTGTATCCAGCATGATCTGATGAGATAAAAATTTTTTTCAAATTAGTTAAATTTATGATTTAAAACGCATGCCACTAAATGGATTCTGTTTTCCTCACCACCATTAAAGGCATTATGATATTTCGTGTTATTAGTAATCCATACAGAGCCATCAGCTGGTAAATGTTTTGCAACGTTATCTATAACCATGATTGACCCAGGATTAGTAATTATTGGAATGTGAAGTCTTGGTTCTGGATCTCTATGCCAGCTTAAAGTAGATCTTGGTTCTTTTAATAAAATTCTAACTCTTCCTAATTTATATTTTGAAGAAAGAGCATCAAAAACTTCTTTAAAGTACGTTTCCTTATATTCATCAATAAATTCTGAGTAAGCTTCCTCATTTATCATTTCATCTCTTACTACTTCTTTGCCAGAACTGTTTGGTTTGGTCCAAAAAATACCACGAGCTTTATGTCCTTTGATAGAGTCTGGATCTCCAGGTATTTGAGTTAATGATATTGCACCAAAATTAGAAACTCCAGCAACTCCCTCAAATCCTTTTATTTTCAATATTTCCTGATAAGCTTCTTTAAGTTTATCAATATCAAACTTAATATCTTGTTTTTCAAAATCGTTAAAATTTAGGTCCATTTAATTGTTTAATATCCTTTTTAAGATATATTTGTATATTACATTTGTCGCATTTTTTAAATATATTTGAACATGATAACAGGTAAATATCCAGGTTTAAGACTAAGACGAAGTCGTAAAAATGATTGGTCTAGAAGACTGATTGAAGAAAATAATTTAAGTCCAAGTGATTTTATCTTGCCAATATTTTTAATTGAAGGCAAAAACAAAAAACAATCAATCAAATCAATGCCAGGTGTATATCGTTACACTTTAGACAAGCTTTCTAGTCTCGTTGATAAAGCAATAAAAAATCAACTACCTATGGTTGCTTTATTTCCATATACAGAAAAAAGAAAAAAGAACAATCTGGGTACTGAAGCTTTAAATGAGGATAATTTAGTTTGTAAAGCAATCCAACTAATAAAAAAAAAATATAAAAATCAAATCGGTATAATGACAGACGTTGCATTAGACCCTTACACATCTCATGGTCATGATGGCTTGTTAAAATCTGGATATGTCCTAAATGATGAAACAGTAAGTATTTTAGTTAATCAATCACTGCTTCAAGCACAGATGGGATGTGATGTTCTTGCTCCTTCAGATATGATGGATGGTAGAATTGGTGAAATCAGAAAATCACTTGATAAAAATGGATATAAGATGACTCAGATTCTTTCTTATGCTGTTAAGTATGCCTCAAGTTTTTATGGCCCCTTTAGAGATGCTGTTGGATCTAAGGGACTTCTCAAAAGTGATAAAAAAAATTATCAAATGGATTTTAAAAATAGCGATGAAGCTTTAAGAGAAGTCGCATTGGATATTAAAGAGGGAGTTGATATGGTTATGGTTAAACCAGGTCTACCATATTTAGATATCATTAAATTAATTAAAGATAACTTTAAAATTCCAGTTATGGCCTATCAAGTATCAGGAGAATACAGTTTATTAGCTAGCGCTGTAGAAAAAGGACTAATAGATAATAATGCAATCATTGAAAGTTTAATTGGATTCAAGAGAGCTGGAGCTAATGCAATAGTTAGCTATTATGCTGACAGATTAGATAAAATCTTAAAATAATTATTTCAAATTACTTAAAAATTGTGATCTGCTTAAGGGCTGATTTAAATTATTAGGCTTCAATATAGATTTTTCAAGAAAATCACTAACTAACTTAATTCCTTGGATCAGGTCTTCATCATTTGCTGAAAAATCATTCTCAATAAGAAAATTAGGTATAGTTCTGTTTTCAGATTGGGATTTTAATTTATAAAAAATATTTTCATCTCTTACTATTTTAGTGACAATTTTTTCTAATTCAAGATTATAACCTAATAAACTAAATAATTTTAATTCCCACAAAATATAATTTTTAATCCACTCTTTACCTTTTAAAATTATAAAAAAATTCTCAATTAATTTAAAAATTTTTAGATTTGGTTGCGCCTCTGGATTTAATATTCTTATCAATTGTAGGGCTGACGTTAAGCAAGACAACTTTTTTTTATTATCAAAAAAAAATGGTGTTTCAGCTTTAATTATCTCAAATTTGAAATATCCTACTTTATTATCGTTTTTTGCATTATAGTTTGTATATAATTTGTTTCCGATTTGTAAGTAGCTTTTAATTTTTTTAGATGTTCCACCAAAGAGAATACCTGAAATCTTACCATGTTCCTTAGTAAATACCTCTACTATCAAAGAATTTTCACTATATTTGTTTTTTGAAAGTAAAAAACCTGTATCATCCCAATTCATCGTTATCCCAAATTATCTAAACATAATGTTGCAGCTTTTTGTTCTGCATTTTTTTTTGAATTTCCTTCACCATAGTAAATTTTACCATCTGATAATTTAACACTTACTTTGATAATAGGCTTGTGTCTAGGACCCGTGTTAGAAATTAATCTATAGGTTGGTAATTTTTTGAAATTCTTCAGTGAGTATTCTTGTAACTTTGTTTTTGCATCGATTATAGTTATGACACTTTTGTCAATTTCATCTTTCCATAAACGTAAAATGAAATTTTCAGCAACATTAAATCCTTTGTCTAAGTAAATTGCACCAATTATCGCTTCACAAGCATCAGAGAGAACTTTATCTTCAATATTTGATTTATTTTTAGTCGAACTTAAAATTAATATAAATTTTTCAATACCTAACTTTTTTGCAATTAGAAGACAGGTTTTTTTATTTACTAAAGAGGCAAACTTTTTATCCAAAATACCCTCTTTTTCATCGGGATAAATTTCTAATAATTTTTTTGCTATTACTAGGCCTAAAACTCTATCACCAAGAAATTCGATTTTTTCATTATTGTTTATTGGTTCGTAACTTTTATGAGTTAATGCTTGTACTAATAATTTAGGATTTTTAAATTTAATCTTTAATTTTTTTTGAAATAATTGAAAATTTTTTTGCATTAATTTATCTTTTTAAAGAATCTATCGAACCGGATAGAGTCTTTCCATTTCCAAAAGAAAAATAAATTACCTTTTGATTTATCAGATGAAAAAAAAATAAACCTTGCTTTACCAACAAGATTATCTTTATGAACATAACCAACACTTGATAAAAATCTACTGTCTTTTGAGCAATCTCTATTATCACCTAAAAAAAAATAAAAATCTTCAGGCACTTCAAAAACATCTGAATTTTGATAACCAAAGTTTTTTAAGTAAACAGTTTTGTGCACCTTATTGTTTGGTAACTTTTCTTCAAACGTAAATACATCAATCTTTTTATTTCCGCAGTAAATAATATCTTTTTTTGAAATTCTTGATTTAAAAATCTCATTATTATTCAAAAATAAATTTGAGTCTAAAAATTGAATTCTATCACCTGGTAATCCAATTAGTCGTTTTATGTAATCTGTTCTATTATCTGCGGGTGTTTTGAATACAACTACATCCCCTCTTTTAGGACTACTGAAAATAATTCTATCTTTAAAAATCGGTGGGCTAAAAGGAAATGAATGTTTACTATATCCATAAGAATATTTTGTAACAAATAATCTATCCCCAACTAATAATGTTGGTTCCATTGATGAAGAAGGAATGTAAAAAGGCTGAATTATTAGTGATCTTATTATTATGGCTATGATTAGCGCATAAAATAAGGTTTTAATATTATCTATAATACTTTCTTTATTAAACATTATTTGGTCTGCAAAGTCGTAAATGCTATTGAATAATCTTTTTCATCAGAAATTGAAAGAAACAAATCATATTTTTTTACTTTGAATTTTTTGTTTACAATAACATCAATCTTTCTAGATTTTGAAAAAAAGGGTTTTCCCTTTTTATCATTTAAAATTTCTATATCTTTAAAATTTAGATTATCTCTAAAGCCACTACCAAGAGATTTCGCTAATGATTCTTTTGCTGCAAAACGCTTTGAAAAATAATTAGTTTTATTTGAATATTTTTGGGAAAATTTAATTTCTTTTGGACTAAATGTTCTTGAGATAAAATTTTTATTTTTTATTAAAGATTTAATTCTTTTATTTTGTATAATATCAACACCAATACCTAATATTCTCATTTTAAGTCTCAACTTTTTAAAATTTTTTTAAAATTTTTTATCACTTTTGGTAAACCATAAAAAATCGACTCACCTATTAAATAATGGCCAATATTGAATTCTTTGATTTCTTTAATTTTCACTAAAAGTTTTGTAGTTTTATAATCCAATCCATGACCAGCATGGACTTCTATGCCTAATTTGTGGGCAAGCTTTGAACTTTGAATAATTCTTTTTAATTCATAAGAGTGGTTTTTTTTAGCTTTAACTAAGTTTGATAATCTTCCTGTATGAATTTCAACACAGTCAGTTTCAAGCTCTTTGGAAATTTCGATATCAGATAAAACAGGATTAATAAATAAACTTGTTCTGATATTTTTACTTTTAAATTTTGAGATAATTTTTTTGATATTTGTTTTATTTTTTTTGAGATCTAATCCACCCTCTGTGGTAATTTCTTTTCTATTTTCTGGAACAATACATATAAAGTCTGGTCTAATCTTTAACGCTTTCTTAATAATCTCGTTATTAGTAGAAATTTCCAAATTTACTAAGAGCTTTTTAATGGAACATATTTTTTGTGCATCTAGATCTTTTATATGCCGTCTATCTTCTCTCAAATGAATTGTAATAGAGTCAGCGCCTGCTTTGCTTACATATTTAGCAGCGTATACAGGATCAGGATGTAATTCCCCCCGCGCATTTCTTAGAGTTGCAACATGATCTATATTTACGCCTAGTCTTTTCACTTTATAAATCTACTTCCAGGTGTTGTTATTGGCACTTTTTTCAAATAATCAGGTAATTTATTTTTCTTAAAAGTTGGCACATCAATCTTAAGATGTGAGATGATCTTTTTTTTTATTTTTAAACTTTTTTTTGTAGATCTATCAATTAATGATGCAAAACCAACTAATTTTGCTTTATTTTTTTTTATTAATTTAACACATTCCATACTGGACTTACCGGTCGTGATAACATCCTCAATAATCAAAACTTTTGATCCTTTGTTAATTGTAAATCCCCTTCTTAATTGAAATTTTCCACTTACACGCTCACAAAAAATTGTCTCTTTTTTTAAGATTCTTCCAACTTCATATCCAATAATTATTCCACCCATAGCTGGAGCTAAAATAAGATCTATCTTTTTAAAATTTTTTTTAATTTTGTTAGCAAATGACTTACAAATTTTATTAGATAAATAGGGAAAGCTTAACAGTTTGGCGCATTGTATATATTTTGCAGAATGTAAGCCGGAGGATAAAACAAAATGACCTTCTAATAATGCATTAGTTTTTTTTAAAATATTTAAGGATTTTTTGGGTGAAAGCATTTCTTTTATCTTCGTGTCTAATTATCTTAAATTTTATACTCTTTTGTTTAAGCTCTGCAATAAAATTAGTAAAGTTTTTAAGATCTCGTATAATCAATTGAAACTTAAAATTTATATAATTAGGGTTTTTGCCGACCATCTCTAAATTTGAAATATTCAGTTTATGTTCGCCTATAAGAGAACTTACATTGCCTAATTGTCCTGGCTTATCAGGTAATGAAATCCATAAAGTGGTATTGTATTTTTTAATTCTTTCTTCCTTTTTTTCTCCTCTATCATGCCAATATCTTCTTATTGCTGCTCTTGCTTTGCCTGTTTTAGTTATTGGTATCCAATGTAAGGAAGGTGATTGTTTTTTAGAGGTAATAATGTTTACTCTATCTCCATTTCTTAAAATTGACTGTAATTCACTCTTATTACCATTAATTTCACAGCCTATTGCCGTATCGCCAATTTTTGTATGAACAGCATAGGCAAAATCAATTGGGGTTGCGTTTTTTGGAAGTTTAATTACAGATCCCTTAGGTGTAAAACAGAATACATTTTCTTGGAACATTTGAAGTTTAGTATATTCATAAGAGTGTTCAGGGTTTTCATTTTTTTCTATTATTTCAACCAAATCCTTTAACCAGTCATATTCTTTCCAAGTTAATGAATTGAATTTTTCAGACGATTTATACTGCCAATGAGAAGCTATACCTCTTTCAGCAAACTCATGCATTTCTTTTGTTCTTATTTGAATTTCTATTGGTTTTTTATTTGAGCCAATTACAGATGTATGAATTGATTTATAACCATTGATTTTAGCAAATGAAATATAATCTTTAAATTTTCCTGGGATACAATTGTACTCTTTATGCAAAACACCAAGTGTTTTATAACACTCGTCTATACTATCTAGGATAATTCTAAAGCCTATAATGTCTGTAATTTGCTCTAAAGAAACTCTTTTTTTTTGTACCTTCCTCCAAATAGAAAAAGGAGTTTTTTCACGACCAAATATATCTGACTTTATATTATTTTTGATAAGTAAATCTTTTAGCTCTAATGATAAAGATTTAAAAATATCTTTTTTGTCTAATTTAATTTCATCAAGTCTTTTTTGAATTAATGATCTTGCTTGATTATTCAAAATTTCAAAAGAGAGATCCTCTAACTCATCTCTAATCCTGTGCATACCCATTCTATCTGCAAGAGGTGCATAAATCTCCATAGTTTCTTGAGCTATTCTTTTTCTTTTATCTTCTTTAGTTATCGCCTTGATAGTTCTCATATTGTGTAATCTGTCAGCAATTTTTACAAGTAGTACTCTTATGTCTTTTGATGTTGCTAAAATTAATTTTCTAAAATTTTCAGCTTTGGAATTTGATGAAGCTTTATTTTCTAAAACAGATATTTTGGTAACTCCATCTACTAAGTCAGCAACTTCATTTCCAAATTCTCCTTTTATTGTCTCATAAGTGGCATACGTGTCTTCAATAGTGTCATGAAGTAATCCAGTAGTGATTGTTGCGCTATCTAATTTTAGATCTGTAAGAATATTTGCAACCTCAATTGGATGTACTGAGTAAGGGACACCAGATGCTCTTTTTTGATTACTGTGAGCTTTAACAGCAAAATCATAGGCTTTATTCAATTTTTCAGGATTTAGAAATTTATTATAAATTTTTACTTTATTTATTAATTCTTCGGAATTTAACATAACTTATTATAACACTAAATTAAATTTGTTTAATAGATCTTATGTCTCTATTTGGTAAATAAAATATTAATTTTTTTATATGATATTTAGAAACCGGATGTACCCATGACTTATCTAATTCAAATAAAGGCAAAAGAACGAAATTTCTTTGATGTAATCTAGGATGAGGTAAAATAATTTTGTTATTAATTCGCTTCTTTTTATAGTCTAGTATGTCAATGTCACATACTCTTGGAGCATTTCTAGTACTCTCTTTTCTACCAAGAGATTTTTCAATATCCTTACAAATCTTAATTAGCTTAAGTGGTGTTAGATTAGTGTCTACTCTTAATACGATGTTCAAAAATTTAGGATATTTGATGTTAGGCCAGGACAAACTTTCGTAAAAATTTGAACAATTGATTATATTTACTCCCTTTTGAGCAATTTCAAATTTTGCTATTTCAATATTCTTTCTTCTATCACCTAAATTTGAACCAATGCCTAAATAAATCATTCAGCTCGACTTCCTAATATATCTGGCTTTAGTTCGACTCCAATCTCTATCTTTTTTAACACTTCTCTTATCAAACTGTTTTTTACCTTTTGCAACTGCAAGCTCGATTTTGGCTCTTCCCTTTTTGAAATACATCTTAGTTGGGACTAAAGTAAAACCCTCCCTCTGTGTTTTTCCAATTAGTTTATTGATTTCTCTTTTATTTAATAACAATTTTCTCTCATCTAAGGGACTATGATTTGAGTAACTTGCTTGTTTGTAAGATGCTATATGTGAATTTATCAAAACTATTTCACCATTTTTTTCTATAGCATAAGAGTCTGCAATATTTACTTTACCATTTCTAATTGATTTTATTTCTGATCCTTTAAGAACAATTCCTGCTTCCAAAAGATCTTCAAAAAAATAGTTAAAGCTTGCTTTACGATTAAGGCAAATTATTTTTGAACCAACATTGGTTTTTCTACGCATTAAATCAATTTTGCAGACTTTAAAGCTTCCTCGACTATTTTTTTTGTAGCCTCTGTAACTTTTACCATAGGAAGTCTAACCTCATCATCACATAAACCTAATAGTTTTGCTGCATATTTAACAGGACTAGGATTGCTTTCTATAAACATCGAATGATGAACTGGTTGTAAAATTTTATCAATTTTTTCTGCTTCGAGTTTAGATTTTTCATCAGTTAAAATTGAAAACTTTTGAAATTCTGAACAATACTTTGGAGCAATGTTGGCAGTAACACTTATTGAGCCTACCCCTCCTCTTAAATTAAATTCTAAGGCATTATCATCATTTCCAGTTAGTTGAATAAAATCTTTACCTAATTTTTTTAAAGTTTCGTTTACTCTATTTAAGTCTCCCGTTGCATCCTTTACACCAACTATATTTTTAAGCTCAAATAATCTTGCCATAGTGTCGACTGACATATCTATCACCGATCTTCCTGGAATATTATAAATAATAATTGGAATGCCACATTTATCATTTATTGCTTTATAATGTTGATAAAGTCCCTCTTGGGTTGGCTTATTATAATAAGGTGTAACTATTAATGCACCGTTAGCTCCAATTCTTTCTGCATGAGAAGTAAGAGATATAGCCTCTTCTGTAGAATTTGATCCTGTGCCTGCAATTACAGGTAATTTGCCATCACCCTCTTTTACGCACAATTCTATAACTCTTTCGTGCTCTTCATGGCTTAATGTCGGTGATTCTCCTGTTGTTCCAGCTGGAACTAAACCATCTGTCCCATTTTTAATGTGAAAATGAATTAACTTGATATAACTAGCTTCATCAAGTTTACCGTTTTTAAAAGGAGTGACTAAAGCAACATTTGAACCTTTAAACATAAATACTTATAACATAGATTGTAGATTCATATACTAAAGATTATGTTAAAAAAAATACT
>CABZDR010000006.1 GCA_902524535.1 uncultured Pelagibacteraceae bacterium
TATATTGATGGAAAACAAAAAATTTCATCATCTGGGACACAAAATTTAGATGAGGCTATACCAATTTTAGAAAAATGGTTTGATGATGTACAGTCTGAAAGTGAAAAACTAAAAAAACTTACCGAAGAAGCACAAAAAAACCTGGCATCAACTCAAGAACAGCCTGCAGTAACAACAAGTGCTGAAGAAAAAATAAATCAAACTGTTTCAACAGAACCAAAGCCACAAGAGAAGACAGAAAATATTAGTCCTCAAACAACAACAAACGCTAATGAGACAACGTTAAATAATAATGAAGTTGAAAAACTAGTCAAGTGAATACCTTTTTATTTATAAATATTATCATTTCTGCTTTAAATATCTTTATCTTAGCTTACGCTTATTCACTTAAATTCTTTCCAAAAAAATGGAGAAAAAAAGTTAATCAAGATACATTAGTAGGTTTAGCAATTATTTTTTTTACGATGCTGACAATGTTTGTTTGGATAATATATTTTTATATTAGACTATTTTAAAAACTACTATCTCTCCATCCACCTTTATTAGTTATTATATCTCCAGGTATAGAAAGTATTGAAAATAGTGTATCCTCATCATCAGCCGGCCCTGCAACATTGGCAAATAATTTATCACTGAAAACAACAAGTTCTGACAATATACCCTCTCTTACATATGCGCAGGCATTCGCATTTGGATTTTGCACATCTCCTGGTGTTTCTAACTGTAATTCAGTAGCATTATTAGTTCCACATTCATCATCAGCAGCACATATAAATGCATGTCCTTGGTTACAGATATCTTGGATAGGTGGTTGATAAACCGGATAATAAACCTTACCTTTAAACAAAGTAGGAGATGCTGATGCTTTTCTAAATGTTCTTATAGGGTAAAAATTTCCACCACTATCTTTTTCTAGATGTATAACCCAGGCTTGCTTAGCTTCAGGTATAGGACAATTTACATCGCCAGTATTTCCAGTAACATTCAAACAACTGTCTGTAGCGCCTCTATTATCAATACTGCTTGCATCATTAGCACCTGCATGTGCTTTTTTTATAAATTCAGGATTTATTTGTATATTCTCTCCACCAGTGCCTGCAGTACCGGTAGTTACAGTCGATGATGTTGAAACAGGTTTTGGAATAGTTACATTATTGAGATGTTTCCAATATGGATAATGTTTATCTTGTATACCATATAAAATATTATCGATGTCAACAGAACGATTACCAAGATCTATAAAGTTACCCGTTGAACCAAACAACCAAAAACCTCCATCGCTCACACCTAAACCTGCATCCATTGAAAAATACGAATATCTAGCATTTGCTTCAGTAGCGTCCAATCTAAACAGTGTTGTTTGATCATAAAGTTCTGTCTGGTCTGGTATTAATTTACCATCTTCGAACCCTTGAGTGTTGCTAGATAAATTAATCTTTGTAATTTTACCCTCTAGATCATTTATGTAAACAAGTGCACCTCTCCACGGTATATTTGGTGCAGTGTCTGGAGTAATAACCACAGGGCTCGCTGGAACAGCATTTGTAATATCACTTCCATTTGGAGTTTCTTCTTTGTTTGTACCAAAATATAAACCTCGAGGTGATGTATCTACAATATGAATTGGTCCTGCATTAGCCTCTGCTCCGTGTAACAATCCTGGTAAGCCGTCACCATGTGACTCAAGATCAACTAAGAAAAGTGCAGACCCTCCACACTTATCGCCCTTACTCATACCAGCACCAAGTATTGCTACATATTTATCTTTATCAAGAGTACTACCTGTGCTTGAAGGTATTCTAGCTATTTTCGGAGTTGACCATGTCTCTCCAAGCTTAGAATAATCGTAACCAATCGGATCTGTACCTGAAGCACCTAGACAGGCAGTTATAGTAATTTGATTTGATATTGAAGGTTCTATCTCTGAAGGACTGACGTTGAAAGTTTTTGCACTACCAAAAGTTATTTTTAATAAACCCCCTCCTGCACCATCATCAACTATTTCAGAAGTTATAGGAATAGGAGTGCTTCCTTCAAATGCACTCAGTAAACCGTCAGGAATAGTTCCTCCAACATCAATACCAAGATCAATTTCAGGGAAGTGAAAACTAGAACCTCTGTAACAAGAATTAGTTCCATTTTCTCTAAAATCAGTCGTGCTTTGACATGGAGCAATTCTATTTTGTTCAGTAAAATTATCATCACCATCTGATTCTCTAGCATCATTATAGTTGGCTTGAGCCATATCTCCCTCTGCTGACTCAAGTAATGATGATGATGTAGAATTATAATCATATTGTCTTATATCTCCAAGATGGTCAGAAACTAAAACTCTTGATTTTATTCTATCATTATAAATTGAAAACATATGAACTGGTTGATAAGGATCAGTGACTTGAAGCACAGAAAATCCAGGACCACCTCTTCCATACGGGACGAACAATACAGTTTGCCAACTTTTAGACTCATCTGCTTCAGGTTTACCATTGGCTCCTACTGTAAAACCATAAGTAAATATATCATGGACTACTGGAGATCCATCTACACCAAAGATAGGATTAGTTCCACCGGTGTTATTTTCTCCAACTGTACCATCATAATCTGCATTTACAATTTGTGGCAATTGCATTGCAATAAATGGAGGTATGAAACCCCAAATTTCCTTACCGTCCTTTGCTGTGATAGCATGAAGTATTCCGCTATTAGAACCAGCATATATAACATTGTCTCTGTTTGCATTAGCTGCCATGAAACTTTGATACCCGTTTTTAGCTCTCCAGTAAGCCTCCTCGTTAGTTCCTGAAAAATTGGTAGTCATCTCTGGAGGTCCTACTTCTATTAATTGTGAATGATAAATATCACCCATAACATGCTCTCTTACCTCTTCAATTGCTCCGCAATCACCTGAATAATTAAAATAATCATTACCTTTCATAAATAAAATTATTCCATTAGTTTCATCGCCCAAAAAGGCATCTGCACCTTGTGTTGTACAGTCGGAGGTTCCATCTGCTTTGTGATAATCTGGAATTGTATAACCTAAGTAATCAAATAAAACTTTTATTTGATCTGCGTTATCTGTATTAAAGTTATCAGGTGTACCATCTCCATAATTAGTGCTCGGAATGGCCGACCAAAGGTTTCTTCCATCTGCTTCAGCTCCCTTTTTAGACAGTGTTTTAAGTTCAATGGCCGCACTCCAATTATCAGCTTCAGTAAGCGCATGTTTAACCTCTCCTTTAGAGTCGATAGATTTTCTTAAAATTGTTCCTTTCCACTCTCCAAACTGTTCATAAGAAAATTGTGCTTGATATAAAGACCCACCCTCTTCAATTGTTGCCGTAATAGATGGAGCAGTAAATGCTAACCTATCAGCAATAATTTGCCGTATTTTTGCAGTTAAAGTTGTTTTTAAATCCTCTGGGGTAAGTGCTACGATGGCCCTTTCGCAGTCATCATCTGCAGCGCAAGCTGCTGCATCAGCTGCATTACTAGTTCCTATTCTTGAAAGTTCATGAAACCTTTGAAGATTATCACCTGTAATTCCACCACCATAGGCAACATAAAGTGATTTAACTCCTCTTATTCTTAATGTTTCCATCAACCCTGCTGCACTACCTGCCTGAACTAAAACACCAGTATTCCTCATAGCTCCATCACCAATCACAATGACATAATTTAACTGACACTCAGCTTCGCTATTTATTAATTGCCCTCCAGCATCTTCATCAAAAAAATAATTATGCGCTAGTTGTGCGAATGCATTAGCGTCTGTTCCCCATGCCATTCCCAATGGTCTAAAAACGTCCATTATCCGATTTGCACCGGCTGGACTGACTGCAACATTCAAACATCCATCTACATGACATGTTGTGCTTGTTCCATTTGGATGCTGATTAGCTACTGTACCATCTCCCCAACCTCCGTAATAATTACAATCATTGTTACGATGGCAATAAGCACCTCCTCTTCTTCCATTTCTTCCTTGGTTTTCTCCTGCATTCCAGTGACCAAAACCAAAATGAGCTCCCGTTGTAAGAGTAGTGTCACTTACAATTGCTTGTATTGCTTGCTTTACACCATCCCATCTTCTTACTCTTGGACCTCCCATATTTTGAAGCCAAGCCCTATCTCTATCTGCATCTGTAAAAAGGTCTTCATCAAATACATCCACATAACCACGTCCTGTTGCTGTTAAAATTCTTGTGTTACCTGGATTTGCAATACTTCTAACAAAATTAAGTCCCCAAGGTCGATCAAATTTAACATCATCGGCATCTAAAGTAGCAGGAGTACCTGTGCCAATATTTTTAGAAATATCTCTAAAACCTCTTCCTATACCTGTAACGACTGTGCAAGTTGTGTCTGTTAAAGTTAATTTTTGTATGGCGTGTTGTATGCCGCTTGAAATATAAATTGTGTTACTATCATCAAGTGAAACTTCAACTCCCGTAGCATGCATTCTCTGTGTCCGTGGTGATGGACTATTTTCATCCTCACATCTTCTAACTTCAGCTCCAATATTATAAGCGTTACCTACCTGTGTCATAGTGAGCCCAACTAAATGACCATTTCTACTGTCAGAAATATAAAATATAGTTCCTTCATTATTAACACTTATTCTACTTCCAAACCTCGTGATATCTTGTCTACCAAATGTTTGTAATTCACATTGCAAGGTATTCAAATTACATGATTTAAAATAACCGCTTCTATTTCTAAATCCACTTCCAGAAAAAAACAGGTAAGGAGTGCCACCTATAACCTTAATATCAAAATCATTCACCCTTGATCCTGCTGGTCCAGCTATAGCATATCTGCAAGTACGGCCATTCTCAGTAAAGCCAAAAATATAATTCCTTGTTCTATTTATCCTGCTATTTACAAAAATTGTGTTTGCACCATTTAAATTTTGTATAAATTTTACTGTAGAAACTTTCCTTAAATTTTGCCTTGCTATGCCTCTAGTGCCATCCACTTCAGTGCCACATCCTGCATTTGGAATACGTCTAATATTAAAAGTTCTATCTCTGGTACCATCGGTATTATATCTCAATAAACCGCCAATTGCTCTTCTTGCATTTTGTCCAATCAAAATTCTATCTTGTGAGTCAAGTGCAACTCCTGTTGATTGCCCAAGTCCGTCTGTTCCAATCCACCTACCCATACTGGCAGAACTATCAACCAAAAATAAAATATTTGCAGGCACATCACCTTCTCCAGCACCAGGTGGAACAGGTTTTGCATTAGCATTATTAGTTAAAATTAATGTAATGAAAAATATAAATATTTTTAGTGTCTTTAACATAATCTATTGAATGAAATCTATAACCTGCTCTCCAATTGTGTTATTTAGCATTTTTACATTTGTAATTTTTAGAACTTCCACTATTTCACCCCTTAGTTCCATTTTAGTATAGTATACTAATAAATTACCAATACTTAAATCTTTAAAGCCTTTCCAACTTTCCCCCTTAGCATCTTCACCTGGATCTTTAATATTAAATTTTGTAAATTCATAAATTTCATTATTAAATTCTTCATCTACTGAGGTTAATATTATTCCAGCAACTTTGTTGTCATAAATGATAACTTCAAGATCAGCATTTTCAAGTTTAGATCCCTCACAATAATCGATAGCTGCTGCCAAATATTTTACAGAGGCTTCTTTTTCATAAAGATCGGCATTGTGCGCATCTAGAAATTCAAACTTAGTTTGAGCGGTATTTATTGAAGTTCCAATTGGTACCTGAAGCAAATCACAAGCAAATACAGGGCTTGAAAAAAATAGGAATAATAAAATTTTTATAAAGATTCTTTTCACAATAAAATTATAAATAGAATAGATTATTATTTCAACAGGTGAAGATGATCATTTTAAGTATTATTTAATAAAACTAATGGGCTAAAATTATGATCTTTTCAAGTGGAACTAATATCTGGGGATTATTTGCATTTCCCATCATGCCACAGCCATAAATTTTATATGCGGTTCCTTTTTTCTGGGAAGTCGTAGAGGTTTTCTTTAGGCTCATTCCTGATCCTTTAAAGACAGAGGTGCCAGAGTTAACAGAAAAAAATTCATATCTAAATTTTTGGATGAATTCTTCCTCTTTTTCAAATGCATCTTCTCTTTTGTCTGCAACGTCAATAGAAGTTAAAGCACCTTTTTTTTCCTCTGAAAAAATTGGCGCAATTAAGTCATAAAAGCTTTGATCTTGAAGCTGTTCTACCACTTGAAAAGATGCTTCCCTAGACAAATTCCTAAAACTTCTATAACAAGGAGTCTGTTCTGGTGCATCATCATCTGCCACTCCATCATTATTTATATCTCCATTTCTTGGAATATACCTTTGAGCTCTTTGTCTTACTCCTGATGAGTCAACTGGGCCCATCATTTTATCAATTAAACTTTTTTCTGCCTGCATTAAGGCAGTTTCAGCAACATAAAATGCTTGTTGATAGTGGTCGCTACTATTATTACCTTCATGATCTGAGGATGCTATTACAACTAAGCCACCACCCATTAGAGACATCACAAGTAAAAGCACCAAGGATAACACTAAAGCAAAACCTTTTTGTTTATTCTTAATCATTGAAGACCCTGCCCTCCGATATTTCTAGTGTGAACTGAAACAACAACTGTATCTCTGAGAAATCTATCAACAGTGTTTTTATTTCGATTGGTTAATCCTGATAATTGTCTATTGGCAGCTTCTTTAAAAAAATTATCTTTCGATCTAAATATAATTTTTATATCAACTCCTCTAATATCATACATCCTATCATTTATTGATGCATGTTCTGGTGCTGGATAAAAAAAAGAATCTCCAGAACTTTTTATTATCCGACCATTCTCATCAAATGGTATAAACTCCATGTCCTCTATGTGATCTCTTATCAGTGCTGGCTCTTCAGTGCACTCATCGCACGTAGTGACCCAACTTCCGTTTTCTGCTGGGGGAAATACGCAGGATGTTTCTATTCTTTGTTCCCAGCCCTGAATAAGTTTAAAGGCACCATATCTATTTATTTTTTTTATACCACTTGGGGTAACCACATCATCAGTGCCTGTTTTTTTTGCAAAATACGTAATTCTGTATTTTTTATATGGCTGTAAAAGATCTTGATCGCTAGCCAAATTAAAGTCCTCATAAACAATTTGAATTTGGTCACAACAAAGATCTTGTTCGCCTGTAACTGCAGATGAACCTCTCGTTTCAGTAGATCTATTTGGTCCTAATGTATTTCTTCTTATCACTAATGGATTATGACTTGTATCATCTATATACGTTGCAGCAGCACCATCATCAAAGCCATCATCGAAACCTAGATAACTTAGTTTCGGTAGCGTCATTCCAGGTGTACAACCCATATCTAAATTTGTCCTAGTCGCAAATCTAGCAATTTCATGAGTTCCAGCGTAATATTTAAATCCAGCCATACGTACGTCCCTCATCAACATTGAAACTAAATCTCTGCTCGCTCTGCTAATTTTAGCTTTTTCACTTACCTGATTGTAAGACTTATTAACTACATCATAAGAAGTGTACATTGCAGCCATCATGATAGAAGTGATTATTATTCCAATTAATATTTCAATTAAGGACAAGCCAATTATAGATTTTGAAAATTTTTTATTCATTAATTTTTTAAGAAGTAATCGGTTTGAAAATATAAAAATTTTCTTTTTTTACCATCGTTCAAATTCATTTGAACTCTCCCAATGTACATTAAATCATCTTTCACATAAGGCTCTTCCACACCGTTAACCAAACGAGTATTATCATTTGGCATTCCTTCATCTAAAAACGTTCCTGGATTTTCTGGATCTTCTATTTTCATATTGGAATACGTGCTTGAGATCTTAAAAACTTCTATATTTTTTTTTTCGTTGGTTCCTTTACAATTCAAATAACTTTTGCTGTTAAGTAATGCTTCCCATTTTCTGGTTTTCATTAAGTGACCGTCCGTTGTAGAATTTCCGTAAACATTGCCGGTATTCGTTGAATTTGTTCCAGCACTTGCATTATTACAAAAACCAACCGCTGAGTTGATTTCAGCTTTCCCTTCGTCAGAAGCTAGAAAATCTGAAAAATTTATTGACCCACCTGCTCTATTTTCATAGCCCATTAAATCCTCAGCAATTAAATTAGTTAAGTAATTTGCCTTTGTTCTTTCTCCAGATGAGTAAATAGATTGAACTGAATAGTTCGTCATTTGTAAAATAGCAACAAATCCGATACCAATTATTGCAGTTGAAACCAATGCCTCAAGTATTGATAATCCTAAAATTTTTTTTATATCTTTTTTCATATCAATCATCTCTATCTTCATCTGTATATGGAAGATCTACCCAAGTTCCTCCTGAAAATACCCCTTCATCATCATATTCATTATTCATTTTACTAATTGTTACGTTTCCAAATCTGGTCCAATTAACCGTTTTATAAAAATCGTCGTTTTCCTCGCCACCCTCGGGTACTAGCCAATTATTACCCGTGCCGTCCTCCACGTCTAAGGCGCACCTATCACCAGAAAAGTCTCTCCTACAAACATATATAAAATTTCTTTGAAAGCCTAGATTTAAATCTCCATCTGTATGATAAAACTTTCCACCCTTCGAGAAACAGATTGTACCCTCATTTATATCAGTTGTGACATCTTCTAAGCTTATTTCATAAACATAATTTCCTATATCACCAGGATCAGTAGCGTCTGTATCCCAATAAGGAGAGGTCGGGCTAACAGGACATCGTTCATCGCTATTTATGTTCCAACCACTACTTCCATCATTCATTCTTGTAGCAAGGTTTTGCATTGTCATACCTTTTGATTGTACCGTAAGCGCATTATTAGTTCTCCTGATAAGAACCTGGACAAAGGCAAACGTTCCTCTCTCAATTTGAGCATTAATATTTTTTATTAATGATTGTATTTTCGCTGCGCCCTGTCTAACTTCTCTTTCTTTTTTCCATTTGGAAAAATTAGGATAGGCAGTTGCTGAAATTATCCCAACGATAACAATAACAACAATTAATTCTAAAAGATTGAAACCTTTAATGTTCTTTTCCTGCACCAGCATCAATTTTTCCTGCCTTGACTAAATCCTCTAAAGATTTTGCCATTGTAATCATCCCATCTTTAACGGCAGTTTGCATGATGCTGGGTATCTGATGAATTTTTGCTTCTCTAATTAAGTTTTGAATTGGGGCTGTACACTTCATCACTTCAAAAGCACCACAACGACCCTGACCGTCTTTAGTTTTTAAAAGTCTTTGAGTAACTACCATCTTTAATGAGGTTGAAATTTGCGCTCTAATTTGTGCTTGTTGCTCTGGAGGGAACACATCGATAATTCTATTAATTGTATTAGGTGCACCACTAGTATGTAGTGTTCCAAATACAAGGTGACCAGTTTCTGCAGCTGTTAGTGCAAGTGAAACTGTTTCCAAATCTCTCATCTCACCAACAAGAATTACATCTGGATCTTCTCGAAGCGCTGCCTTTAATGCACTTGCGAAAGTTTCTGTTTGTTTACCAACTTCTCTATGTGAAACTATACTTTTTAAATCCTTATGAATAAATTCAACAGGATCCTCAACAGTTATGATGTTTGATGTTCTAGTTTTATTAATTTCATTAATAATTGCTGCAAGCGTAGTTGACTTTCCTGATCCTGTTGGACCAGTAACGAGAACAAGACCTTTGTGCATATCGACTATATCATATAACGATTGTGGTAAATCAAACTGTCCCATTTCAGGTATAACGCTTTCTACCCTTCTTAACACTGCAGCAGGACCATTGATCGTTTTGTAAAAATTTGCTCTAAATCTTAAACCACTTAATGTAACTGACGAGTCTAATTCATGGGTGTCATTAAATCTTTTCATTTCTACCTCATTACAATTAGTAGATATCAAGTCTTGTAAATCTTGGGGTTTGACAACCACATCTGGAACTTTATGAATTTCTCCAGTTTGGCGAAAGGCAAGTGGCCATCCACTTCTAATGTGAAAATCTGAAATTTTTTTATTATTTTTTGCTAATTCTTCTAATTTTTCAAACATTCTATTATTTATGCATAATTATAATAAAAAACAATAATTTACTTCGATTAAAATAACCAAAATAGGT
>CABZDR010000007.1 GCA_902524535.1 uncultured Pelagibacteraceae bacterium
CTCCATTTCCTAAATGAAACCTACATACATCATTTATAGG
Organism: uncultured Pelagibacteraceae bacterium; assembly: GCA_902524535.1. GTDB lineage: Bacteria > Pseudomonadota > Alphaproteobacteria > Pelagibacterales > Pelagibacteraceae > Pelagibacter. The sequence goes on from CABZDR010000007.1 coordinate 41, forward strand.
AAGTTTTTTTTTATTTTTTTCATTCATTAAATAATGAGCTACTAATTTTATAATAGCATCTTTATTATCTACGATTCTTTTATCACCGATTCTTAAATCAGATGATCTTAAAAAGGTTAGTTTTTCAAAAAATTTATCACCCACAATATTTTTAATTTTATTATCGTCTAAATATGAAAACCAATTCCTAAATCCAATTAACGGTGAAAGGGTACCAAAATTTTTGATATTTGGTAATTCTTCCTGAATTTCAAAAACAACTCTTTTAATCAAAAAGTTTCCAAGGGTTACTCTTTCAAGGCCCTGTTGACAATTACTTATTGAGTAAAAAGTTGCCGTGTCATATTTTTTTTCTCCTTCAGTTCTTGGTTTCATTATCTCTTGAATGGATTTACCTAATCCATTAGTTAAGGCTACTTGTACAAATATTATTGGCTCATCCTCTAGTGCTGGATGAAAATAAGAAAAGAATCTTCTATCCTCACCTAGTCTTCGTTTGAGTTCGTCCATATTTTTTATTTCATGAACTCTTTCATATTTCATAATTTTTTCTAAAACTGCAGCTTTAGTATTCCATGTCACTTTATGCAATTTAAGGAAGCCTGGGTTAAACCAGGATTTAAATAACTCGCGTAAATCGTCATCTAAAGGTTTTAATTCTTGGTTTTCTTTTAAGATCTTTAATAAATCTTCTCTTAAGGAGACGATTGTTGAAATCCCATTAGGTGACATATTCATTCGTCTAAAAAGTTCTCTCCTTCTACCTTCAGTAATAGCAAATAAATTAAAAAGATTCTTATCATCTTGTTTTTCTTTATATGCATTTATGGCTTCAGTTACTTTAGTATGGTTGGGTTTATATTTTTGATTTATCTTTTTAAAAAACAACAATTTATTTTCAGGAGTTAAAGTGTGGTACAAATCAGTAATATCTCTTGCTACGGTAATTCCAAATGCTGCACCCTTATTCGAAATCAAATCATCACACAGTGAAATGATCGAGTCTAAATTATTTTTTTTTACTACACTTTTTTTGAATAATTTTTGACCTACATCCGCAATTGATGAAATTATTTCTTTTAGATTGAACATGATGTACTCAAATGTATTATTGTTTTATATCCTTAGTTTATTGTTAAATACTCCACGAATGATCTAATAGAAACAATAATTAAAAATGTTCCAAAGATTTTACTTAACAATCCTTTGTTGATTTTATACACTGCTTTAGCCCCAATTCTAGCCATAATCATCGTCACAGGAACAAATACTATAAAACCTAATATGTTTATATATCCTAAACTAAATGGCGTGTTAACATTATCAATTATATTTCCACCTATTATCATTGTGATACTCCCACTTAAAGCAATTAAAAAACCAACCGCTGCAGCTGTGCCTATAGATTTTCTTATATCATAACCAAAAGTTCTCATAAAAGGTACCATCAAAGATCCTCCCCCAATTCCGAGCGGTACAGATATGAAGCCAATTATTATGCCACATATATTTTTTACAAAATTTGAAATTTTTTTTGGATTTTCCATAATTTTTTCTCTAATAAAAATAAAGAATAATCCTACAATAAATGCAAATATTGAGAAAAATAAAATCAAAGCTGGGGTTTTTAAATTTACAGCTAAAAATGTTCCAGCGATGACACCTAAAAGAATAAAAATTCCAAATGATTTTACCATTTTAAAGTCAACAGCATTATATTCCATATGAGTTCTAGTGGATATTATAGATGTAGGAATAATTATTGCTAAAGATGTTCCAACAGATAAATGCATTCTTGTAACAATATCGAAGTCTAAAACTGTAAAAGCATAATATAAAGCTGGAACCATAATGATACCACCGCCAACACCTAGCAAACCTGCCATAAATCCTGCAACAGCTGCAGCTCCAGATAAGACTATCAAAAGATTTAGTAATTCTACTGAATTAACAGATTCCATTATGAGCTTATTTGATTAGCTTTTTCATTATTCTGAACAATAGTCATAATATGCTTAGCTTTTTGAAAATCAGAGTCTCTTGCCATCATATTATCACTTAAATATCTTTTCCAATTTTTTGAACCAATTTGTCCATGATATAGTCCTACGGTATGTCTCATAATATGATTCACTTTAGTACCTAATTTTACTTCCTTATTTACATACTCTAAAAGTTTTTCTACAACCTGTTCTCTTGTAGGATTTTTTTCTGTATTAAAAATTTCTTTTTCAATTTCTATTAAAGAATACGGATTTTGATAAATTGATCTTCCAATCATTACGCCATCACAATAATTTAGATGACTTTTAATTTCCTCAATTTTAGTAACTCCGCCATTTATAATAATTTCTAAGTTAGAATTTTCTTTTTTTATATCATAAACCATTTTGTAATTTAATTTTGGAATATTCAAATTTTGTTTTGGAGATAAACCTGTTAATACTGCTTTTCTAGCATGTAATATAAAAGTTTTTGTACCAGCATCTCTCATCTTATGAATAAAATTATTTAAATAGTCAAACTCTTCGGTGTCATCAAAACCAATTCGAGTTTTGGCTGTGACGGGTATTTTACAAGCATTGACCATTGAATTGATGCATTCTGCAACTAAATCTGGTTCCTTCATTAAACATGCTCCAAACTTATTTTTTTGAACTTTTTTACTTGGACAACCCAAGTTAATATTTATTTCGTCATAACCAATATCCTCTGCAATTTTAGCCACTTCTGCCAATTCTTCTTTATTAGATCCACCAACTTGTAAAGCTAAAGGTTTTTCCTCGGGACTATAAGATAAAATTTTTTTTCTATCTCCATGAATTGCTGATTTTGTAGCAACCATCTCGGTATAGAGCATTACGTTTTTACTCATCAATCTTAAAAAGAAACGATCATGTCTATCTGTGCAATCCATCATTGGAGCAACAGATATTTTTCTATTTATTTTTTTTTTAAAATCCAAGGTCTTTACCCATTATTTTATCAGGCAACCATGTTACAATCTCAGGAAAAATACATAGGATTACTATAGCTAAAGCCATTATTATCATAAATGGTATAGATCCTTTTAAAATTTCTGACAAACTAACGTCTGGGGTAATTCCTTTTATAATATAAAGATTTAATCCAACTGGCGGTGTTATTAAACCAATCTCCATATTAATTGTAAATACAATAGCAAACCAATAAGGATCAAAACCTAATGTAGTTATCACTGGTAATAATATTGCTGAAGTCATTACAATAACGGCAACTGGAGGTAAAAAGAAACCAGCGATCAAAAGAAATATATTAATTAAAATAAATACGACCCATTTATTTGAACTTAGTTCAACCATGCTTTGAGCCAAAGATTGGGTTACATAAAGTTGTGAAAGAGTAAAAGCAAAAAGATATGATGCAGCAATAATGAACATTATCATTACGCTTTCTTTCATTGAAACTTTAACAATATTCCAAATCTTTTTTGGCTGATAAATTTTGTAAACAACAGCAATTAAAACAAAAACTAGGAATGCTCCTACTCCAGATGCTTCAGATGGTGTTGCAACCCCTCCATAAAGAACATACAAAACACCTACAATAATAGCTAAGAAAGGAAGAATTCTTGGTAATACCTCAAGTTTTTCCTTTAAAGTCGGTCTCACTCTATTCCTCAGAGCTTTTGCAGCATCTTTATCAATAAAATAACTATGAATAAGAGCCCAAATTGCAAACATACCTGCTAACATGAATCCAGGCACAAGACCGCATAAAAATAATCTACCTATTGATGTACCTGTTGCAATTCCGTAAACAATTAAAACAATACTCGGAGGAATTAAAACTCCTAAGGTTCCTCCAGCTGCAATCGTTCCTGTTGCAATTTGATCAGAGTACCCTCTTTTCCTCATTTCAGGTATTCCCATTGTTCCAATTGCTGCACAAGTTGCAGGGCTAGATCCACTTAAAGCTGCAAAAATTGAACAAGCACCAATATTAGAAATTACTAATCCGCCTGGTACTCTCCAAAGCCATCTATCCAGGCCTGTGTATAAATCTTTTCCTGCAGGAGAATTAGCAACAGCCATTCCCATTAAAATAAACATTGGTATGGAAAGTAACACAAAAGAGTTTAGTCCTGCAAAAAATGTCTCAGCAAAAACATCAAGCATTTGAACTCCCTCAAATGTTACTAACAAAGCTATCGAAACAAAACTCAAACCAAAAGCAATTGGAATTCCAGAAAAAAGTACCAATAAAGTAAATACTGCAACAATCAATGCTATAATCAGTGGATCCATTTAGTTAAAATCCTTGTCATCAGTTAATTTAATAATTTCTGCGATATATTGTAATATCATTAAGAAAGCTCCCAACATCATAGACGAATATGGTATCCACAGTGGTGGATCCCAAACAGTTCCTGTTGAATAATTTTTAGTAAAAGCTTCCTCAAACATTAAAAATCCAAAATAAAATAAAATTAAGAAAAAAAGTAAACTTATTGATGATGTAAAAATTTTTAATCTAATTATGTTTTTTTTTGATAAAAAATCGTAAATCCATTCCATGCTAACATGGGCTTTTTCACTTAAAACGTACACACTTCCTATAAAAGTTGAAGCAACTAATAACATCGTAACAAGTTCTGTTTGCCATGTAATTGCTCTTTGAAAAAAATATCTTTCAAAAACAAGTTCAACGATTACTAAGATTGATAAGAGCAATGCTAATACAGCGAAAGCACCACATGCTTTAGCTATTAGATCACAAAATTGAAGATACTTTTTTTTCATAAAAAAACCCCTATTTAATAAGAATAAATAGGGGTTCTTTATATATTATTTTATTTAACTGCTAAAGCCATTTCCATTAGCTTATCGCCACCTGGAACTTTATCAGCAAATGCCTTATGAGAAGATTTTTTTGCAATCTCTACCCATGCAGCATGGTCTTTTGCATCCATGTATACTAATTTTACACCTGCAGCTTTATAAGCATCTTCAAACTTTTTGTCTAAGTTTTCTACTTGAGCTGTCATGTATTTCTCAGCAACTTTACCAGCTTTCATCAAAGCTTTTTGTTGCTTAGAACTTAAAGCATCATAAGACTTTTTAGACATTAAAATTGGTTCATACATAAACCATAGTCCAAATTTTCCTGGAGGAGTTGCACATGAAACTTGTTCATAAATTTTGTAACTTACAAAACTTCCTGAACTAGTGTTAGCACCCGTAAGTACACCAGTTTGCAAACCAGTGTAAATTTCAGATGATGGCATACTTTGAATACCAGCTCCTGCTGCTTCTAACATTTGGTTAAATGCTTTACCTGCGGCTCTCATAACTTGACCTTTTGCATCGCTAGGATTTTTTATACATTTTGTTTTTGAAGCAAAACCACCTCCTAACCAAGCATCAGATAAAACTACAACACCAGCATCGTTAATGATTTTTTTAATCTCAGTCATCATTGGACCTTTATTAAATCTTAATGCATGATCATGATTTTTCACTGTTCCCGGCATTAAAGTTGCGTCAAATTCTGGATGGAATTTTGATGCATATGCTAATGGGAAAGCTGAAATATCCAACTGACCTGTTGTCATTGGTTTCCATTGCTCTTTTGGTTTATATAATGATTTAGCTGGATAAATTCTGATATCTATTCCAACGTTTGCTTTTTTGACTTCATCAGCAATGATTTGAACCATTTCATGACGTGGGTCAAAAGATCCATCAGCTCTTGGTGTTCCAGGCCACTGGTGACTTGCTTTTAGCGTAACCGCATAAGCAGAACCAATAGTAGTAAATACAAAAACTAATGAAGTAAAATATAAAGATATTCTTTTTAACATTATTTTTTCCCTCTATTGTTATTTTTAATATTTCAATTAAAGTGAACTTATTAATAAGAGTCAAGTCGTCAAAAACTCATGAGATTATTTAATAAAATATGGATGGACCATTAAAAAACCTACTTGTAGTTGATTTAACAAGAGTATTGGTAGGCCCCTACTGTACAATGATATTATCAGATTTGGGGGCAAGAGTAATTAAAGTTGAAGCTCCAGAAATTGGAGATGATTCTAGAAAATTTGGGCCTTTTATCAAAGATTATTCTGCTTATTTCATGTCTTTGAATAGAGGAAAAGAAAGTATCGCTTTAAATTTAAAAAATAATGAAGATAAAAAAATTTTTGATAAAATTTTATCTAAAGCGGATATTTTAGTTGAGAATTTTAAACCAGGAACTTTGGAAAAATGGGGGTACGGCTGGAAAGATGTGTGTAAAAAATATCCTAAACTGATCTATGCATCTGCATCAGGTTTTGGTCAAACAGGTCCATTAAAAGAATTGCCAGCCTACGACATGGTGGTCCAAGGTATGGGTGGATTAATGAGTGTTACCGGTCAACCAGATTCTGAGCCAACAAGAGTTGGTACATCAATTGGAGATATAACTGCTGGACTTTTCACAGCAATTGGTATTAACGCTGCTCTTTATGATAGACAAAAAACGGGTAAAGGAATGTTCATAGATGTTTCAATGCTTGATTGTCAAATTGCTATTTTGGAAAATGCAATAGCACGTTATCTATCTAAAAATGAAATTCCAAAACCAATGGGATCACGTCATCCATCGATTGCTCCATTTGAGGCTTTCAAAACTAAGGATAGTTATATAATAATTGCAGCTGGAAATGATAAGCTTTTTGAAAAACTATGTAATCTTTTAAAAATCCCGCAGTTAATTAACGATCCAAAATTTTCAAACAATTCATCTAGAGCAAAAAATATGGATGAACTTAAAAAAATTTTAGAGGTAAAATTATCAAGTAAAAAAACAAGTGATTGGGTTAATGAAATGGAAAAAGAAAGAATTCCATGTGGACCTATTTTTAATATCAAAGAGGCTGTTGAAAACCCTCAGGTAGAATCTAGAAACATGATTGTTAAAGCGTTTCACAAAGTTGTTGGGGATTTTAAATTAGCAGGTAACCCAATCAAGATGTCTTCTTATAAAGATGAGAAAACAAGGGGCGACATACCTGATCTAGATGAACATCGGCAAAAAATTATAGAAGAGTTTAGTAATTAGTTATTCTAGGAACTTGAAGTATCAGTATCGTCAACTGCTTTGTCTTCGCTTTCAGAAACTTGTTCTAATGATACATCTGCTTGATCTGACCCTGCATCATCAGATAATGTTTCATCTAACACCTCTGGTTTAGCTGTTTCTGATAATTCTGCTAAGTCGTCTTTTGATACTTGGATTTTCTCAGGAGTTTTCCGTGCTCGTTTAGATGGTAAAATCGGAGCACCACTTTTTGAGATTTCACCTTTATATAAATTTTCAAAATCATCACCAATATCCTCGTCATCTTCTGCACCTTCATCAATTTGCTCTACATGTTTACGTAGTTTATATACTGCAGCTTCTGTTAGATCTTGAACTTTAACATTTTCACTAGCTATTTCTCTTAAAGCAATCACAGTATTTTTGTCATTGTCTTTATCAAGAGTTGGCTCAACACCGGAACTTAGTTGTGCAGCTCTTTCCTTTGCAACTAAAACCAATTCATAGGGACTATCAACTTTATCAACACAGTCTTCAACAGTAACTCTAGCCATGCGGAGTATCTACACAGTGATCTTTAAAAAATCAAGGAGAATTTTGTAAATACTTAGGATTCAGCTTATTTCTGACAAAAAACAATAAGACGGCAGATAAAGTAATATAAATAAATGATACTAAAGCAACCTGTTCTATTGAAAATCCTGTATCAATTAAAAGACCAAATAATGCAGTACCAAATGCCGTTGAAAAAACCATTAATGCTGTAGTTAGAGCTTTTATGGAACCAATGTGTCTAACACCATAAATTTCTGCCCATGTAGAGGAACCTAATACGTTTGCAAGTCCATTGGATATCCCTATTAAACCTAAAAATAAAAAAGCTGAAAATGAAATATCAAAATACATTAAGACTATAGTTGAAATTAATAATGGAATATTCATAAAAATAAGTAATTTTCTACTTGTAAATTTATCAATCAAAAATCCTGCAAGAAGTAAGGTTATTACTGATAAAACAGAATAAACCATAAAAGATTGGGCAATTACATAAGTACCCCACCCTTTGGATTCTGTTATGAAAGACTGATAAACAAATACGCCTGTTGCAATCCACGGCATTGCTAACATATTTAAACAAACGATATAAAATCGATAATCTTTTAGAACTTCAATTCTTTTCCATTGTTTTATTTTTTGATTAAATTCTTTTTTGTTTGTTTCCTCTCTAGACTCAAAGTTTAAATTTTTTACTAAAATAAAAGAAGTAATTGGAAGAAATATCAAAACTAAAATTGATATATATATCCAAATATTTTGCCAAGAGGTGGTGGTAAGTAAATATACAATCAAAACAGGTAATATAAATTCAGCACTAGAGAGACCAAACCAGCTAGTACTTAAAGCTTTTCCTCTAGATTTTGTAAAATATCTTGAAATTGTTGTAGTTGCAGTATGAGACATCATGCCTTGACCTGAAAATCTTATGAGAAAAATTGAAATAAACAGAAAAGTTATTGAAGAAATTTTTGAAAAGAAAAAACATGAAAAAGATAAAAGTAATGTAACAAAAAATACAAATTTAAATATATTGATATCATCTATTTTTTTTCCAATCCAAAT